>JBJEDF010000001.1:0-19252 GCA_051871765.1 Muribaculaceae bacterium
CCTTCATCGCCTCCCATTTGCGACGCAGCATATCCACATCGCCGGCGCCCGGTTGTGTCTCCTGCGCCTCATTTTCAGCACTTTTTGTCACATCCTCTTGCTTTTCTCCCGACAAAGTATTACCTTTGCCGTCAGATGGCGAGTCGAACGTAGGGCCGGAAAGGGCACCGGCCTCCTCCGAAGATTCGGAGGGCAGTATGAGGGATTGCCCGTCCTCACGCTCTTTCCCCTTAACATTATTGTCGGACGTAGGAACAAGGTCCGGTCCCTCCGATTCACTCGGAGCCTCGGTTAAGTACCTTTCAGAACTGGGGGACAAACTTTCAGAGAGATGTAGAATTTTACCATTCTGCATCTCTTTCTTTATTGCTTTACCATCGGCTTCATGGCTGCTTATTGATACCTCCATGCCGTCACGCTGAACGGTTACAGATTCAAAATGCACAAGACGGCTTCCATCGGGTTTGATGAACGTCTTTACAAACAGATATTTGCTGTCTCGCTCTGCACCTTCAGCAGGTGCGTTTTTCTCAATGATGACATCGGGAGTGTTGAGTGTAGGATGTATCATACTGAAATACTCTGTCCTTTTCAGTGAGTAGAGTTTCAGCAACTGGTTTGCACCCATCTTGACAATGCCTATGGGAGTTTCAACAGTGCCGTCCTCTCCGAACTGGGCAATCCAGTTTTCGGGCGTGAGTTCAATTGAGGGAGCGACTTCGGCGGTTGCTTCCATTCGTGCAATCAACTCCGTTGCTTCCTGCTCGGTGAGTGAGCGTCCAATCATGCCGTTGCCCTCAATAGCCTTGACGCTCTTGTACTCGGCAAAGGGCTTGGTCTTACGTCTGCTCGACTGAATCCACTTCTTGAACTCTTCCTTGCTGACGTGGGTAATCGCGCCGAGACCGGTCCAACCCGGCTCATAGTTGGAGAGGTATGCGTCACGCGCGGCCTGCTCCGTGGGGAAGCCGTACATAACCTTATGCTCGTCAAACGAGCCGTCCTCCCTCACTTGGTCAACGACAAACACATCGCCCTGCTCCGGGGTATCGGAAAGGAACACGTCTATGTGGTCACCATCCACACCCTCAGTCCCACGGATATATCCGTAGTCGTTCTGCATGACGGTTTCCCACGGCTTGCCGTCTGCACCGGTGCCACGGCGCACACTGCCTTTGGCATTCTCAATGCTGATGTTATAGCCGTCAACACGGCGGTGTTCCTTTTTGTAGTTGCCTGCGGCTTTCTGCGCCTCGGTAGGCTCACTCAGTTGTTGAGGCTCTGCACCGCGTTGTACAGCATCCGCAGCTTGTTCAACTGCTTCGCCTCCTCTGCGCTGTTGCTGTTCTTCTGCGGCTCTGCGCTTGCGCTCCGCATCGCGCGCCATGGCTTCTTCGTATGCTTGTGCATCACGTTGGCGCTGCTCCTCGCGCTGCTGGCGGTCTCGCTCAGCACTGCGCGAGTTATAGACACCGATGATACCATTCCACGCCTCAAGACGCGCCTGCATCTCGGCAAGCTGCTGGTTGTACCGTGTGAGGTCGCTCTGATACTGCTCGGCAGCCTGCCGTTTCGCTTCAACCATAGCTAAAGGCGACCCTTTTAGCTTTGGTGACTTAGGCGTCGGAGTCTTCTTTTTGAGCGCTTCAAGGGCGGCAGTAGCCTGCTGCACCTGAGCCAAAGCAATCTCCGCGGCATCAGCCTCGCTACCAACAGCCTCCACAAGGCCATCCCACGCCGTTTCCTTCTCTGCCTGCTCAAACATCGGCTCGCCATCCTCGCCGACAGGTATGCGCTGCAGCGCAGTAAGCTCGCCGTAAGCTGCGTTTTCTGCCCCCGGCGCTTGCATTTCTCCACCTTTTTCGCTACCTTTGCTCGCATAAAGGTCGCTGAGATTGTCCGAAGGCGCTTTGGACGTAGAGGGAGTGGCATTAGGCAACAACCCGTCGGAACTATCAGCACCTTTTTTCTTTTTATACATCGTTTGGAATGCCAACGACTTACGTTTGTCGCGCTTCTCTTCCAAATAATAAATATAGCCATCACCATACTCTTTTTCGTAGATGATAACATCATTACCTGCACCTGTATTTTTGTTAGGCGATACGCTTACTCTATCATAATTCTCAAGAAAACGTTAATTGGCGCGTTAATTTATATGGTGCGAGTGGCCAATCAAAATATTATGTGTATCTTTGAAGTTTGAAATGACCTGCATACCCATATCAGTAACTCTATGCGACTGCTAATCATCATAAGTGCCGTCAGCGCGATAGCCCTGCTCTCGTGCCGCGGCGGCGAGCACGCCGACGAAGGCAGCATTGACTCGATAGCGAGCGATGCAGCGGCGTCAGCTCCTACGATTGACTCATTGCTCACGTCGCACCGCGATGCCAACGCCTGGGACAAGCACCGCGATGATGTCCCTGACAAAGATTGCACGCCCCTCAAGCTCAAAGCCATAGGGCCGCTCAGAGCCGCCTTCAACGACAGCAACTATGTGCAGCTGGCCGAAGCAAAGACCTACGGCATCGCGCCCATCAGCAATCTGCAAAGCATCTGGGAGGCTCGCCGCCCGCTGGTGAGGCTGCGCTCATGCCCCGAGTATTTTGTCGATGAGATGACGCACTCCTACCCCTATCTGGTGCCCGAAGCTGCCGCGCTGCTCAAGAGGATAGGCGCTGACTTCAACAAAGCTCTCGCCGAGCAAGGCGGTGGCAACTACCGCATCAAAGTGACCAGCGCCCTACGCACACCCGCCACCGTGCAGCGCTTGCGACGCGTCAACTCTAATGCCACCGAGGAGTCAGCTCACCAATACGGCACCACCTTCGACATCAGTTTTTCAAAATTTATCTACGATAAGCCCGGCGTTGGCCGCACCTTCGAAGACCTCAAGAACCTCCTTGCCGTGGTAATCTACGACCTCAGGGCGCAAGGCCTGTGCTACGTCAAATACGAGGTGCGACAATCCTGCTTCCATATCACGGCTATTCACTCTCAAACAATCAGCTATGGCTACAGATGACTCTCAACTCAATCAACTGCCGCGGCGCAAGAGCCGCATGCGGCGCATATTGGCAACGTGCACCAAGATAGTGCTGTGGACGGCGATGGCTGTGGCCCTTGCCATTTGGGGCACATTGGTGTGCTGTGTGAGCGTGCTCAAGCCCGAGGCGCTGACACCGCTGGCACAGCGTGTGGCTAATTCGATGCTCAATGCCGATGTGACCATAGGCCGCGTGGAGCTGAATATGGAGGCTCACTTTCCATTCCTGCGTATCGATGTTGACAGCCTCACCATCATCTCGCGCGACATCAAGCGTCTCACCCCCGAGATGCGCTCGCAGCTGCCGATATATGCCGACACGCTCCTGACAATGGAGCACTTTGGCGGCGGCATCAACATAGCCAAGATACTATCGCCGGCAGGCATGCAGATAGCCCTCAGCGACATTGAGCTGCGCAACCCGCGCGTGGCCATCGCAAGGCTCGACTCGGCGGTGTGCAACTACAACATCTACGCCGGCACGCCGTCAGAGACCACTGACACCACCACCTCTGCTATGCCGCGCATCAGCATTGACCGCTTCAGAGTCACCGGCACGATGCCCATACGATACTACGACGCCGAGGCCGGCCAAGAGGCTTGTGTCACCTTCTCAGCCATTGACCTTGAGGCCGGGCAAGCGCCACAGTCAGCGGCCGACGCCCTGCCGCCATACTATGCGGTGACTATCCGTGGCGACATCAGCTCGCCGCTGCTCTCAATGGTCAACCTACAGTCGGCGCCCTTCGGCTTCGACGGCCGCATCACCTGGGGCCCTGACAAGCCCATGGAGGTGGCTATTGACGAGGCCACACTGAGTGCTCACTGCGTGAATATCGACTTTGCCACCGCAGTCAATATGGAGCAGTCTGTGCGCGTCGAGCGCCTGGAGGCCGCGTTGGCGCCCATTGAGCTTGCCGACCTCCTGTCAATGGTGCCCGAGCCGGCGCTGCGCAATGCCGGCATCAAGAAGCCATTCAGCACCGACCTGAAGCCCTCGCTGAGTGTCAAGCTCAACAAGCCTTTTGATTTAGCTACAGACACCATACCCCACGCCACCATCGCCCTGGCCCTACCGCCGGGCCACTTCCGCAGCGGAGCCATGCGCTTTGAGAGCATAGGCGCCAACATAGGCCTGACTCTGCGCGGCAACAACCTCGATGCGGCATCGGTGAGCATCAACGATATGGTCCTTGCCGGCCCGGCCACTCGCCTGACGCTTGACGCCACGGTGAGCAGACTCCTGTCAGACCCCAACTTTGATGCCCGGCTCCATGGCCGCTGCAATCTGTCGCAACTGCCACCCATATTGACCCAAATGATACCCGGCACCATCAGCGGGCGCGTCACCGCCGACATCCAAGCGCGAGGCAGCCTCTCGATGCTCACGCCGAGCCGTTTTTATCGCCTCTATGTCACCGGCGACATTGATGCCGATGATTTGCTATGCCATCTGCCGGCACAGACGGCGGCCTCTGACAGCGACACCATCGCCGGCTCAGACACCGACCTTTATGCGCGCCACGCCTGCTTCACTTTCGGCACTCGCAACAGATTTACCCACGGCAGCTACACGGCCGACAGCCTGCTGTCACTATCGCTGCAAGTGGATACCGCCGCGATGCTGGTGCAGGGCCTCGGCGACATGCAGTGCGCCGGCCTCAAGATGGGCATAGGCACCGCCAACAAGGGCGGCTTCAACCCCAACGACAGCAATGTGGTGATACCCATCGGTGCCGTGATGCAGACATCGCGCCTGGATATGAATATGCCCGCCGACTCTATCAAGCTGCGCTCTCAGGGCCTCGGCGGATACATCACCCTCAAACGCAACGACGGCAATAAGCGGCTGCCGCTAATCACCATGGACCTCAAAGCCGAGCGCCTTAGAGCACAAGACAATATCAACAGGCTCTCGCTGCGACAAGTAAATATCAACGCCTCGCTCGCCAAGCAACCACAGCGACAGCGCAAGGTATCAGCTGCCCTGCAGCGCGCCGCCGACTCAATCAGCGCCCTACACCCCGACATCAGCGCCGACTCGGCCATGGTCATCGCGCGAGCCGAGCGACGCCGAGCACGAGCCGCGGCAGCCGACTCCACCGACTCCACCGAGAAAATCGATTGGGGCACCGATGATGACACGCGACGCCTGCTGCGCGACTGGCGTCTCACAGGCAGCATCAAGGCCAAACGTGCCGGCCTGCGCACCCCATACTTCCCCCTACGCAATAGGATACGCAACTTCAACCTGTCATTTAACAACGACAGCATTTGGCTCGACAGCATCACCTACAAAGTAGGCCGCACAGACCTCACCATCAGCGGCAATATCTCCAACATCAGCCGCAGCCTCACTTCGCGCTCTAAACGGCAAAATCTCAAGCTCCAATTCAATGTGACATCTGACACCATTGACATCAACCAACTCGCCGATGCCACATTCCGCGGCTCGGCATATATCGATGCCATGGGCGACGATGACGAAGATGATGGCGGAGGCAGCGCTGCCACGGTAGTGCCGGTCATTGCCGACACCGCCGCTGTCACCCCCCTACTCATTCCCACCAACATCGAGGGACAAATCAAGGTCAAGGCACGCAATATCATCTATGCCGACTTGCTCCTCCACCGCTTCAGGGGTGAGCTCAACCTCTACGACGGAGCTGTCAACCTCAACAGGCTGCGTGCCTCCTCAGATGTCGGCTCTATCGAGCTATCAGCACTATACTCGGCACCGAAAGTCTCCGACATAAAATTCGGCTTCGGCCTCCTGGTGAAGCGCTTTGACATAGACCGCTTTATGACGCTGATGCCGGCTCTCGACTCCATCATGCCCATCATGCGCGACTTCAGCGGCATCATCAATGCCGACATTGCAGCAACAGTAGATATCGACCGCAACATGAACATGGAGCTGCCCAGCCTCAACGCCGCAGTGCAGCTGCGCGGCGACTCACTCACCGTCATTGACCAAGAGACATTCAAGACCATCAGCAAATGGCTACTCTTCAAGAATAAAAACCGCAACATCATTGACAGCATGAGCGTGGAGCTCACCGTCAAAGACAATATGTTGCAGCTCTATCCCTTCATCTTCAACTTTGACAGGTATCGCCTCGGAGTGCAAGGCTCCAACGACTTGTCTATGAATTTTGACTACCATGTGGCCGTGCTGAAATCACCTATTCCATTCAAATTCGGCATCAACATCAAGGGCAACACCGACGATTTCAAAATCAGTCTCGGCAAGGCGCGCTTCAACGAGAAGACGGCTCTCAGCATCAGCGCCGCCTCCGACACCACGCGCATCAACCTCATCAACCAGATTGAAGGCGTATTCCGCCGCGGTGTCAGCCGTGCCAAATTCTCTACCCTCGACATCAAGAGGCGGCCCAAGCCATCGGCTATTACCGCTGATGACGACAGCACCGACACCATCTCGGCGGCTGACTCACTGATGCTTATCAACGAAGGCCTATTAGAAGCGCCACCTCAGCCCGCCACGGCCACCAACACTAAATCAACAAAACAATCCAAATCAAAACGACGCAAGCAGCAAACACCTCCGGCAACAACGCCAAACACTGAGGCCACGATGCCTGACGACACCAACACCGTAAAATGAAACCCCAATACATAGTCACCGACACCAACGGAGGCGCCACGGATATGCGCCTTGCCATACGCCCCAAAGCCATACTCTTCGATATGGACGGCACCCTATATGACTCTATGGGCAACCACGCCGATGCGTGGCTGCGCATGGTCACCGAGCTGGGCATCGCAGCCTCACGCGAGGAGTTTTTCCTATACGAAGGCCGCACGGGCCGCTCCACCCTCAACGTCATCTTCAACCGCGCCTACGGCCACGGCATAGACCCCGAAGAGGCCGACCGCCTCTACGCCATCAAGACACAATACTTCAAAGAGCTGCCCGAGCCCCTACCCTTCAAGCCTATGCAACAGATGGTGGCCGCGCTGCCGGGCGCCGGCATCACCCCGGTGCTCGTCACCGGCTCGGGGCAGATGTCGCTGATAGAGCGCCTGGAGCGCGATTTCCCCGGCGCCTTTCCCCCCTCACGATGCGTCACCGCCCGCAATGTCACTCACGGAAAGCCCTCGCCCGAGCCATTCCTCAAAGGCCTGGAGATGGCTGGCGTCAGCGCCGACGAGGCGATCGCCGTGGACAACGCACCCCTGGGAGTACGCTCCGCCTCAGATGCCGGCATATTCACCGTAGGACTCGTCACAGGGCCTATCCCTGACGAAGAGCTGCGCGCCAACGGTGCCGATGTGATATTCAAATCGCCACAGACTCTTGCCGACACAATTATGAATGGGTTGTCAAACTATTAAACAATGTTAATTATTTCAACGACGTTAAACCATTCACCGGCCGAAACGTCAAATAATCAGAACACAGCGAAAACAGCAACATACAGTAATTGACTAACTTTCATTAAATACACCAGCCCCGACTCGTGATGAATCGGGGCTGCTTGTTTTATGACATGTGTATAAAAATTGATTGTATGCCCGTAGGGAGTCGAACCCTAATCGAAGGAACCGGAATCCTTTATTCTATCCATTGAACTACGGGCACCTGATAGCACAGCGTGCTTGCTAATGCGATGCAAAGATACACACTTTTTTTTACACCGCAAAATCAGATTGCAAAGAACACTACTGCTGACGCCCCTCGAGAAGTGTGGCCGCAGCTGACGCGACACAAAAAAATCTCAAGCATAAGCCTGAGATTTTTATCTGAGAGTGTGAGACTATTGTCTATAAGTGCAATGATTAGCCGCGAGCTATTAGAGCAGAGTTACATCGAGCTCTTTCTCATCGGCAGCATTTACGGCGATCTCTACCTTGCCTTCGCGAGCAAGCCAGCCGAGAGCTGCAAATACCTCTTTGTCTTTGAGCTTGGTAGCTTTTTTAATCTGTTTCACGGTGAGAGTGCCGTTTCCGTTGAGCGCTTCCCAAACAGCGCCTGCATAGGTTCCGATTACTTCTGTGTTCATAATTCTTTACCTTTTTGTTAGACGTAAGTAAATTTCGGTTTATGATATTCTATCTTCCAATTTGGCTGCAAATTTACAAAATTTATTGCAAATAGCATAGTTTTTAGCCGTATTTTTTACACGCCCGCAAAGCCAGCCCATCATACATCACTAATAATCAACCGTTTAGACCAACGATAAATTATCAAAAAATCACGGCGGTGCTGTGCTTGATATAGCATTAGCGCCGCCGCTTGGTTTAAGATTGATTATTAGAGGATTATGACAGTATAGACCATAGGTTATCAGTAGGCTGTGTTCTGCGGGTCAAAGTTAGTCCAGCCGGCGAGCCAGTTATCGTTGCTGTTTTTGAAAGCGCCGATATACGAGCCTTTGCCGTCAGAGATCTCTGATGCCGGGCAATAGTTCTGACCTACGCCGGCGGGGTCGCTCAAGCCAAGCTCAGCCTCGGCAGCGATGCGGTTAGAGGCATTGCCGACAAAGAAGGTGTGAGAATAAGACTGCTTAGTGCGATCCTCGGTGCCGGTGGCATAGTCATAGAGGTAGTCCTCATAGAGTTTGTTCTTATCAGAGCCGATGATGCCCATGCCGGCAAAGATAGTGTTGCTGACAGCAAACTCGCCGTTGCGTGCATACTGCACGGTGTTGCCTTTTTCGCCATCGATGATTAAGCCGATGGGGAAGCCTACAGCCACACAGTTGGTGATGTTGAGCTTGCTGCTGCGGCGTATCTGCATTGCAGCTTGGAATTTGCCCAGCTTGGAGCCGTTGTCGGGATAGAGGTCACCGGCAGTGATGTAGTCGGCGCTATTGACGAAGTCGGCGTTTTTGGCTGTGGCCGGGCCGATGAGGGTTACGTTGCTGAAGCGTGCTGTGGTGAACGGGGTGGTCTCGGCGCCGCTGGCGTTGTTGTCGCTCTCAAAGCCGTTTGATTGCGATGTATCAGCGATGCGGGGGTCACGCACTGAGAGGCAGTACTGCACGTTGCCGCAGAAGCCGTTGTCAGTATCAAAGTCATCATCCCAGCCTTTGTAAGCTACGAGGTGCGAGCAGCTGACATTGCCGCCAAACCATTCAAAAGAGTCATCATTAGAGTAAGATACCTGCAGGTGATCTACGGTGGTGGCGCTACCTACTGAGCCGAAGGTGATGCCGTTGATTTCCTTATCGGTGTCGAAGGGGAAGCCGGCAAACTCTACGCGCACATAGCGATAGATACCTGAGTTATCGGCAGCGTTGTCGCCTCCGTGAACGGTGGTCGGGCCGCCTTCAATCTGTTGTGTGCCCTGGTTGTTGGGAGCCTTGCCGCAGATGATAAGGCCACCCCAGTCGCCCGGGCGACGCTGACCTGCCGGCTGTTCCGACGTGAGGACTACCGGCTCTGACTGCGTACCATTCATCTCGCAATATCCGCCGGGCTCCACGATGATGGCAGCCATCGTCTGCTTATCGCCTTTGATGATAGTGCCGGCGGGGATGCGCAGCTTGGCGCCTGCATCTACATATACCCAGCCTTTGAGCAGATATGTGCCACGGTCGAGGGTGACATCGCCGGTGAAGTGGTAGTGCTGCGCGCCATTGCCCAGCTCGGTGCCGTTGTTGAAGACGAGACCCGTGCTATAGGCCACATTGCCTTTGTAGGTGACCTCGGGGTCTTCCTTGGGCTTGGGATCGGGATCATCATCTGACGAGCACGACGCCAGAGTGGCGCTCATGGCCAAAGCCAGCCCTGCCATCAGGGCTACACTGTGTTTGAAATAGTTTGCTTTCATAAAATTTTAATTGATGAAACAATATATTTTCTGCTTTTGTTATCTGTATCTTTATTCACAAGACTGCTGTCTATCATAAGTCATAAGCCACGGTGATGGAGAAGGAGCGGCCGGGCTTGAACGAGCGGCTCAGCTGCTGCACGGTCTTGACCTTGCCATCGGCAGTGGTGACGTCTTCAAACTGCATGAAGGTGACTTTCTCGCCCAGCAGGTCGCGGGCAGCGGCTTTGACCTGCCACTTGCCGAAGCGTTTTGACACTGACAGATCCACCACATTGCGCGGCATCTCGTAAGAGTTGGGGATATTGCGGGCGGTGCCGTCATCGGCGGTGCCGTAGCGGTTGCCTACGCCTATGATGCGGCGGCCGATGCGGTTGTACAGTGCTGCCACATCCCAGCCGTAGCGCTTGTTGTTGTAAAACAATCCGCAGTTAATCAAGTAAGGCGACTGACCCTGCATGGGGCGGTCAATATTGTTAGAGCCGGCATCAAAGCGCACCTTGCTTTTTATCAGCGAGCCGTTGAGCGAGAGCGAGAAGTCAGGCAGGCCGATGAAGCCTAAATTCTTGCGTATATCTATCTCTATGCCATAGTTATTGGCGCCGCGTGCATTGACAAAAGAGTAAATCAGATCAGTGCCGCCGGCCACGGTGTAGGTCCACTCGATAGGGTTGCTGAAGTGCTTGTAGAAGAGCGCCAGCGACACTTGCTCGCCATCGCTCGGATACCACTCATAGCGTAAATCCACGTTGTCAATGTAGGCGGCCTTGAGGTCGTAGTTACCCATCACATCACTGCCGAGGTCAAAGTCGTAGAATACCGACGGCGACAGCTCGCGAAACTCAGGTCTGTTGACCGAGCGGCCATAGGCGGCCCTCAGCTGATGCCCCTCGGTGAGGTGGTAGGTGATATTGGCCGACGGATATATATCGCTATAGTCATAGCGCGTGTCGTGAAGGCTCTCCTGATACTGCAAAGTATTGAGGCTGAGCACTTGGCGCATAAACTCGTAGCGTGCGCCCACATAGAAGTCAAAGGCCTGATAGGGCACATTCACGCCCACATATCCTGCCATCTGCCCGGCCTTGGCATTATAATTATTGAGGTAGTTGACCTCCTCGTAGATGTAGAGCTTGTCGGGACCATAGTTCTCATCAATGAGCACCGTATTGGGCACATCATCGAAGAACATAAATCCGGCAGGCAAGGTATTGTCAGGCTGCCAGCCATATTGCAGCTGACGTGTGCGGTAAGTGCGCGCGCGATACTCGCCGTAGATACCGGCTTTGATGGTGGGCGCGAGCGAGCCTATAGTCAGGTCGCGCTTATAGTTGACGCTCAGCGATGCTATGTGCTCGGCAAGGTGCGAGAATTCGCGGCTGATACGATAGATGCCCATGGTCTGCTCGGTGCGGTCAGTGCGCTGTATCAGACGGCGGTCAGGCATCTCGCGGTTGGCATACGAGTAGGCAAGGCTCCAGTCAATGCGGTCGGCATCGAAGATGTGCTTGCCGGTGAATTGGGTGTTGTATGTGCTGCGCGAGGTGTAGTAATACTCCATATCGTTAATGTTGTCTGGCTGGGCATTATATCCCACACGCTCGCTGTACTTATCCTTGCCTATTTGGTTGAAGATATTTTTCCACTCTATGGTGTGGCGGCGGTCGCGGCAGAAGAGCGACATATTGAGCATCGCGCCGAGTCGAGCTTCATGGCTGTAGCTGTCGTCGGTGGCGCTGCGCAGCGTCACTGACTTGCCATTGGTCACATCATAAGGGCCATAGAGCGAGTTGGTCATATCGAGCACGGTGCGGTAGGTGTTGTTGTAAAGCAACGCCGCTATCAAGCCCAGCTTGGCACCATCGGCGATGTGCCAGGTGTCGTTGTAGCAGGCATTAAACTTGATATCGCCCCAGGGGGTGGATGTGCGCAGGGTCCAGTCGTTGTTGAGACCATTGCCGAGCACGTCGATGCGAGGATTGGCGCCGGTTTCATAGCCGGGGTACGCCTTCAGCGGAGCCGTCATGCCGGCATCGAGATGTCTCAAGCCGCCGTCAAAACCGAGCCAATCGGTGGAGCTGCCGCGCGAGTGTATAAAGTCCTTAAAGTGTGTGCGGTCGTTGACACCCAGGCCCAGCGAGATATTGAGACCGCGCTGCGATGGCAACTGCTTGGTATTCACAAGGATAAAACCACCCGAGAAGTCAGCGGGATACTCCGGCGCCGGGCTCTTGACCACTACAATATTGTCGAGCTGAGTGCCGGGAATGATGTCAAAAGAGAAGGCGCGCGTGTCGGCCTCGGAGCTGGGCACCGCTCCGCCGTTGAGCCACACATTATTATAACGCTGCGACAAGCCTCGCACCATCACAAACTTCTCGTCGATGACCGAAATGCCGGGCACGCGGCGTATCACCTCTGACGCGTCTTTGTCTTGGGTGCGCGCTATCAGCTGTGCCGAGACACCGCTCTGCACCACCAGACTGCTGCGCTGGGCGTGGATCTGCGTCACTTCGCTGCTGCGCCGCGCTGCCGTGGTCACGGTCACCTCATTGAGCGATTGGCGCGAGGGCGTCAGCGCAAAGTCAACTGTCACATCGGCGCTGCCCTCAATAGTGATTTGCTTGCGTAGGTCATCATAACCCAAATACTTGACCTCTATGCTATATGCGCCTCCCGGCAATGATAGCTCGTAGTTGCCGTCGATATCGGTGACGGTGGCATACTTGGTGCCGACAACGCTGACAGCCGCGCCAATGATGGGCTGACTGTCAGTAGCATCGGTGACTACGCCTCCGAGTGTCACGGCATAAGCAAGATTTGGAATTAAGAAAGCTGCTGCTAAAATAAACTTTAGAAATTGCACTACTAATGTCTTAAACATAATATATTAATGTGAGTGTGAAAACATTTACACTTCCTTGCTTTTCTCGCTGCAAAGGTATAGCTACTACATATCATTTTTAAATCATTTTGGTTACATAATCGTTAAGTTTGCACGTTAACGCTAAAAGTCGTAACTTTGTGCCGGTCAATGTTAGATCTATGAGCGACAACACAGGCATAGTAATACGAAACACCGGCGCACACTATGTGGTGCGCCTCGCCGGCTCGCTTACCGAGGTCAAGTGCAAGATGGCAGGCAGCTATCGCATCCGCGGCATACGCATCACCAACCCCGTGGCCGTGGGCGACATGGTGGCCATCACGCCCGCCACCTCAGGCGAGATAGCCTTAATTAAGGACATCATGCCGCGGCGCAACTATATCATACGCCGTGCAAGCAATCTTTCCAAGGAGGCCCACATCATTGCCTCCAACATTGACTGCGCCATGCTGGTGGCTACGCTCACCCACCCGTCCACCTCCACCACTTTCATTGACCGCTTTTTGGCCACAGCGCAGGCCTATGACGTGCCGGCAATATTGGTCATCAACAAAATTGACCTCCTTGCCGATGACCCCGACAGCACCGAGCTCCTCGACGCGGTGACATACCTCTACCGCTCGATAGGATACACCGTGGTGCCCGTCTCCGCCGCCACCGGCGAGGGTTTTGACACTCTGCGGCAGACGCTCGCCGCCAAGGTGACACTGCTCTCGGGCAACAGCGGCGTGGGCAAGTCGTCGATCATCAACAGGCTCATTCCCGGGCTCGAGCTGCGCACGGCCGCCATCTCCGACGCTCACGACACAGGCATGCACACCACCACCTTCTCCGAGATGTATGACCTCAACGGCGGAGGCGCCATCATCGACACCCCCGGCATCAGAGGCTTCGGCACCATCGACTTTGACCGCAACGAGGTGGCCCACTTCTTCCCCGAAATCTTCGAGCTTTCAAAGAAATGTAGGTTTCGCAACTGCACTCACACCCACGAGCCCGGCTGCGCCGTGCTCCAAGCGCTCGACGATAGCCGCATAGCGCAGTCGCGATATGCTTCATATATGAGCATCCTTGACGATGCCGACCAAGAGAAGTATCGCAAGGGCTACTGACAGCGCCTCACCTACGTTGACCGCCCCTCCCTATCAAGCAACATCTCAACATTCACTTATCAATATCACATACACCTCACCTCTGATATGAAAGTCTTAGCCGAAAGCAGCAGCACGCGCACCGAATGGGTGCTCGTTGACGGAGTCACTGTCGTGGAGCACGCTTACACCTCCGGCATGAACCCATACTTCCAATCGCGACGCGAGATTTCGCACAGCATACGCCTTGAGCTGCCCGAAGCGTTTTTCCGGCGGCGCTGGGAGCACGTGTATTTTTACGGCGCAGGCTGTGCCACTCAAGATAAATGCAAGACGATGGAGTCATCGCTCGTGGCTCAGTTTAAGACTCCGGTGACCGTCAACAGCGACCTCCTCGGAGCCGCTCGCGGCCTGCTGGTGCATCAGCCCGGTCTCGCCTGCATCCTCGGCACCGGTTCCAACTCCTGTCTCTACGATGGCAAAGAGATCATCAAGACGGTGGCGCCGCTGGGCTACGTGCTCGGCGATGAAGGCTCGGGCGCTTATCTCGGCAAAAATTTCATCGCCGATATGCTCAAAGGCCTCGCCCCAAAGACGCTGGTCGATGCTTTCTACGAGAAGTACAATGTGACTCCACCAATGCTGATGGATGCCGTGTATTCAAACTCGCTGCCCAACCGCGCACTGGCTCGATACTCCGAATTTCTCGCCGAGCATCTCGACAACGCCTACGTCTATCAGCTTGTATATGCCGCATTTATGCGCTTTTTCACCCGCAACATCGCCGCCTACAACTACAAGCAGCAGCCCATATGCTTTGTGGGCAGTGTGTGCGTGCTCTACCGCGACGTGCTGGCCAAGGCGGCAGCCGACTTTGGCATCACGATAGCCAAAGCCGTGCGCAACTCCATGCCCGGCATCATCGAGTATCACGCCACCGCGCCTGCCGACTGATATCGGCCTCATATCACGCTAAAAGGGCGCCCCTCGCTGTGTTCAACGCTGAGGGGCGCCCTTTTTTAGGATTGTGCTGCAGCCGCTTAGGGCTTAGAGGCTGTCGCGAAGTATAGCGGCGATGTCGGCCTGGTGCAGAGGCACCCACGCATGCTCAAGGCCCTCGTTGACGGCCACATGGTGGGCCATCTCGTCGATACGGCTGTCGTCGATGCCCACCTCGCGCAGAGTCATCGGTATGCCTATGCCCTTATAGAAGTCGTGAATGGCGGCGATGCTCTCGTCGGCAGTGGCGGTGCCGAAGACATCACGACCGAAAGAGGTGACGCGCTCCACGGCCTGCTCATGCAGCTCGCCCTCGGTGCTGCGCAAGATATGCGCCATCCACCGCGGGGTGATTATCGCCAGCCCCTCGCCGTGAGTGATGTCGTAGTGACCTGACAGCGCATGCTCTATGGCGTGCATAGGCCAGCCGCCGGCTGAGTTGCCCAGGGCATAGATGCCGTTGCAGCCCAGTGTCGTGGCATAGAATATCTCGGCGCGTGCCTCATAGTCATCGGGCTGCGACAGCACCTTCTTGACATTGGCCACGAGCGAACGCACGGCGCCGGTCATAAACGCATCGTTCATCATGATGTGCTCGCCGCAGAAGTACTGCTCCATGATATGGTTGATGCAGTCGGCAACGCCGGCTAAGGTCTGCTTGGCGGGCAAGGTAAAGGTGTAGGTGGGGTCAATAAACGACACCGCCGGGAACACATAGCGCGAGAAGTAAGCGAGCTTGTCGCATGTCTCCGTGCGCGAGATTACAGCGCCGGAGTCATACTCCGAGCCGGTGGCCGCCAGTGTGATGATATCCACGATGGGGGTGGCGCTGAGTGTGGGCGCCTTGCCGGTGACCACGTCCCAAGGGTCGGCGTCGGAGCACGCCGCGCCGGCAATAGCCTTGGTGCAGTCAAGCACGCTGCCGCCGCCCACAGCGAGTATCACATCGATAGAGTGCTCCTTGCAGAGGCGCACACCATCGATCACGCTCGGGTTAAACTTAGGATTGGGGGCTATGCCCGGCAGCTCGTAGATTTCCTTGTCAGCGAGCAAGGCTATGACTTGATCATAAAGGCCGCTGCGCTTGATGCTGCCGCCACCATAGGTGATGAGCACGCGTGGCCCATATTGGGCCATTACCTCTTGCAGCTTTTCGGCTACCACGCCGCGGCCAAAGATGAGCCGCGTAGGCGTCTGATAATCAAAGTTTACCATATCATTAATAGATTAACCGTTGCCAATTAGATATGACGCGCCACGGCAGCAGCTATCTGCGTGGGGTCATTGACGCGCTCGGCG
Source organism: Muribaculaceae bacterium (assembly GCA_051871765.1). Classification (GTDB taxonomy): domain Bacteria; phylum Bacteroidota; class Bacteroidia; order Bacteroidales; family Muribaculaceae; genus CAG-873. Next base: position 16,125 of record JBJEDF010000001.1, read on the forward strand.
ATAGAGCCGGTGCGGTCGATGATGTAAGTGGTGGGCAGGTCGCCGATGTTGTAGTCAAGCAGCACCTGCGCTCCATCGGTGGTGGCATTCCACACCGTAATCCACGGCAGGTTGCGTGCGGTCTGCTTCCAGCTTACTTCGTCTTGGTCAAAGGCCAGCTGATAGATTTGCAGCCCCTGTGCGCGATACTTCTCATACACGGTGTTGAGTATCACATTGTATGCCGGCGAGCGGTCGAGACCGTAGTCGGTGAAGCTGAGTATGATGACGCCACCCTTGGCAGCCTCCTCGGCCAGCGAATGGCGAGCACCGCGGCTGTCATAGCGCACGATGTCGATGAGGCCGGCTTGCGGCACCTCCACCACCGTCTCTTGCGGGGCAGCTGCCGGGCTGGTCTTGGCTCGCGCCGTGAGATATACCTTTGAGAGATAAGCGGTGCGGGGGTCGTCGGGGCGCGACATGGTGAAGCGCTGAGCCACCGCGCCAAACACGCGCAGGTCGCGTCGCGTGCTCAGGTCGTAGAGCGGATGTCCGCCTACTGACTTATTCACTATATAATAACCGGCAATGGCCGTGGTGTCGGCCACGATGATGTTGGCGAGGGTGGTCTTGAGAATGCTGTCAGCAGGCAGCGCAGCCTCGCCCACGGCGGCAGCTCTCACTGCTATCAGCGAGTCAATGTCGTGGATAGTCTTGGCGAGCGGAGTGCCGCTAAGGGTATATCCGGCTCCAAAATCAGCGGTGGCTGTCACGGTGACGTGGTCAATGGAGTCAATGGGGAAATAGATGCCGGCGCCATCGAGTGTGAGGCGCATGATGTCGGGATAGGGAGCCGGAGCCGGTGCGTTATAAGCAAAGGTGCCGTCTTCGCCCACTGTCAGCGAGTCTATCACATACCAATGGCCGTTGTTAAAGCCCTCGAGAGCCACCTTGCGGCCGGCGCCGTCGGCGATAGTGCCATCTACGACCCAGCCGTGCTGCCTGTTGCAAGCAAAGAGCAGCAAGGTCAGCAGCACTGTCAGTAAGATATTGAATATTCGTTTCATTGCTGTAATCAGGATTAGATAGAGTGGTGGTGTGTGTGTATTAACCGGAGGTGTCTGCTTTTGCCTTACACAAATTTCTCGCTGATGGCGCGTGCTATCTCGGCCATGCGCTCAGCCGCGAAGGTGTGCTTATTGTGAAAGTCCATATCAGACTCCTTGGTGATGGGCACCAGGTGGATATGAGCGTGAGGCACCTCGAGGCCCAGCACTGCCACGCCCACCTTGCGGCAGGGTATAGCGGCCTTGATTGCGGCAGCCACGCGCTTGGCAAAGAGCTGCAGACCGGCATATTCGTCATCACTGAGGTCAAAGATATAATCCACCTCGCGCTTGGGGATTACGAGCGTGTGGCCCTCGGCAAGCGGATTGATGTCAAGGAAAGCATAGTAATGCTCATCTTCGGCAATGCGGTAGGAGGGTATCTCACCGGCTACTATCTTGGAGAAAATTGATGCCATAGTGATAAGGGTGTATGTATATATATAATGTGTTATGCTTATTAGAGGTTGATTTCCACAATCTCAAACTTCATCATACCCGAGGGCACCTTGATATCGACCACATCGCCGATCTTATGCCCGAGCAGTCCCTGAGCGATAGGTGTAGATGACGCGATTTTTTTCTCCTTGAGGTTGGCCTCGGAGTCAGCCACGATGGTGTACTCCATCGTCTGGCCATTGGCCACGTTTTTGATTTTGACGCGGTTGAGGATCTGCACCTCCTCGCAGTTGAGCTTGCTCTCGTCTAAGATGCGGGCGTTGGCCACAAGGTCTTTGAGCTGCGAGATTTTCATCTCGAGCATACCTTGAGCCTCCTTGGCGGCATCGTATTCGGCATTCTCCGAAAGGTCGCCCTTGTCGCGTGCCTCGGCAATAGCTCGCGATATTTCCGGTCGCTTAACGTTTTCGAGGTAAGCGATTTCTTCCATTTTTTTCTTATAACCTTCCTTGGTCATGTAGGTAATAGCCATGGCGGTAACTTTTAGTGTTTTAGTTGATTAATGATTATTGTTTTGTTTTTGTTGTATTCTCTTTAAGGGTTTGAAAAGCTACAAAAAACAATTGAAACTCGGCCTTGCACGGCAGAGTCCCAATCTTGTTGCTCACTATTTTCAGTGGCAAAGGTAGCCATTATTTTATTGTACACCAAGCCCCAATACTTAATATTGGTTAAATTTCGCCCGTTTGCGTATTTTTGACGCAAAAAATTTGGAGATTTGAATATCTCACTGTATCTTTGCGTCAAAATTACGCAACAACTCAAAATCATCGTCAAAATTATGACCGACAGCTACACATACAAATACCCTCGCCCGGCACTCACAGCCGACTGCGTAATCTTCGGTTTCGATGGCCAGGCTCTCAAGCTGCTGCTCATAGAGCGCGGCATTGAGCCCTACAAGGGCTATTGGGCTCTGCCCGGCGGATTTATGCGCATGGATGAGACCATCGACGAGTGTGCGCGCCGCGAACTCATGGAGGAGACCGGTATCCGCGACATCTACATTGAGCAGTTCAGAGTGTTCAGCGCCACTGACCGCGACCCGCGAGGCCGAGTAGTCACCGTGGCCTTCGTGGCGCTGGTGCGACCCGAGGCCTATCGCATCGCCGCCGGCGATGACGCCAACAATGCCATGTGGTTTGACAGCAACGAATTGCCCCCGCTGGCTTTTGACCACGAGCACATCATTACAGCTGCTCACGAACACCTACGCGAGATACTGCGCGTGCGACCCATCGCCTTCAATCTCCTCGACAAGGTATTCACCATCGACGAATTGCGCCGCGTATATGAAGCTATCAACAACACCACCTATGACCGCCGCAACTTCTCGCGCAAAGCCATGCAGACCGGTATGATTGTTGATGCCAATGACGGCAATGACTGTGATGAATGTCAAGACTGCTACTATTCTATTGCAAACCATTCCGACGCCGTGCCCACGCGCCACCGTCGTCTCTTCACCTTCAACAATAACAAAAAAGCCGACGACACCGACGACGGCTCTACTAAAGACATATTCAACTTTTAATTAGGGATATTCAGTTAATGGTTAATTGATTATTTGCCAGAGTCATAGAT
>JBJEDF010000002.1:0-61157 GCA_051871765.1 Muribaculaceae bacterium
TTTGGCTGGTCCTTTTTTAGTACCCTTTCTTAGACACACTCAAAGAAACAGTATCCTTTCAAAAAATCCATGATATTTCAAAAATTTTTATATAGGGGCTATGAAAAACGACCCTCAAAATGAATACTCATCCTGAAGGTCGTTATAAAAATTGACGGAGAAACGTTATCTGAGATATTTCATCAGAAGACTTTTGTCTTTATCCTCCTTCTCCATAGACTTCATCATTCGTTTAATCCTATCGGCAATTTCTTTGCGAACATCGCCATTGGTCAAATCTTCATAGTCAGAAGCCTTTACATAACCAAAGAATTGCGACAATTTGTATAGGAATATATATCGCTGAGTTATACCGATTCCGTCCGGCCACCATATTGCGTTATCAGCCAAGTAAAAGAATAGCTTTAAGTCTTTCTCTGCAATAGAGCTTTCACTCACCTGGTCAAGTTCTGCACAAATTGACCGATATGTTTCATTATCAGCGTTCATTACCGGGATAAACTGTCCGGTATTATCAAACGTTCCTTCGACCTCGCCCATCCTAAAATCAAAGGCTCGGATATGAGGTACACCCATAATTATCAGGTCTCCAAGAATTTTGGCAGCGTTGGCCGAAATCATTGCCTTGCGAGATTTGAATAATGATGACTGAACAATTAAATCGCTGCCGTCTTTCAACAGACGGTATAAGTTCATCAGTTCTTTCAGTCGTTCAGCCTGCTCCAAATCTCTGTCACCATACTCATCATTTGATTTATAGTACCATTCTGAAAGCCCTCTTTTCGAGACAAAATATTCAAACGCAAAACAAGACTGGAATCGGGCACCATATTTTTCAAGTACCTTGTATTTCCATTCCGTCTGCGCATCTTTGAACTCATCGATGAAAAGCCGTATTAGCTTTATTGTTTGACTATTCTCTGTAGTCGCTTCATCCGCAACTTCTTGAGAATATATCCGAGTCATATCCTCAGGATAATATTTGTCGAACAGATTATGTTCCCGGTCATACAATGCAAGCACATAATCGAAATCCGCTCTCATCTCATAACTCGCAGGATTTACTTCGATTATATACCTCACATACTTACGCAGTGTATCCGATGAATGCGCAAAATTATCCAGTTCAATAAGTGCAATAGAAGAAAGTCCCTGGTACTCGTATCCCGCATTTTCCAAAAGAGGCAAATCTAATTCCACCTCATTAGCCATTCGGTAAAAGACCTCCTTATCAAGACGCATCAACTCCTCATGGAAATCTTCGAGACTTAATTTCTCAATCTTCTTCGTATCCCAATCATTCGGAATAACTATGCCATATCCTTTCTTGTCTGCCATATTACTTTGCGGTATATTTCTGAATTTGTTCAATATGCTTATGAATAATCATCTGAGGGACTATGTCTCAATTATATGCTAACTATTTTCCTTACATTTTTGTTTATTGTTCCGGTTATTGTTCCGCATCGTTCCGCTATCGTTCCACTTATTGTTCCGGTTATTGTTCCATTGGTGCCACTATCGGTGCCAAATTCGTATTTATCAGTGCCACTATTGGTGACATCGGGGTGATATTGGTGACGGTATTGGTGACAACTTCGTATTTAATGGTGACATTTTCTATGACACATCGCTTTTTTTCTATGACATTTCTATGACATTGATATCATTTTCTATGACATTCAACTTCCGTAAAGATATTTAATTATCAGAGCAATTTCTTTAATTCCTCTATATCAGGCAGAGCCTCACGTAATTTGTCCGGCATATCTTTACTAAGACGATATGTTGCCACACCCATAGGTTTGGCATAGTCTTGAATAACATACTCTACAAAGTCTTTATTGGCACTCTTGCATAGTACAATACCTATAGACGGGTTCTCGTGGGGCTTCCTAATCTTATCATCCAAAATGCGGAGATAAGTCATCAGTTGTGCAAGGTAGCCAGGTTTGAAATTTCCAGTTTTCAACTCCACAACGACAAGGCAATTCAATTCTCGATTGAAAAACAATAGGTCAGGAAAGAAATCCTCCGAAAATGCCTCAAGATGATATTGGTTGCCAACGAAAGCGAAGTCACGTCCAAATGTCATGATGAACTTCTTGATATTGTGAATTATCTCCCTCTCTACAACTCGTTCATCAATGTCTGCAAGATCTCGAATGCCGATTTCCTCAGTATTGATAAAGTCAAGAAGATACTCGTCTTTGAACATGCTGAGAGCTTTTATCGCATCGCGACTATTCGTGATGGTTACATCAAAGTTTGAAGGCATCGTGCCATATTTATCAGCAGCACTATCTTTTATTTGCCCTTTGAGAAAACGTTTATCCCATTTATTATCGACTGCAAGACTGATATATTTCCAGCGTTTTTCGATATTCTTCTCTTCGGCCAAGATTATAATATGGTGGCTGAAACTCAGATTGAGAAATCTTTCCAAATCGTCAACCGTGGCTGACGATTTAATCGGCAGAAGAGAGTCGGTATCAATTTTGTCAGCCACGGCTGACGATTTAGATAATTTAGGTTCGATAAATGGAGACCATTCCTCATAGAATATTCTCATATATTTTAGATTGGTCTGAGAAAAGCCTTTAAGACCAGGCATTTCCTTGCGAAGCCGCTCTGAAATTGCCTTAATTGCTCCAGTCCCCCAGAAGCCGTCACGAGAGTTTGCAGAAATGTATCTGCCTATACCATAGTATAAAGACAGCATTTCACGATTGACCAACTTCGCAGCTTGATACTGGCTACGAAGAATAGCTTCTTTTATAGTCTGAACAGCGATATTGTAATCTGCTGTGTTATGCTGCATAAGAGTTTCTTTTGCCATGATAATGCAAATTTACTGATTATTTGTCGGTTGGTCAAATTTCCTTCGGAACCGCGCACCGAGCTGAAGCTCGACAAGCGCTATTTGCCAACTCGCGAATGGTTTATTTGTTGATGGCGGAAATGATGGACATTATTTGCTCGGGAGACATGCCTTTCAGCAACTCGATGGCTTGTTGCTCGCGTTCCTCATCGGTCAGGCCGTCGGCTCCGGTCTTTTTCTTGGCGAACAATGAACGGAGGGTGCTGTCTGTTTTTGAGGTATCGAAGCTGCCCATGTAACGCTCAGTTGTTGCGAGATTGCTATGACCGAGGATATTCTTTATGGCGGAACTTTCTGCACCTGACTCCTGGGCGATATGGGCGAAAGCATGACGACTGATGTGCATTGTGAGGTTCGTCGTTACCTCTGCCTTCTCGGCAATCTTCTTGAGATATTTGTTGATGAGCGCATTCTTTGCGGACACCTGCTGATAAAGGTGGTGCCGGAGATCCGGTTTCATTCGGTCCTTGTCGGCTTGCGTGATATACTTTGCATATTCGGCACTGTTGTCGAGCAAAGGGAAGATGTAGTCATCCGGTTTAGCTTCATCGTTATGGTAATAACGAAGAATTTCCAAAGCCTGTTCTACAAGCACCAGGTCGCGGTCTTTGTGATTCTTACCCATTTGATAATGTAGTCGCCCGGACTCAGTTATATTGCGCCAACGAAGTTGAATCAGGTCAGCGGCACGAATACCGGCACAGTAGTAGCTGAACAAGAAGTAATTCTTACAATGCCATATCAATGAGCCTTCGTCAAGCTCAAGAGCAATAATGCGACTCATTTCTTCCTCGCTCAACTTCTCCTTAATGGTTTTAACGCCTTTGTATTTGAACACGAGGAACGGGTCCTTGGAAGCCTCCATTATCCCAACCTCAATGGCGCGATGCACCAACGTCCGAAGGATATTGAACTGCACTTCAATTGTATTAGGGTGCAGCAGCTTCCCCGGCTCGCGCTCATTCTCCCACTTATGAAGAAAGTTGTCGAAGCGAGTCAGCAAGTCTACCGTTAAATCCTCAACGGTAATATCCGGCATACGGCGTTTCTTGCGGAATGTGTCGAGCTTATTGATAAGGCCGCAATACTTGCGCCAATTTCTCCAACCCCCATTATCGTAAATCATCTGCGCTCTCTCTCGCGCAAACGCAAGGAACGAGGGCGAGACCATCTCAGTATTCATCTCCTTAGTGACTCTTGCTGAGGAAACCTCGCCATCCTTGTCGAGCTCTTTATACGTATCTTTTGCCCTATCGAGGATAGCAGAAAGATGAGCATTAAGCACCTTGGCATCCGGCACACTCGCTCTAACCCAATTCTCTCCACGGCATTTAGGATTGAAATCTCCGGGCTTATCTAATTCGATTGGAGTCTTAACCCTTTTACGTTTTCCCGCGACGGTAACGCACAACATTAGCATATACTTCTTGTTGCGATTGGGTTTATTTGAAATTTCGAATCTGAAAGTTGCCATAGATTTTATCGGATTTTGAGATAAGATATTGTGGGATATTGTTAGTGCCCATTTTATAACCACAAAGGTACAAAAATAAAATTTACTGGCAAAACAACTGGCAAAATTTCTACTTTTCGTTACATTGAATTTCATTCAAATTCTTTATTGAGTCACATAACACGCTGATATACACCATAATTAAAATATGATTGAATTTACTTCGATGTATAATTGCGAGTTCTGTTCTGGGCACAAATAATCCCCTCTAACTTATAAGTTAGAGGGGATTTGTTTTTCCAGTGTATAAACCTGGTATAATTATTCAGTCTAAAATCCACATGCAGACACTCTGCGGAATAGCGCATTACGACTACCGTAATCCCCGCTCCTACTCCTACGAACAGGCGTTCAGCATAATAAGGGCATTGAGACTGCCATATTCACAAGCTCAGGAAATGTTCCGGCGCATGGTTTTCAATGTGATTGTCCGTAACCGGGACGACCATACCAAAAAAATTTCATTCCTCATGGATAAGCAAGGCAAATGGAGACTCTCTCCGGCATACGATATGGGATTTGCCTACAATCCGAAGGGAGGCTGGACAGCACAACACCAGATGTCAATCAATGGAAAAATTTGATGACATTTCTCGCAACGACCTTTTGGAATTTGCCAAGCGCAACAACATGAAGAAAGCAGCCGAAATCATTGACCGCGTCACCGATGTCGCTTCGCGCTGGCCCGTCATGGCAAGAGAATGTGAAGTCCCCAAGCCCATGATAGATGCCATTGTGCCACACTTGACACTTCCCTTATAATTCGAGCTACACCCCACGCCCTTAAACTATAAAATGGCTCTTGGGTGCGCGGTTGATGCGAACACGATGTATCGCATCCCTACAAGTCGTGGCGCGGGAGGGAGATGGAAAGAAAGAAGGCGCTGCCGGTGTCGGAGCGCCTTCGCCTCTTGCTAATATCTATAAACGTATGAAAAATGCGGTGGTTAGTTGCCGGGCCGGGAAGGGTCTATGGTCAGCGATAGTTTTTCACAGAGCCGTATGAGGCTTCGCGTTGCTGCAGGTTTGTCACGCTGCAGTTGATGTTTGCGCAGGAGGCAGCGTCGGCGCTACCGCGAGTGGCTTTGAGGCCTTTTGCGTCAATCTTGGCGGTGCTTGAGGCTTCGTATTTGACGTTGTCGGCAGTGCCTGTTGCGTTGACGCTTGCGCTTGAGGCCGCGTCGATCTTCAGGGTGTTGGTTTTTATGCCTTTCACGGTGACGCCGGCGGCGCTGGCCGCTTCGATTTCTATTTCATTTGAGGTGCAGCATCGGTCTATTGAGATATGGGAGGCAGATGCGGCGTCAATCTCTACGTTGTTGGCAGTGATGGTGCCGAAGTAGATGCCGGCGGCTGCTGATGTAGTTATGTCGAGAGAGCCCTTGACGTCATAGTCGCCTACGGTATTTATTTGTGAGGCCGAGCCGGCTGTGATTTTGTTGACGGCCGGGCCGCTGACGTAGAATGTGACTTGGGCGTCGGAGCTGTTGCTTTTGGATTTGTGCGGTTTGGCGTTTTTCTTGGCTCCTAACACTAGGGTGCCGTCATCGTCGAGTCGCGCCTCGTAGCTGTCAATGGCGTCGGGTGTGGCTTTGATGGAGACCTTTACGGCGCCCGGGCTCACGGTGTATATCACCTTCACGCCTTGAGCGGCTTGGATTGAGGAGAAGCTTTTGATATATCCGTATTGGCGGGTGATGGTGCGTTTTGCTGCTGACTCATCATCATTTTTAGCGGAGGCGCATCCGGGTAGCATCGAGACGCTCAGCAGAATTATTGTTGCTAATGAGAGTAATCGCTTCATGGTGGTAGTTGATGTATTGAAATGTTAAATAAATATGAGTTGATTTGCTGTTTCACTTATTAGACGCATTGATACCCGGATTTGTGACACCGCGGTGACAATTTTTTTGCATCCGTGCGATATCAGCGCCTTATGAGAAGGCGAGTTGATACTCACTTTAGGTTATGTATGAGGGGCAAGTGTGGCTGTCAGCGGGTGTTTTTTACTTATTTTAGGTGATTGTGAGCCTCGGCTCGGCGGAGTAATTTTGCATCAAAAAAAATAAGCATACGATGAATAGATTATTACCGGTGTGTGTAGTCATGGCACTCGCCGCCCTGCCATGCACTGCGCATGAGCTGCCCGACAGCGCCACACAAAAGACGACTACGGCCAAGAAGATAATGGGCCGATTGAGCCTCGGCGGCTACGGCGAGGCCGTGTATTCACACAACTTCTATAGCGACAATTATTTGCGATACAGTCACCCGGAGAACTATCAAGGCCAAAGCCATGGGCGCTTTGATGTGCCGCATGTGGCCATCTCAATAGGGTTTGACTTCGGTAAGGGCTGGTCCATGGGCTCAGAGATAGAGTTTGAGCACGGGGGTTATGAGGCCGCTGTAGAGATAGAGACCGAGGAGGCCGGCGAATACGAGGCCGAGGTGGAGCGCGGCGGCGAGGTGGCTCTCGAGCAATTTTGGATACAGAAAACGTTTATGCCGCAGCTGAATGTTCGCGCCGGCTTGATGGTGGTGCCCGTTGGCCAGACCAACGCCTACCACCTGCCTAATGAGTTTTTCGGTGTATATCGCCCGGAGGGCGAAAACACCATTCTGCCGTGCACGTGGCGCGAGGTGGGCCTGACTATCTGGGGCCGACTGGGCCGTCATTGGCGCTACGAGGCAATGGTGATGCCCGGTCTTGACAGCGAGCGTTTTGGCAACCAAGGGTGGATCCACGATGGGTCGGCGTCGCCCTATGAGTTTAAGATAGGCAACACGGTGGCGTGTGCTCTCCGCATCGACAACACCTCGGTGCCGGGCCTTAAGCTCTCGGTCAGTGGGTATGTGGGCAACTCGTTTAGCAACACGCTCTATCCCACATCCAATGCCAAGAACGCCGGCGTTCACGGCACCGTGGCCATCGTGACAGCCGGCTTTATCTATAACGACCATAATGTGATAGTGCGCGGGTCATTTGACTACGGACACCTCAGCGACTCCAAGCATATCACCGATTTTAACCGCACCATGTCAAAAGACTCGCCCTCCAAGCGTCAAGACGTTGGCGAGTCAGCCCTCTCGGCCGGTCTTGAAGCGGGCTATAACCTCTTCAGTCTCAGCCCGCGGCTCACAGCCGAGCGTCAGAAGCTCTATGTGTTCGGCCGTTTTGACTACTATGACTCCATGCACACCATGGAGGTGGGCACACCTGCCGGGTGGTGTGGCCGCAAGCGCATTGCCGCCGGTCTCAACTATTACCCCATCCCCCAAGTCATCATCAAAGGCGAGTATGCTATAGGCTTGCTCGACAAGAGCACTTCAGGCCTCAAGTACAACAATGAGCCATCGATATCGGTGGGCGTGGCTTACACCGGCTGGTTTCTCTAATGCAGTCACCTTATATAATGAGTAAATAATAATATTAAATCAATCACCCATAAAATTCTTGAGTATGAATATCAATACAATTATTGCCAAAACACTGATACTCTTACCCTTAGCGGCTATGCCTCTGACCTCGTGCAGCGATGATGGCGGCGAAGACACGCCCGGGGAGACACTCACAGCCAAAGAGACGGCCCTGAAGGCTGCCACAGTGGCCTACGTTGACCACACGGTGCTCCCCACGTACCGTGATATGGCCGATGCCGCCATCGAGCTGTATGACCTGTGCGAGGAGATCCAGGCAAAATGGGCCTCCGGCACCCTTACGTCAGCCGATATCTCCGCCGCCGGTGAGGCGTGGAAGCGGTCACGCAAGAGCTGGGAGCTGTCAGAGGCGTTTCTTTTTGGCCCGGCCTCGCAGCATAATATCGACCCGCACATAGACTCGTGGCCGCTGGACAAGGCTGCAATGGACGACCTGCTCGCCGACATCCGAGCCGGCAAATCATGGAGCATCGACAATAATGGCGGCTATGGCCTGCTCGGTTTCCACTCTATTGAATATATGCTCTTTGAGCTCAGCGCCGATGAGAATACGTCGCTGACGCACTCCACCTCCTACACCGCTGAGGAGCTGGAATACCTCTTGGCTGTGGCGCAAGACCTGCGCGACCAGTGTGTGCTGTTAGAGGCCTGCTGGGCAGGCGATGACAACATCAGCGCCGCCAAGCGCGAAATCCTCGAGGAGGCCGACTTAGGCTTTGGCGAGGCATACGGCACGGAGATGAAAAACGCTCGTCAGGCCGGCTCGCGCTTTAAAACCTATCAGGCAGCCGCCGAGGAGATAATCCAGGGCTGCATCGATATCGCCGACGAGGTGGGCAACACCAAGATAGGCCGTCCTCACTCGGCAGCCTCGCTTGAGGACAAGAACTATATAGAGTCGCCCTATTCGCTCAACTCCATTGAGGACTTTGTTGACAATATCCGCTCCATCGAAAACTCATACTTTGGCAGCGTAGGCGGCGATGCGTCGCTGTCAGACTATGTCAAGAGCGTTGATGCGGCCCTCGACAGCGAGGTGCACCAAGCTATTGACGCTGCCGTTGCCGCCATCTCGCTCATCCCGGAGCCTTTTGCCAAGCACGCCACCGAGGCGGCCGCCGGCAAGGCCGTGACGGTAGTGGGCACCGACCTGGTCAACACCCTTGAGAAGGTGGCACGCTGCATTGAGCAATAAAATCGTTCTCCTCTTCTCTCTCATTCTCCTCTCTCTTCTTTTTCATTCTCCTCCCTCATAATCATCAATCTTGTATTACGCATAAAAAAACATACGCAAAAAATCATGCTACGACACATTATCTATTGCCCTTTGGCCGCTGCTATGGTAGCGATGCTCGCCGGGTGTTCCGAGGATACGCCGGCGCCTGATGCCGATGCAGACACCGAGTCATCGCTCCCCGAATGGTACTATACCGGCGGACAGCTTGGCACGGCTTATCTCACCACACAAAACGCCTTTGAGCAGCCCACCCCCGCCGTGGAGGCTGCGGGGCTGTATCAGTCATTCAAAAATGGCGAGGCACTCTTTGAGAAGCCGTTTATGAGCAATGTGGGCGGCGTAAGAGGCGGCCTCGGGCCGGCATACGTGCGCACGTCGTGCGTGCACTGCCACCCCAACTATAGCCATGGACAGCGTGTGCCCGACGGCTCGTTCAAGACTACCGAGATAGGCAACGGCTGCCTGTTGGTGGTGTTTAACCCGGCGACACAGGGCTATGTGACGTGGCTTGCGGGAATGCCGCAGACCCACGCCGTGGCGCCCTTCAAGAACCCCATTGACGAGGACAAGATACGTGTGGCATGGTCGGTGGCTACCGATGAATGGGGTAATAAATTTGACGATGGCGAGACATACGAGCTTATTTACCCCACTGTCACCATCCCCGAGGACGCCATCTATGTGGTGAACCAAGGCCATAAGATTACCGACCCCTACGACGTGCGCCTCGAGAGCACCATCGGCATCTATGGCACGGGCCTGCTTGATGCTATCGATGATGCCGACCTCAAAGCGCAGTACGCACAGGAGGAGGCCGACGGCCTCCTGCCCAACGGCCTCAACACAGCCTTTTTTGCCGGTGGCGAGTGGGTGTCAATGTATAGCAACACGCTCCAGGGCGATGGCACCAAGTATCCGCGGCGCTACACCTACGCCCTCTCACGCGGGCCTCTGCAAGATGGCCCCGGCGCAAATGCAATCTGGAACATCACCAATGTCACTCGCAGCGACCGCCGATACCATTATCTCGATGCCGCCGGCACCTACGCCGAATACTCGGCTAAGGACCCCGATGTGCAGGCACGTTTTGACGAGTATATCGCCCGTATCGACCCCGACAAGGAGCACCCCGAGTGGCACAACGGCGATATGGAGACGCGCATCAAGACCTACCTGACATCAAAGACGCTGCCGGTGGAGATGACCGACGATGAATATACCGACCTGATGGTGTGGCATCGCGGCCTCGCCGTGCCCGCCGCTCGCAATGTTGACGACCCGCAGTTTGAGCGCGGCCGACAGCTCTTCAGCGAGATAGGCTGCGCATATTGTCACCGGCCATCGTGGACCACCGGCCCCGACATCGTGCGCGACCCCAACCTCAAGCTCGCCGCCTCGTCGCTGCCCTCGTATCCCTATCAGAAGATATGGCCATACACCGATATGGTTCAGCACAAGCTGTTTATGGTCAATGACATACGCGGTGAGTGGTGCCGCACCACACCGCTGTGGGGCCGCGGCTTGCACCAAGCCATCACCGGCTCGGCAGGGGCCGACCGCCTGCACGACTGCCGCGCGCGCACCGTCATCGAGGCCATCATGTGGCACGGCTACTCGCCGCAGAGCGATGCCCGCTACTGCACCGAGCGTTTCCGGGCGCTGCCAAAGGCAGACCGCGATGCTATCTGCTTCTTTATCAATTCTATCTGACGGTAACAGTGTTCTTCAAATATTTTTCTTTTATCGTGGCGGGCATATTGATGCTCGCCATGATTGCTGCTACGATAGTTGAGAAGTATTGCGGCAGCACGGTCGCATCGCAGTGGATTTACCACTCGCCGCTGACCATGGCCCTGTGGGCGTCGCTGCTCATCACCGCGGCGGTGTATGTGGTGCAGAGGCGCAAGGCTATGACGGCGGCAGCGCTGCTGCTGCACGCGGCCTTTGCCGTGATACTCGTGGGGGCGGCGGTGACACACTATTGCGGTGTCAGCGGTACGTTGACGCTGACGGCCGGCGATGCACCGGTCGCCACATTCACCGACAGCGATGGCTTGGAGCGGCCTTTGCCCTTTGATATACGGCTGATTAACTGTGAGATACAGCGCTATCCCGGCACGACGGCTCCGTCAGACTATGTGAGCCGCGTGGAGCTTGCCGGCGGCGCGCAAAGCGCCACGGTGTCGATGAACCGCGTGGCCGGCTATCGCGGCTATCGTTTTTTTCAGACGGGCATAAGCGACTCCACATCAACCCTGAGCGTGCAGCACGACCCTGCGGGCATTGCCATCACCTATTGCGGATATGCCATGCTGTGCATCGCGATGGTGGCGATGGCACTGCGGCGGCCATGTCCACGGCGGCGAAGTGCCATGGTCGCGGCCATAGCGCTGGCCTCTGCCTTATCATCGGCGGCGGCATCATCGCAGCCCACGTCGGCGCCTATGCCACGCACCCCTGACCGGGCGGTGTCTATGCGTCTGGGCACGCTGATGGTGAGTTACAACGGCCGTATAGCGCCCGTCAGCGTCATGGCGCGCGACTTTTGCCTCAAGGTGCATGGCAGCGCCACTTATCGCGGCTTGCAGCCCGAGGAGGTGCTTGCGGGCTGGCTCTTTTTCTACGACGAGTGGAAGCGCGAGCCTTTCATACGGCTCACGGGCGATGACGTCAAGCGAGCCATCGGCGTTGATGCCCGCTATGCGGCGCTCACTGACTTTTATGACTATCGCGGATATAAATTGCAGGACTGCGAGCCTACGCCGGGCGTGATGCAGGCGCATGAGCGCACCGGTCTCATCAGCGCGGTGTGCACCGGAGCCGCCTTTAAGATTTACCCCATCGGCGGCGGTGGCGAGTGGGTGTCGTGGGTCAGCGCTCGGCCGTCAGAGATGAGTCTCGATGACTGGCGCTTTGTGAGGGGAAGCATGGAGTTTGTGGCTCGTGAGATAGCTCACAATCGTCATAGCAGTGCGTGGCAGGCGCTTGGCACTATGCGCGAGCGTCAGCGCGCCATGGCCGGGGATGAGGCGCCGTCGCCCGGACGCGTCAAGGCCGAAGTCTTTTATGCCCGCCATGTCACGATGCTGCCTATCGCCATTCTTGCCTTTTTGGCTGCCGGTGTAGGCATCATGGCTACGCGCCGCCGCCGTGTGGCCCACGTCGTGCGCATCGGCGCGGCATTGGTGTTTGTGGCTATCGCGGGTGTGATGGGGCTGCGCTGCTATATCAGCGGCACGGTGCCGCTGAGCAATGGCTACGAGACTATGCTTGCCATAGCCCTGTGTGCGTCAGGCTTTGCCACGTTCGGCGGTCGCACAGCTGCCGCCCTGCTCAGGCCGCTGTGTCTGCTGGTGAGCGCCGTGGTGGTGCTTGTGGCGTATATAAGCAGCCGCAATCCGGCCATTACGTCGCTCACGCCGGTGCTCGCCTCGCCGCTGCTATGCGTGCATGTGGCGCTCGTCATGGCTGCATATACGCTGCTGGCTATAATAGCCGCCAATGCCGCCGCCGCCCTTGCCGGCAGCCACTCGGCAGAGCGCACCGCCATCAACGTGAGGCTGCTTACGCCGGCGGTGATGCTGCTCGCCGCCGGCATCTTCACCGGCGCCGTCTGGGCCAATCAGTCGTGGGGCAGATACTGGGGCTGGGACCCCAAGGAGACATGGGCGCTGATTACGATGATGGTGTATGCCCTGCCGCTGCATCGCCGCTCGTGGCCGGCTCTGAGCCGCCGGCGCAGACTCAATATTTATCTGCTCGTGGCATTTGCCTCGGTGATAATCACTTATGTGGGTGTCAACTACCTCCTCGGCGGCCTGCACAGCTATGCGTGATGCTTAAGTTTCTCAATCAGGAGTCGCGCTATCGCTTTATAGCGAGTGGCTCGCAATTGATCGTGGCCTTATCGCAGACGCCCTCCGTGCCTATAGGCGCATCCGCTTGATCTTGAGGATTTTTTGTGGGCTACCGGAGAGGGTGCGGAGTGGATTGATAACATACGCCAAAGCTTCAGGGCCAATTCCCGGGGTGAATTTCGAGAGTTAGTGAGAAAGTGGGGGTAAATGGGGAGAATATTAGCATATATCAGCGATTTTCGCTAACTTTGCGCAAATCTTAACCTCACGACGATGAGCAATAATCCACAAGGCATATTACCGCGACTTAACACATTCCGCAAGCGTCACCCTATCATAGTCAATCTGATATATATCGTGCTCGTGGCTTTTATCTTAGCCGAAGGAGCGATGTTTTTTCTGGATTTCTGGACTCATCATGGCGATAATGCCGTGGTGCCTCAGATTAAGTATCTGAGCTATGATGATGCGGAGAAGGAGCTTGCGAAGGCGGGTCTCTCGATAGAGATTTCCGACTCTATTTATGACAAGAAGGCAAAGCCCGGCACCGTGATAGAGTCGTGGCCCAAGGCCGGCGCCATTGTGAAGGCGGGGCGTCAGGTGTATGTCACCGTCAATGCCTTCTCGCCGAAG
Organism: Muribaculaceae bacterium; assembly: GCA_051871765.1. GTDB lineage: Bacteria > Bacteroidota > Bacteroidia > Bacteroidales > Muribaculaceae > CAG-873. The sequence goes on from JBJEDF010000002.1 coordinate 13,560, forward strand.
AAGGTGTCGCTGACCACGCCTATCACCGGGGTGTCGCTGCGGCAGGCCACCGGCTATCTTGAGAGCCTGGGTATCAGCGCCATACGCATCGTCAATGTGCCGTCGGCATTCCCCGACTTGGTGGAGGGTGCCGAGTGTGATGGCCGGCCTATCGGCGTGGGGTCGCGCATCTCCGTGGCTTCTACGGTGATTCTCAAGGTGGGCACTGCGGTGCCTGACAGCGTTGCCGCCGACAGCTTGGATGCAGTCACTGCCGAGGATGCGATCATCAACGACTTCACATCTACTTACGAGCCTGATGCCGAGGAGCTATGACCGACGTCACCACCCCTCGCTATAACGATGCCGACGGCATCGCCGAAGAGGCCTACGATGCCGACGTTGATGCCGCCGGAGGCGACACTGACGGCGTGGTAATCGTTGACGCCGCCGGGCATGAGATGTATGAGCACTTTCGCTTCGTGGCCGACAAGGGTCAGGAGCTGCTGCGCGTGGATAAGTTTCTGGTGGATAGGCTGCAACGCTCGTCGCGCAACAGGGTGCAGCAGGCCGCCGAGGCCGGCTGTATCCTCGTCAATGGCAAGGCCGTCAAGAGCAACTATCGCGTGAAGCCGCTCGATGTGGTGCAAATCGTGATGGACCGCCCGCGCTATGACTTTGAAGTCATAGCCGAGGACATACCCCTCGACATAGTGTATGAAGACGAGACCCTGCTGGTGGTCAACAAGCCGGCGGGGCTGGTGGTGCACCCCGGACACGGCAACTATTCGGGCACGCTGGTCAATGCGCTTGCCTACCACTTTAAGGATAATCCGGACTATGACGTCACCGACCCGCGCATGGGTCTGGTGCACCGCATCGACAAGGACACCTCGGGCCTACTCGTGGTGGCCAAGACTCCCGATGCCAAGACCGACCTCGGTCGCCAATTCTTTGCCAAGACCACCAAGCGGGAGTATGTGGCGATGGTGTGGGGCATCCCTGAGCCGCGAGTGGGGCGCATTGAGGGCAATATAGGGCGGTCGCTGCGCGACAGACTGCAGATGGCGGTCTTTCCCGACGGCGACTATGGCAAGCACGCGGTGACGCACTATGAGGTGCTTGAGCCGCTGACACATGTGAGCCTGGTGAAGTGTGTGCTTGAGACCGGGCGCACGCATCAGATACGTGTGCACATGCGTCACATAGGTCATCCGCTCTTCAATGATGCGCGCTATGGTGGCGACCAGGTGCTGCGAGGCATACCCTCGGCCAAGTATCGCGCATTTATTGAGAATTGCTTTGCGACGTGTCCGCGGCAAGCGCTTCACGCGCGCACGCTGGGTTTTGTGCACCCGGTGACGCGCCGCGAGATGTTCTTCACCTGCGACATCCCGGCGGATATGAGCGCACTGATAGAGCGTTGGCGCACCTACGCGGCGACGCTGTAATCGCAGCGATCGGCTGTTATTGAAGCTTTGCGAGGGCTGCCGCAATGCGGCGCATGGCCTCGGCCAAGGCCTCGTCAGCGGCGGCATAGCTCAGACGTATGTATCCCGGGGCGCAGAATGCCGAGCCGGCCACCGTGGCTACGTGGGCCTCGTCGAGCAGATACATTGCCAGGTCTGAGTCATTGTTGATGACACGGTCGCCGCATCGCTTGCCTATGAAAGCCTCGACTTGCGGGAAGAGGTAAAAGGCGCCTCCCGGCTCGTTGACCTTTAGCCCCGGTATCTCGCGCGCCATAGCCACCACCAGGTCGCGACGGCGGCGGAACGCCTCGCGCATCTCGCTCACACACTCTTGGGGGCCGGTGTACGCAGCTTCGGCGGCTTTTTGCGCTATTGACGAGGCTCCGGAGGTGTATTGCCCTTGCAGCTTTGTCACGGCCTTTGCAATGGTTAAAGGCGCGGCGCAGAAGCCGATGCGCCACCCTGTCATGGCGTAAGCTTTTGACACGCCGTTGATTATCACAGTGCGGTCAGCGATTGAAGCGAACGAAGCCATCGACGTGAAGCCCTCGCCGGTGTAGTTGATATGCTCATAGATCTCGTCAGACACCACAATTATCTGCGGATGTCGCTCAATCACCTCTACCAGGCCCTGCAGCTCGGCGGCGCTATACACGCTGCCCGTGGGGTTTGACGGGGAGCAGAGAAGCAGCATGCGCGTGCGCGAGGTGATTGCGGCTTCGAGCATCGCGGGTGTAATCTTGAAATTGCTCTCTATGCCTGCGGGCACCGTGACGCATACGCCCTCGGCGAGCTTTACCATCTCGACATAGCTGACCCATGCGGGCACCGGTATTATTACCTCATCGCCGGCATTTACCGTGGCGAGTATCACATTGCAGAGCTCCTGCTTGGCGCCATTGCCCACAACGATCTGCTCAGGGGCGAAAGAAGCGCCGTTTTCGCGTGCCAGCTTGTCGGCGATAGCCTTACGGAGGCTCATATAACCGGCTACCGGCGTGTAGAAAGAGAAGTTGGCATCGACGGCGGCCTTTGCGGCATCTTTGATGTGTTGAGGCGTGAAGAAATCAGGCTCGCCTACTGACAGGTTGATGACATCGATGCCGGCGGCACGCAGCTCGGCGCTCTTCTGCGACATGGCCAGCGTCTGCGATGCGGCCAGTGATGATACTCGTTGAGAGATAAGATTCATACTTAAGCGTGTTAATCTATGTTTTGGGCCTTTGGTGGCTTTATGTCACAAAGATAGCTATTTTTTTTGTATCGCGAGGCCTCGGTGGCGGCCTTTTTCTTTTCGGTTTCATACTTTTGTTGTATCTTTACGCTGTGAATGAAAGGACAGCCGCCCGTATGGGTGAAGGCAAAAATGAATTTTTGTGCTGATTTTGCCGTGCTGCTATACTTTGGGCCAAATAATAGCGTTATATGATTATAAACTAATTGCATAAATATACAACAAGCATCACTATGACACCACGTATTATCACTCGTGCGTTAGCCGCGGTCACAGCCGTGTCGGTAGCCTTAGTTTTGGGCACATCGTGCTCCAAAGACACAGTCGATACGCGCGATATGCTCCTTAGCTACGCAGCCGATGACGCAATGGTCGTCGTCACGTTCGCCCCCGCTGAAATCATTAAGTCAATGGGCGATTACAAGCCCACGTCGGCGCGCGATGCCGCCGTGCTTGAGAACCTCAACAAGATCAAGGGCATCAATACAGAGTCAGGCGCTTTCTTCACCGATAGCAGTTCAGACGGCGGCGTGGTGGTGCTGGCGATCACTTCATTAGATGATTTGACGGCATCGCTGGAGGAGATAGGCTTCAAGCACACCGGTGTGGGCGAGGGCTATGAGGCCTTCAATATGCCGTCATCGCGTGTGGGCTTTGTGGCTAAAGATAATGTGCTGTGGATGGTGGCCGGACACACTCCCGAGAACTGCGTCGGCAAGACACAAGAGAAAATAGAGGCCGCCAAGGCCAAGCCGCTGGCACAGTGGAAGCGCGACCGCATCGCCATGGATAATACCGTCAACATACTCGTGTCACCTCAAAAAGCCTTTGTGGGCAAGTATGTGGCGGTGACTATTGATATCGAAGGCCTCAAGGCCAAAATCAATGCCCAGTCGCTCGACAATAAGGGAATGACCACCGGCTTCTTCGGCGAAGACGCATTCAAGGACCTCGACCGCGACCTCACCGCCAAGGTAGCCAACGGCGCTTCGGCTATCATTGCCGTGTCGCTGCCCACTGATTTTGATGTCAATTCGGTGCTGTCGTATTCGGGCATGGGTGTGCTGTCGCCTTTGTTTGAGGACTTTGACAGCTCTATAGCTCTCGGCCTGGGAATAGCAGATAAAGGCGGGGCAAACCTCGGCGACTACAGCTCATACACCCTCAATCTGGTGATGCGTATGAAGCCCGGCACAGCCGACAAGGCCCTCGCCTCCGCTATCTCCGCCGCGCGCTCTATGTGGGTGCCGGTGACCAAGGCCGACGGCGTTGCACTCTTCGGTAATGCCTCGTCGCCGATAGCTCGCGCTTACACTGACGCCAACGACCTGGTTATCACTACATCGTCGGCTAAGCTCACGCCTGCCAAGGTGGATATTGACGATGTAGATGACATGATAGGCTATGTAGATGTAAATATCGCGGCCAAGTCGCCGGTAGCAATGCTGATGGGCATCAATTACGGCATCAAGGTCAAGGGTGTAGCCACGCCGATCACATTCTCGCTCTCCATCACCCTCGATGGCGCCAAAGGAGGCTTCCTCGAGAATATCCTGAAAATCAACGATCTATAAATTATAATCCTCCCCCCCCATCATTTCTGATCCAGTGATGAATAGCATCAACAGCATATCATACGGCGATATCACCTTTGAGCGCGGCTCTTATTATCGAGTGATAGCCGCCTCGGGTGTGGGCAAGTCGTCGCTATGCAACTTTATCTACGGCATACGGCGAGACTACACCAAGCGCGTGGCCTTTGACGGCCGCGATGTCGCCGACCTCTCAATCAGCGAGTGGTGCGATGTGCGATGCCGCCATATCGCTTACCTGCGGCAGGACTTGCGCCTCTTCGGCGCCCTCACGGCGTATGACAACATAGAGCTCAAAAACAGCCTCACCGGCACGGCCTCGCGGCGAGAGATAGAAGATATGCTCGGCGCTTTGGGCCTCACCGACAAGATTGATTGGCGCGCCGACAGGCTCTCGATAGGGCAGCAGCAGCGAGTGGCACTAATCCGCGCCCTGTGTCAGCCCTTTGACTTCCTTCTCCTTGACGAGCCGGTGAGCCACCTCGACCAAGACAACAACGCCATAGCCGCACGCATGATAGTAGAGCACGCCGCGCGCTATGGCGCCGCCGTCATCACCACCTCTGTGGGCAATAACCTCGCACTGGAGGACTGCGGCGTCAGCGTCACCAATATCAGCCTTTAAGAAAAAAGTAATCTCAGACGATACACTATGGTTTGGAATCTCTTGCGTAAAAATATCAGTGCCGGACAGATGGCGGGATACGCCGTGGCCACCCTCGTAGGGCTTGCCATAGTGGTCGGCGCCCTTCAATTCTACCGCGACATCAGCAGCTCGTGGTCGGGCGACGGCGATGATGCCTTGGTTCCCAACGACTTCATTGTCATCTCCAAGCCCGTGCCGGCGATGGCCACCTTCGGCTTCTCGTCGGCCAACGTCTCATTCTCTGACGACGAAATCGCCGAGCTGAGCGCGCAGCCGTGGGTGGCCCGGGTTGGGCGCTTTACGGCGTCAGACTTCAGCGTCTTTGCCTCGTTGCAGATGGCAGGCCGGGGAATGTCCACCTCGCTGTTCTTCGAGTCGGTGCCCGACGGCTATCTCGACAATCTGCCTCGCGGATGGACTTTTGACCCCGACAAGCCCGATATCCCCATCATCTTGTCAAAGGACTATCTCTCGCTCTACAATTTCGGCTTTGCCGCCTCGCGCGGCCTGCCGCAGCTCAATGACAAGATTATCACGCGCATACCGCTTGCGATAACGCTCTCGGGCAATGGCCATACGGCCACCTATGTGGGCCACGTGGTGGGCTTCTCCAACAGGCTCAACACCATCGCCGTGCCTCAGGATTTTATGGACTATGCTCGCGGCATCTTCAGCGCCACGCCGCAGGCACCGGCGCCCTCGCGCCTGATCGTGGAGGTGACCACTCCGGGCTCCACCGAGGTCACTGACTATCTTGAAGCATGCGGCTATGAAGTCGCCGGCGATAAGGTCAACAGCAGCCGTGTGGCGCGGTTTTTCACCGTGGTCACCGCCATTGTGGTTGCTGTCGGAGCTGTCATCGCCTGCCTCGCCGTGTTCATCTTGATGCTAAGCATATTTCTGCTGCTGCAAAAAAATAAGGACACCCTGCGCGACCTGATGCTGCTGGGCTACTCGCCGACGCAGGTGGCTCGCCGCTATTATGCCCTTGTGGCGCTCATCAATGGCGCCGTGCTTGTGGCTGCCATTGCCCTATTGGCGTGGGCCTCGGCTCAGTGGCAAGGCGCTTTGGCCGAGACGGGCATGCAGGCCACGTCGCTATGGCCGTCAATACTTGTGGCAACGGCGGTGATGGCTGTCATCACCGTGGTCAACGGGCTCACCATACGTCGTATGATGCGCCGCTATTTCGTGTCATAAGTGGAGTGAGCCGGCGGCCTCGTCAACGATGTCGAGGCACATACGCGCCACACGGCGGCTGTCAAAGAGCGTGAGCGCGGCGGCGCGGCATGCCACGCGGCGGCTGTCGCCCTCAGCATATTGCATTATTGACTTGGCGATACCGGCAATGTCGCCGGGGGCTACGAAGGTGCCGGCCTCGCCCGGTATGTCGGCTGATACGCCACACACATCGTATGCCACCACGGGGGTGCCGCATGCCAGCGCTTCGGCGGTGGTGAGCGGGCAGCCCTCTTGCCGCGACAGGCTCACAAACACGGCTGCACGGCCATATAGGCGCGCCAGCTCGGCGGAGTCTCTGATGATGCCGGCATGGGTTATGCCCTCCGGCAGCGCGAAGCCTCGTGGTAGGCGGCCGGCCACCACGATGTCATAATCTGCGGGCAGGCTCCGGCGCAGCTCGAGCAGGTCGAAGATGCCCTTCTCGGCGGTCCATACGTTGGCCACAGCCAGCACGCATCGGCGGTCTCGGCGGGTCTCGGCGGTCGGCGGCGCAAACACTGCGGTGTCAATGCCGTTGACCACGGTGTGTATCCGGTATTGCCCCAGAAAAGAGTGTCGCACCTCGTCGGCGAGATACCGGCTCACGGCGATGATGTAGAGGTGACTCAGGCCGGTGAATGTAGCTTTCTTGCGCCGGTAGTTGGCGTGAGCGCGCGAGAAGAATGACCGCGGATATGATAGGCGAGACTCGCATCGGCGGCACTCGGCGGTGTGGCAGCGGTTGCATCCGGCGGCTTGATAAAAGGCGCAATGGCCGGTGATGGGCCAGCAGTCGTGCAGATGCCACACCACTTTGCAGCCTCTGCGCCGCAGATAGTCAAAGAGGATAGGGTAGTTGAGGTAATAGCCGTGGATATTATGGAGATACACCACGTCGGGGTCAAATCTGTCGATAAAGGCCATGAGGCGGCGTGTGGAGTGGCTCGACATCAGGCCGTGTGCATCGGCTATGCGCGTCGCCGCCACGTGCAGTGCCACGCTCGGCGCGCTGCCGATGCGGTAATATATTGTGTCCTCGGGGGCAGCTTCGGGTGCTGAGCCTCGGCCGTAGGCTATAGCGGTGACGTAGCCGCGGCGCCGCGCCTCGGCATCGATGATGTGCATCAGCGTGGCCGTGGAGGCTCCGCTCGCCACAGTGTTGATTTGCAAAAGACGGCGTCTGCTCATATCTGCGACAGCATATCCTCCGGCGGGGAGATTAGGTATAGGCGAGTGCGTGCACGCGTCACCGCCGTATAGAGCCAGCGGTAAAATTCCAGGCCCAGGGCATCGGCGGGCACATAGCTCACATCAACAAACACATTGTGCCACTGTCCGCCCTGCGCCTTGTGGCAGGTCACGGCGTAGGCATACTTCACTTGTAGGGCGTTCCAGTACGGGTCATCGCGCAGCGCTCTCACGCGCGCCTCGTAGGGCGTGGCGTGGCTGAAGCGGTCGCCGTCGTTGATGATGGCATTGAACAGCCTGTTGCTATTCTCTTGAGGCAGCGCCGGCGTGTCGGTGTACAGCGGGTCGATGATGATTTTGGCGTCAAACTCGGTGTCGCCATCGGTCATAGCCAGGCGCACATCGGCAAAGCGGCAGCCGTACTTCATCTCGGAGCCATAGACCTTGACGATGCTCACAATGTCGCCGTTGGCGATAAAACCGAGGCCCTTGGCAAATCGCGGCCAATAATAGTTGTTTTTGGCTACTATCAGTAAGTCGCTGACGCTCAGCTCCTCTTCGCGGTAGAGCACCTGGGCGCGTATGGCGCGGTTAAAGTCGGTGGCGCTGCGGTTAGAGCGCGTGATAACGATAGTCTCCTCGATGCCGTCGCGGCGGTAAGCCTCATCGAGCAGGTCAATCATATCCTCGGGGTCGGCAAGTATGATGTCGTCAAATCCACGCGAGATAATCTTTGGCACCGGGGCATTGTCGAGGAGCATGGCTTTGCGCAGCATTGTGGCATTAAAGAGGATGCCGGAGTTGAGGCTCTGGCGCGCCACCTCGGTGAGGGTCACGGCAGAGACCTTCAGGCCGAAGCTGCGCAAGATGTCGCGGTTCATGGCCGGTGACAGTGTGGAACCTACGGGGGGCAGCTGCGCGGTGTCGCCTAAGAGCACCATGCGGCAATTCTCGCCGGTATATACATATTGTATCAGATCTTGCAGCAGATTGTTGCCCCGGCTGTCGCCATCGCCTATCATTGACGCTTCATCGACGATGAACACACAATTGCGGTGCTTATTGTCCTGCACGGGAGCTGCTCCGGAGTATGAGCCGGATGCGCCATCGAGGCTGTGCTTGTAAATCTTGCGGTGGATAGTCATCGCGGCGCGCCCGGCATATGCACCGAAGACCTTGGCGGCGCGCCCGGTGGGCGCCAGCAGCACCGCCGCGCTGTGGATGGTGGGCAACGCTCGCACCAGCGCTCCCATGATTGATGACTTGCCGGTGCCGGCATAGCCGTTGAGCATGAACACGCGGTCTCGGCCCTCAGGCGGCGCCATGACAAAGCGCGCGAGCGAGGCTATGGTTGCCACTTGCTGGTCGTTGGCTCTGTAGGGTAGGCGAGTCAGCACCTCTGCCGCGAAGTGGTCGCTATCCATGACTGATGTCGTTAGTGCTGTGATGCTCTTTTGGTATGCCGCGCTGCCCGGGCGACTTAGCCACCAAAGCCACGCCGCCGAATATCAGCAGCGCGGCGGCGGTCTTGGTAAGGCCGAAGCTTGCCGTGCCGAGCGCGGCGGCGAGGGCCGCCGTGGTCACCGGTTGCACATAGTTGTACATCGCCACCGTGGTTGGCTTGAGATGCATCTGTGCTATGGGCATGAGTATGTAGCTGATGAAGCTGCCAAAGAACACGATATATGCGATGCTCAGCCAGTTGGCCACGCTCAGCTCGGCCCAGGACCCTTGTAGCAGTTGCGGCGTCACGAATGGCACATAGGTCACCGAGGATATCAAGAAGAGCCATTTCATCATCGTGAAGGCCCCATAGCGCGCTATCAGCGACCTGAAGCCCACAAAATAGATGGCCGCCGAGATTTGCGCTATCAGACACATGATATCGCCCACGAGCGGCGATGGCGCCGCCGTTGTGGCTGTTGCGGCGGCTGATATTGACAGCCAGACGGCTCCGGTCAGCCCCATCACCACGCCACTGACCTTCATCAGCGTCATGGGCATCGATATGAATATTGCAGCGAAGATGAGCGTGAATACCGGCGTCATCGTGGCCATCACGGCTGACTCGATTGGAGTGGTCAGGCCTATGCCCACGATGAACAGCGCTTGGTTGAGCGACACGATGAAGATTGACGCCACAAAGAGTCGCGGCAGGTCGCGGCGGTCGAGCGGTCGGTCGCCGGTAATGCGTCGCGGCAATGCCCACGCGGCCAACCAGAAGATGGCAGCGGCGCCGGCTACGCGCGTGGCTGATAGTGCCAGGCCGGAGATTTTGCCGGTCAGCAGCACATCTTTGACCAAGGGTATCATCACGCCCCAGATTATGGCGGCCGAGAGCATGGCTATATGCCCGGGCATAGCAGTAGGCTCTCCGGCGGCCTTAGTGGGAGCCGGAGAGCCCTGATTGAGTGCTGTATTTATTGTTTTACGCTCCATTCGTAGCCGTCTTTGGTGTCTTTAACATCAAAGCCTATGGCTGCGAGGCGGTCGCGGATGAAGTCTGATGTGGTCCAGTCTTTTTTCTGTTTGGCCTCGCGTCGTATATCGAGAAGCAAATCCACGGCCTCTTCGTATGGCTTGAGCGAAGCGGCGTCGGCTCCGGAGGCGCTCGCAGCATCGGGCACAATGCCTAATATCTGCACCAGGTAAGTGTCCATGATGCGTTTGAGGCTGTCGATGTCGGCGGCGGTGGCTGAGGCGATGCCGTCGTTGACTTGGTTAATGGCTCGGCAGGCGTCAAATAGTGTGGCAATGACCACGGGTGTGTTCAGGTCATCGTCCATAGCCTCTTGGCATCGGCGCTCGATGTCGGCGATGTCTATCGTAGAGGTCTCGGAGGCTTTGAGCTCGTGCAGTCGATGATAGCCCTCCTGCATGCGTTGTAGCGCCTTCTCCGAGGCTTGGAGCGCTTCATTGCTGAAATCCACGGTGCCTCGGTAGTGGGCCTGGAGGATAAAGAAGCGTATCGTCATGGGCGAGTAGGCCTGAGAGAGCAATGGGTGGTTGCCGGTGAAGAACTCCTCGAGGGTGATGAAGTTGCCCAGCGACTTGCCCATCTTCTTGCCGTTGATGGTAATCATATTGTTGTGCATCCAGTAGTGCACGCTCTCATGCCCGTTGTGGGCCACAGACTGCGCTATCTCACATTCGTGATGCGGGAATTTCAGGTCCATGCCGCCGCCGTGGATGTCAAAGGGTGTGCCCAGATATTTCTCACCCATTGTTGAGCACTCCAGGTGCCATCCGGGGAAGCCTTCGCTCCAAGGAGAGGGCCAGTGCATGATATGTTCGGGAGCCGCCTTTTTCCATAGGGCAAAGTCGGTGGGGTTGTGCTTCTCAGACTGTCCGTCGAGCTCGCGAGTTGTGGCGAGCAGCTCTTCGATGTTTCTGCCGGAGAGCTTGCCGTATCCGTGGTCGCGGTTGAATTTAGGCACATCAAAATATACTGATCCTTCGCTGACGTATGCGTATCCGGCGTCGATGATTTTCTTGATGTATTCAATCTGCTCGATGATGTGGCCGGAAGCGTGCGGCTCAATCGAAGGCGGCAGCACATTGAGGGCCTCCATGGCGTGGTGGTATCTGTTGAGATAATACTGCACCACCTCCATCGGCTCTAATTGCTCGAGGCGCGCCTTCTTGGCTATCTTGTCCTCGCCGTCGTCAGCGTCGTGCTCGAGGTGACCTACGTCGGTGATGTTGCGCACATAGCGCACCTTGTAGCCCAGGAAGGTGAGGTAGCGGAAGAGAATGTCGAAGGTGATGGCGGGGCGGGCGTGACCCAGGTGTCCGTCGCCATACACCGTAGGGCCGCACACATACATGCCCACGCGCCCCTCGTGGATGGGCCGGAAGAGCTCCTTGCAGCGGCTCAGAGAGTTGTATATCGTGAGATTATTGTCTTTCATGCTGCTTGAGGGCAATATATCTTATGCCATAAAGGGATTGGGGATATCGTTGCCGCCCTTAGCGCCGCCTTTGGGAGTCTTGCGCTGTATTTCGCCGTAGGTCTGCTCGTATTTGGCGATGTTATCGCGGAGGGCGAAGAGCAGGTTTTTGGCGTTTTCCGGAGTCATGATGATGCGGCTGAGCACCTTGGCTTGCGGCATGTTTGGCGCCACGGTGATGAAGTCGGCAAAAAACTCGTTGGCGGAGTGGGCAATAACAGCCAGGTTGCTGTAGTGGCCGTGAGCCACTTCGGGTGTGAGTTCTATTTTGAGTTCTTGTTTGTTGTCTGCCATGATAGTTTGGGTGTTAGTGGTTATTGATGGTTGTGTTGTTGTTAAGTCGTTGGTGGTGTGGGCGCTGCGATGTGTCATTCGGCGGGCTTGATGTCCTCATTTGCGCTTTTGTGGAAAGTGCTTTCGACGACACCTGCCGATGTGTGGATTTTCACGTTGAGGCCCTTGACCGAGGTTTTCTTCCACACGGGGCTGATGTCAAACGAGCCATACACGGTCTTGAGCGCGCCCATCAAGTTGTCGCTTTTGAAGATGATGTGAGCTGTGGGGTATGTCTCGTCGGCAGTGGCCGCATCGAGCACGATGGCAAATTTGGCGGGATTGCCGGTGATGGAGGCTCCGGCCGAGATGTTGATATAGTTGCCGGTGCGTGTGCAGCCAAACATAGTGATTGGGTCAGAAACCCAGTTGTCGTAGTCTTGAGCCGAGCCGGTGGTAATACCACCGTTGGCCACATCGCTCATGCCGTAGAGTTTTATCTCGCTGTCGGCATATCGGCCGGCGGTGGCGGTGTATTGTATCAGAACGCGGTGACCCGGGGTGAAGGCCTCGGCGATGCGAGAGCTTGAGGTAAGTGTGAACACCTCGTCGCCGTTGGGGGCGCTGAGGGTGAATTCCGAGCCGCTCGCGGTGTTTGATGTCACGGTTGCGAAGTCGAGCAGGGTGTCGGTGGGCAGGTCCGGATCGTCGTCGTCGTCGTCAGAGCACGAGCTTGCAAATCCGGCCATTGTCAGAGCTATGCTTATGCTCATAGCTTTGAGTATCATACGATAATAGCGTGTAGTCTTCATAGGTGCATTGAGTTTTTAATATGGTTATACAATGATGGTTGGTTGATGTTTTGCGGTGTTGGCGTTGCCGGTGATTAATCCGTCGGCCATGGTGATTACGTGGTCGCAGTCGGCCGCTAAATGCTCATCATGGGTGACTATCACAAAGGTGGAGCCAAGCTCATCGCGCAGCTCGAAGAAGAGGCGGTGCAGCAAGGCTTTGTTGTGCGAGTCGAGGCTTCCCGACGGCTCGTCGGCGAGGACTACCTTGGGGTTGTTGATTAGCGCGCGGGCCACGGCAGCTCGCTGACATTCGCCGCCGGATAGCTCGCCGGGCTTGTGCGCGGCTCTGCTGTCGAGGCCCAGGCGGTGTATCATGGCGTTGGCGCGCTCAAAGGCTTTGCGCTGCGCCACTCCGGCTATCAGCGCCGGCATAGCCACGTTTTCGGTGAGGGTGAATTCGGGCAGCAGGCGATGAAACTGAAACACGAAGCCGATGTGGGCATTGCGAAAGCGCGACAGCCGCGCATCGCTCAAGGCTGACACATCCTCGCCGTCGTAGATGACTTTGCCGCTGTCGGGTGCTGTGAGTGTGCCCAGCACTTGCAGCAGAGTGGTCTTGCCGGCGCCGCTGGCTCCCACTATAGATGTGACGGCTCCGGCCTCGATGTCAATGTCGATGCCGCGGAGCACTGCTATGTCGCCATAGCGCTTGACTATATTGCGAGCCTGTATCATCTTGAGGGGATATAAGCGGAGGGTGTGAAAGAGAGAGACGTGATTTGAAACGCGAAGTTACGAAATTTCTTGCAGTCGTGCAAGATACTTGCCTATGATGTCAAATTCGATGTTGACGCGGCTTCCCACGGTGATGTGGCCGAAGTTGGTGTGAGTCAGCGTGTAGGGTATGATAGCCACGCGGAAGCTGTCGGGGCGGCTGTCGCAGACGGTGAGGCTGACGCCATTGACGGTGACCGACCCTTTCTCCACGGTGACATAACCCTTGACCATCATTTCGCGCGGCACGTTGTAGGCAAAGGTGAAGTATCGGCTGCCGTCAACCTCCTCTATGGCGGTGCACACGGCGGTGGTGTCAACATGGCCTTGCACGATGTGTCCGTCGAGGCGGCCATTCATGAGCATTGACCGCTCGAGGTTGACGTAGTCGCCGGGCTTGAGGTTGCCTAAGTTTGAGCGATTGAGGGTCTCTTGTATGGCTGTCACGGTGTAGGTGCCATCCGGTCCGAGGGCCACGACGGTGAGGCATACGCCATTGTGGGCCACGGATTGGTCAATCTTCAGCTCCGTGGCAAATGAGCAACGCAGCGTCAGATGCACATTGCCGCCGTCGCGCTCTATGGCCGTCACTTGGGCTGCTTCTTCTACTATTCCTGAAAACATGGCTTAGTGAGTGTATTCTTTTTTTGGGGGGGGTGAATATTATAATGCTTTGATGCTTAGGGTCTTTGAGGTGTCCCATTTTATGCTTTGGCGCGTGGCTTTGCCCTCGGGTGTGTGGGTGACGATGGAGAGGCGCAAGGTCTTTGCGGCGCCGGGATATGAGCCCTCGGCGCTAAGGCTAAGATTGCCGGCGCCATCGCCGCTGATGGTGATGAGGCGGTGCTTGCCCTCGGCAAGGGCGTCGGGGCTGTGGCGGTCGTCATCATAGAGGGTGTATTGCGATGCCACGCCCGGCTCGTAGTAGTAGTTGATGGTGAGGCGCGAGGGGTCATAGTCGCCGGTGTTGTGCATGGCATAGTCGGCTTGCGGTATCAGCGCCCCGGCGCGGGCAAACAGCGGCAGCACATCGATTGGGGCGCTGTAGGAGGCGGTGGTGCCGCCATCATAGCGCTGCGACGGCGAGGCTATGTCAATCCAGCGAGAGCCGGCGGGGAAGGTGATGCGGCGCTCGGTGGCGCCCTCGGTCAGCACGGGAGCCACGAGCACGTCGCGCCCCCACAGGTATTCGTCAGCGATGGTGTCGAAGGTGGCGCTGAGGCTGCTGTCGTAGAAGTTGACTGGGCGCACGAGGGGATAGCCTTTGGAGGCGTTCTCCCAGGCCAGGGTGTAGTTGTAAGGGAGCCAGCGGTAGCGCTCTTTGATGAGCCGCTTGATGGTGGCGGCGTGCTCGGGGTAGAGGTATGGCTCGGCATATTGCTGGGCGTGGGTGCGCAGTATCGGCGAGAACAGGCCCAGCTGGAGCCATCTTACATAAAGCTCAGGCATATACGGGTTGGCGGGATCTACGGCAAAGCCTCCCACGTCATGGCCCATATATCCCAGGCCGCTGAGGCCGGAGTTGAGCATAATGGTGATTTGAGGCTGCAAGCCGCCCCATGAGCGCGACACGTCAGTGGACCATGGGAACACCGAGTAGCGCTGCAGGCCGGTGGTGCCGCCGCGCATCATCGTCATCAGGCGTCGTGAGGGGTATTCTTCTTTGAAGAGGTCATAGATGATGCGGCTCCAGTCGTTGCCGTATTGGTTATGGTATTCGCGCGCGGTGAGTCCGTTGGCGTGAACCATGGTCTCGGGGTGCACTTCAGGCTCGCCTAAGTCGCCCCACCATCCGGTGACGCCCATATCGGTGAGGTCTTTGTAGCGTTGGCGCAGCCATTGGCGGGTGAGGGGGTTGGACACGTCCCACATGCCGCCTTCGCCTACCCAAATCTTCACATCGTGGGGCTTGCCGGCGGCATCGCGCACAAACAGGCCTTGCGGCGCCAGGGTGTTGTAATTGTCGATGCCGCGGCCGTTGCGCAGCACATAAGGCTGCGAGATAATCACCATATTTACGCCTTTGCGCTTGAGGTCTTTGAGCATCTTGACGGGTGATGGCCACTGAGATAATTCCCATTCGAGGCAGCCCATATCTTGCTCTTTGCCATACCAATAAAGGTCAAGCACGATGCCATCGACGGGATATCCCTCACGGCGCAGAGTGTCAATGACGCCCATGGTCTCTTGCTGAGTGTGGTAGCCGTATTTGCTGGTGATATAACCCAAGGCCCAGAACGGTGGCAGCTCTTGCCGGCCGGTGAGCGCCGACAGCTGCTCGGTGACGTCGGCGAGCGTCTTGACGCCGCCGATGTAGTAGTAGTTCACGGGTTGGCGGCCCTCGGTGATGTAGCGTATGGGGTTGGACATCACCATCTTGGCGGCGGCGTAGTCGTCAAAGACGATAGCAAAGCCTTCGTCAGAGAGAAACAGCGGCATGGTGATGTTCATCTGGCTGATGCGCGGGTCGCCGCCGGTGTATCCGTAGTTTTGGCGGTTGTACATCACGAGGGTGTCGCCTGCGAGGTTGAAGGAGTGTCCGCGCTCGCCGGCGCCGTAGTATGAGCCACGCGCGTCGGTGTATAGCTCCAGCTCGCGTCGGCCGCTGTCGTTGACTCTCAAGCCATAGTCGGTGACGGAACATCCTTTGCCGCTCTCAATCACCAGCCATCCGCTGTCGGCGAGAGAGGCGGTGACGCCTCCGGGGAGGCTCAGCTGCTGCATGGTGCCGCTTTTGGTGATGGTGGCGCTGCCGGCCGCCGGCGCGAGCACGCATGCTGCTGAGGCGGGAGCTTGCTCGCCGGCAGCGAGGTTGGTAACCTTGACTATGTGGTCGTTGATAGCGGTCACGCTGATGGTGTGGCCGTCGGCGGTGGTCACGCTGATGGCATCGGCGGCTGACGCGGCTGCTGTGCTGCCGACAAGCGCTAATGCTGTGAGTAGCTTGAGATATCGTTTCATGGTGAGTAGTATGGTAGAAGTTGTTGTTTGGTTATATGCTTATAGTAGGCTTTTTGTTAGGTAGTATGGGCGTGAGCCCCCGGGGCTGCGCGCCGACTGCAAAGGTAATCAATTTTTCTCAATAATAAAAAAAGCCCTATCCGCGCGCTGCGCGCGGATAGGGCGTAATGTGAAATTGATTGGGAGGGGAGATTGAATCGTAGCCTTTATTTAACGAGAACCTTGCGAGCGGAGCCGTCAGACAACATCACGATGTTGAGGCCGCGAGCATTGTCAGCGACGCGCATGCCGGCGGCATTGTAGCGAGCTACAACCTGCGGCTGACCTTCGGCGCCGTTGTTGCTGACAGCGATGTCGTTGACGCCGCTATCGCCGTTGAGGTCGATGATGAATGAGTATGTGGCCCAAGTGGTGCTATCTACTGACCAACCGGCAATCTTGGTGCCGTCGGCGCTGATCACGCAGGGGATGGTGCGCTCTGCGGTGAGAAGAGTAAGGAGTGCATCATCGGAGATGTCTTCGCCAAAGAAGTCAGCCATGGACAGCAGCTGTGCGCCTTCCTCGCCGGTGTTTTTGAATATGAAGGGAGACAAAGACATCATCATGCCGAAGTATCCCACGATATCGCCATTGTTGCTCACGGATGCGGGGAAGAAGTCGTTCTGCTTCATCTCGTCGGTCATAGGCACCTCAGTGATCGTGCCTTCTTCGATGTCAAAGAGGCCCACGCCATTAGAGTAATTTTCGTCGTTCATAGCCAATTTCAGGGATACGTATTTGCCGTTGTGGCTTAAGCTGATAGGTGTCATTACCCAATAAGCATTGTCGCCATATCCGGGCTCAAACTTGTCGAGGATGATGTCAATGTCATATACCCACTGGCCGAAGGTGTCAGAAGTCTCGTCTTCGTCCAAGCGCCAGATGATGGGAGGGTCGCCGGCAAAGTTGTCGATGACATAGCCCACGATGGTCTTGCCGTCGTCGCTGACAGCCACGGCGCGCGAGCCGTTGTATTCAAATCCCAGCTCCTCGGATGTAGCCTCGGGCAGCTGGTGGAGGGCACCGTCGGCGTCCCAGTAGCATGGTGTCTCTACATAGGTGGCTTCGCTGTAGTATAGGCCCACTATGATGCTGCCGTCGGGGGTGATGCCGTTGGCTATTGATGTAAAGCCTTCGGGTGTCTCAAGGTCGGTCTTGACACTGGTGGCAAAGTCGATGCGGGGCGCTGCGATGCCGTTCATGCCCACGCCGACACCGGCATTTGACACGCCGCGCACCTCGCAGCCGTAGTCATCGACAGGGTCATCGTATATGATTTCGCCATCGGCAAGGTTCATGATAAAGCCGGCATATTCCTGCGATGAGCCGGCGATGAATTGGCCGTTTTCTGACATTGTGATACACATAGTGCCGCCGTAGTCAAGCGCTGACTCGGGGTTGATGACGGTCACGCTCTGAGCGAGAGCCATCACAGGCACTAAAATGGTTGCTGTAAGTGAGAGTAAAGATTTTTTCATACGCGTGAAATTTTTATGATTTATGTAATTTGGTGTTACCTTTATTGTACTGTTTTGGTTGCAAATTTATAGTTAATTTCTTATATATCCAAACGAAATGCAATAAAAATGCAAATTACAGTGTAAAGATGTCGCGCGTAGCCGTGGCTTGGCTGTCACGAGAGAGCTTTATATGTTGCGCAGCACCCAATATGCGACCACCACCGCAGCCACGGCAATGATGCACCACGGGTGCAGTAGCGCGGCGCGCAGGCGGCTGTGGCGCTGCGGCGCGTATTCGGCTACGGCGTAGAGCGCCGCCAGCGGTATTGCTATGAATATGAAGGGGTTATAGCTCCAGGCTTGCGCCGGCTCGCCGTGGAGCAGTGCATGGATGGCGCGCTGCGAGCCGCAGCCGGGACATTCATATCCCGTCAGCGCCCTGAACGGGCAGCGCAGCAGCGGCGTCAGCGTGGGGTCGCACAGCCATAGATATGCAATAACAGCGACAGCAGCCACCAGGGCTGCTGCCACCATTATCTTGTGACGCTGCTGAGCTGTCATTGTCATAACACTATTGACCACCACAGCGGCGCGGTGATGACACCCATGACTATGGCGATAATCACCAGCCACTCAGTCACTTCTGACATGCGTCGGGCGCCGCGCAGGTCACCGTTGCGGTAGTTGCGGCTCACAAATGCCGAGGTGAATATCGCCGCCACGCTCACGGGGGTGCAGCAGCATATCGTCAGCACTATTGACCACGCCATGAAGGTCTTGGGGCACGGCTCGTCAATCGGCACGGCTGAGGCTTGGTGTTGTGGCTGCGGCTGCGGCTGCGGCTGTGGTGTCTCGGCCTCGTGAGTGTGGCCGGCATCGGCGCGGCCAAAGAGCGCTGCCGTGGCCGGCGCCTCGGCGGCAAGAGTCCATTGCGGCAGCCCCTCATACCACACCGGCGTGTCGGGCTTGAGCGGCAGCTCGGGCAGCTGGGCCTCATTGTAGGGGCCTTGCTGCACACCATTGAGTATGACCCATATTTTCATTGTAGTAAGTAGGTGGGTGAGAAGTGGTTGCTAATCAGAAGAATTTGGTCTCGGCGCCAAGGATGTCGCTGAGCAAGTTGTTGGCGAGGCTGCTGGCGCCGATGCGCATCCATTCAGCAGAGAGCCATTGCTCGCCGAGCACCTCCTTGACGATGGTGTAGTATTTGACGGCGTCTTCGGTGGTGCGCACGCCTCCGGCGGCCTTAAATCCCACCATGATGCCGGTGGCGGCGTGGTATTCCTTGATGCACTGCGCCATCACGTATGCAGCCTCGAGGCTTGCGCCGGGATACTCTTTGCCGGTAGATGTCTTGATGAAGTCGGCGCCGCTGTGCATGGCTAAGATTGATGCGGCCTTGATGTTGCGAGCGCTCTTGAGGGCTCCGGTCTCTAAGATTACCTTGAGGCGGGCGTCGCGGCAAGCTTGCTTCTGCTCGATGATTTCATCGCACACCTCCTCGTAGTCGCCGTCGAGGAAGTTGCCCAGATTGAGCACTATGTCAATCTCATCGGCGCCGGCACTCACGGCGAGGCTCGTCTCGGCGATCTTGCTTTCAATGAACGACTGCGATGAGGGGAAGCACCCCGACACGCAGCAAACGTCAACCTCGCTGACATCGAGCACCGTGCGCACCACCTCGGCAAAGTTGGGGTATGTGCAGATGGCGGCCACCGATGGCAGCTGTGGGTATTCGCTCTCAAAGTCGTTGACGCGCTCCACAAAGCGAGCCACAGATTGCGGCGAGTCAGTGGAGCGCAGCGTGGTCAGGTCAATGCAGCCCAGGAGGAATTTGTGCACCTCGGGAGTGTTGTTTTCGGCATAGTGCTCGCTGATGAGCTTGCTTACCGCGGCAGCTACGGCGGCATCATCGTCGATGACGTTGCTGTCGGCTATGGATTTATGGTATTTGTCGGTCATACTTGAGGTTTTGTTGATATAAATGATGTGTTTGGTTGGCTTGGTTGGCTTGGTGATGCAGGGTGGTGGCTATCTGTCAAAGCGATGGCTGTCGCGGCGCGTCTTCTTATCGATGTTGGCTCGCAGGGCGTCGGTGAGGTCGATGCCCGTCTGGTTGGCGATGGCGAGGGTCACCCACAGCACATCGGCGAGCTCGTCGGCGAGGTAGGCTTTGTCGTCGGCCTTGCTCACCTGGTCGCCGTAGCGCCGCGCCATAATCTTAGCCACCTCACCCACTTCCTCGGCGAGGATAGCCATATTGGTCAGGGGCGAGAAGTATCCGTGGCCTATGGTCGTGATCCATTGGTCCACGATGTGCTGCGCGTGGCTTATGGTGATATCGCTCTGCTGTGACATTGCTCGGCGAGGTGAGGTGCGATTAGTCTTGAGCTGCCATCTTGCCGCGTGCGGCCTCGAGGATGGGCAGGTTGGCCTCGGTGGGTATGTAGATCACGGTCTTGTTGCCCAGGTCAGACTGCTGGCGCACCCACAGATATTGTATGTATGTGGGGCTGAGGCTGCCGTTCTCGATGCGGATAGCCTCGGCAGCGCCTTTTGCGCGCTCGATTTCGGCTTGAGCGTTGAGCTTCTCGGCTTCGAGGTTGGCCTTTGCCTCTTCGATTTTGATCTTGCGGTTTTGCTCGGCCTTAGCAAACTCGGCCTTGCCCGACATCTCTTGCTGCCACACGCTGTAATAAGGCACGGCGATGCAGAATGCCACGATTACCAATATCAGGGCGCCGACAGAGATCAGCACCTTAGTGAGATTGTTGCTGTTGGTGTTCATATTAGAGTTGGTGTTGTATGCTGCAATAAGCAGCGGTTAATAAACGTAATTAATGAAATCAAGCACAAAAATACGCAAAATATATGATATTTAGCGATTTTTAGCCTAAAAAAGCGCCTGCCACAGCCTCGACAGCGGCCGGCGCCGCCGGGCGGTGTGCATTATTATGTTTCATTAAAGAAATTTTTCTTTAATAATATAGTGCGGACCAAAAAAAATGCGTACCTTTGTGGTCGGAAAACCTCATCTTTAAGCATACAAATAATCACATTATACTTTATTTCAAACAATTATGACACTCGAAGAAGTAAAGACTTCGCGCCTCGCCGGCATCAAGGCCGACCTCGCCAAATATGGCATCAACGGCGCCACCGAAATCGTGTACAACCCCACCTACGAGCAGCTCTATGCTGAAGAGACCATCTGCGGCCTCGAAGGCTTTGAGAAAGGCACCAAGACCGAGCTCGATGCCGTCAATGTAATGACCGGTGTATATACCGGCCGTTCGCCCAAAGATAAATTCATCGTTATGGACGAGAACTCAAAGGACACCGTGTGGTGGACCTCTGAGGAGTTTAAGAACGACAACAAGCCCGCATCAGCCGAGGCATGGGCTGCTGTCAAAGAGCTCGCCATCAAAGAGCTCTCAGGCAAGAAGCTCTATGTCGTTGACGGCTTCTGCGGCGCCAACAAAGACACCCGCATGGCAGTGCGCTTCATCGTGGAGGTAGCATGGCAGGCTCACTTCGTGACCAACATGTTTATCCGCCCCACCGCTGAAGACCTCGCTGACTTCACCCCCGACTTTATCGTATATAACGCCTCTAAGGCCAAAGTCACCAACTACAAGGAGCTCGGCCTCAATAGCGAGACCGCTGTGGTCTTCAACATCACCTCACGCGAGCAGGTAATCATCAACACCTGGTATGGCGGCGAGATGAAGAAAGGTATGTTCTCGATGATGAACTACTACCTCCCCCTCAAGGGCATCGCTGCTATGCACTGCTCAGCCAACACCGATATGGAGGGCAAAAACACCGCCATCTTCTTCGGCCTCTCCGGCACCGGTAAGACCACCCTCTCCACTGACCCCAAACGCCTCCTCATCGGCGACGACGAGCACGGCTGGGACGACAACGGCGTGTTCAACTTTGAAGGCGGCTGCTATGCAAAGGTCATCAACCTCGACAAAGACAGCGAGCCCGACATCTACAACGCTATCCGCCGCAACGCCCTGCTTGAGAACGTCACCGTTGACGCTAACGGCAAAATCGACTTCGCTGACAAGAGCGTGACAGAGAACACCCGCGTATCTTATCCCATCGAGCACATCGAGAAGATCGTGCGCCCCATCAGCGCTGGCCCCGCTGCCAAGAACGTAATCTTCCTGTCAGCCGACGCCTTCGGCGTGCTGCCTCCCGTGTCTATCCTCACCCCCGAGCAGACCAAATACTACTTCCTCAGCGGCTTCACCGCTAAGCTCGCCGGCACAGAGCGCGGCATCACCGAGCCTACCCCCACATTCTCAGCCTGCTTCGGCCAGGCATTCCTCGAGCTGCACCCCACCAAGTATGCCGAGGAGCTGGTAAAACGCATGCAGCAGAGCGGAGCCAAGGCTTACCTGGTCAACACCGGCTGGAACGGCACCGGCAAGCGCATCTCTATCAAGGACACCCGCGGCATCATCGATGCTATCCTCAACGGCAACATCCTCAGCGCTCCCACCAAGAAGCTCCCCATCTTTGACTTCGAAATCCCCACTCAGCTCGAAGGCGTTGACACCAACATCCTCGACCCGCGCGACACTTACGCTCAGGAAGCTCAGTGGACCGAGAAGGCCCAAGACCTTGCTGCTCGCTTCATCAAGAACTTCAACAAGTACACCAGCAATGCTGCCGGCAAGGCTCTCGTAGCCGCCGGTCCTCAGCTCTAAGACCCCACATCACCACAACAACAGCGAGAGGCGATGCCACCCCGGCATCGCCTCTCGCCTTGTTATATATAAGTGTATGTACCGACGTGGCGATGGATATTTGTCGGCAAAATCCATTTTGAGCCAAATTTATGTCGGCGATTGGTTCATTTTGGTTCAAAAATAGCTCAAAAATCGAGCGCTGACGCGCAAAATATGTTATAAAACATATTTAACCGAATTTAACAATTGGGGGGGGTAGTTTCACACCTATTATTTACCTTTGTGATGCCGAAGGCGTGACAAAAGGCGCCGCCGGCCCCGACAATAATAATCCATAATAATTTCAGGCAATGGCATTAGTCGATGACATAATAGCTGACATAGACCGGTATCTCAGAGGCTGTGGCCGCATACACTTCAATGAACGCGACTTGCAGATAAGGCTTGCGATGTATCTGCGCGCCACCGGCAGCTACGACGATGTCGATGTGGAGTATTATGTGCCCCGGAGCGTCTTCCCCGCAGGCGCCTATATCTGGAACACCGAGATGAAGGTGGACATCGTGGTCAAGCGCGATGGCGAATATGTGCCCATTGAGCTGAAATACAAGACACAGACCATAGGCGCGGCGCTGACCCGCTTTGACGAGTATGTGGGCACCGAGCCTGTGCTCAAAAACCAAGCAGCGCAAAACATGGGCAAATACGACTTCTGGAAAGATGTCCGCCGCCTGGAGCTGCTGCGGAGGCGCTTTAAGGCAGTGCGCCACGGTGTGGTGCTGTTTCTGACTAACGACAAGTCATACACTAAGGCCTCGCGTGCGAGCGCTATCTGTGCCAACTTTGCAATGGACGAGGGGCATCATAGCGCTGACAAGAGCTGGGCCGGCGGCACAAAAGAGATAAAGGGGCGACCCGACTTCAAGCTCAATAGAGGATATGACCTCGAATGGCATAACCCTACGCTTGCCGGCCAGCGCTATTATTACACAATAGTGCGTGTGTGACTTAGAGATACATAAAGACATATAAATACTTCTATAACTAATTATAAAACAAAGACCAATGATCGTAAGAATTACAAAAACCGGCAAGATTGATCGCCGCACTACCGGCGGCAAGATCATCGCCGCGCGGATGGCAAGTGCCCGTGCCGCAAAAAAGAGAACTACCGTAGGTGGTGTGCGCATCACCTCAAAAGGTAAGGTTGACAAGCGCACCAAAGAGGGCAAGGCGCTGTGCGCCCGTATGGCAAAAGCACGCCGTGCAAAGGGAAGTCTGAAAAATCGTATCAAACGCATATTGTTCTAATAGAGTATGAAAACGAAATTAAATAGTCTGGCTGCGCTGCTGAGCGCTGCCGTATGGGCCGATGGCGAATATGTAGAAGCCGAGAAAGAGGCCGTTGCCGAGGTTGCCGATGCTTTGGAAATCGCTCCCGAGGAGTTAGAGGCTGCTGTAAGCACCGAGGTGTCAAAAATCAGCGGTATGGAAGAAGAAGCTCTCAGCGAGTATCTTCTTGATGCCGGTGAGGCTGTAGATGAGAGCGAAGCAGGCCTCGTCTTTGAGGCTCTGCTGCAGGTAGTGCTCGCCGATTCTGAGCTCAGCCGCTCTGAGGTGTCAACACTGCTGTCTGTCGCTGAGGCTATCGGCATAGAGGCTGAAGACGCTGTGCTGATGCTCGCCGATATGGTCAAGACTGAGGAAGACATCGAAATCGACTTTGAGGACTGATAGCATCTGACGCTATGGCTAAAGAATTCAAAATTGATGGGCGCATGAAGGTGCGCACCCTCAAGGCGCAGTTCAAAGCCACTTTTGGTGCAAGCCTCAGAGTGTATAAAAACAAGCACTTCGCGGATGATGAGGCTACGCTGGCCTCCATACGCGATGAGGGCGCTAAAGGCGGCGCGCTGACCGTGGGCGGTAACATCAAGGTGGGCTCTTTTGAGCAGAAGATAAAAGAGCTGTATGGCATAGAGGTGCAGGTGGCTAATGCTGACGATACCAAGTTGTCAAACAATAGCATCACCCTCGCCGCCGCCGGCAAGGAATAATATATCAGATACTCACAAGTAACATAATCAAATATCTACACAACAATGAAAAAAGCAGCACGAGTAGGAAACTATATGATAGTTCAAAACGATGAAGGCGCTATCGTAGTATTTCGCACCTACGACAATGTCAAAGGTGCGCTGCGCGAGATAAGTGAGGCAATAGGCTTCCGCTATGACCCCGCATGGACCACACGCCAGCTTGGTTCGAAACTCATTGATGCAATTAATGGCAAATAAACAATGATGATAGGTCGTCTGCATAGGGTGGGGCAGCCACACAGTGTGCCCCTCCCATGCAGACGCATTATTAACACACACATAACGACTTAAGATATATCAGCTATGACCAAGATGTTAGTATCAGCTAAGGCTCAAAACCGCACCGCGTTGGGCATCGTCCACGCCTATATGGCGCTACACCCCGAGACTACGCTCCGAGAGTTGCGCGCTGCGTTTCCCAACGAAATATGCCCTGACAAGGGTGTTAGCGAGAATTTTATCTTGAACTCCGCCAGAGACGAGTATGACGGCTGGAATGGCTATTTCCGTGGCGATGACGAGGTGCTTACTATGGGCGATGGCAAGGAAGTGGTAATGAACTCAATGTGGACAAAACCCAGCTATGACCGCATCGTGAAATTAGCAGGTCGATATGGCATCGCCGTGCATCATGTAGATAAACTGCCCTCAGGCACCCCCGGCGGCTTCATAGTGCTTGCAGCAGAGTCACATGCCCCGGCTCAGCCTGCTCCGAAGAAACCGATATCGCAGACATTGTTACTGGCGATTTTCGGTACAATCGCTTTGCTTCTTGCGGCTTTTTGGCTATTGTCTGATAAATAGCCAATATATGCAATATATACATAACATATAATAGACTATGAAAATACCGGGATTGTCATTCTCTTGGAAGCGTGCTGTAGGCATTTCAAGCATCAAGCAGAGTATAGCGCGTGCCACGGGTATCCCCACCACGCGCCAGGGTCGCCAGCGCAAGATAGGTGCGCTACTCACATCAGCGATTTTGGGCGATACCAAGAAAGGACGCAAAAAGAAATAAGACGGTAGCGATGAATAAGCTGACAGCAAGGCGTATAGTGAAGCATCGAGCCTTTGAGCTTGCGATTATAGCCGTAATAATCATCAATGCGGTGTTTATCGGAGTGGAGTCGTATGGCTACAATGCCATCATCAACACTCTGCAGACCGTGATACTGGGTATTTTTACTGCTGAGATATTGCTGCGCTATATAGCATCAGATGGTGTCAAAGCCTTTTTCAGCGATGGATGGAATATCTTTGACCTCACGTTGGTGGTGATAGGCTATATCCCGGAGAGCATCTTCAGCGGCTCCTCGTGGGTGCTTGCCATCCGTGTGGTACGCGTGTTCAGGGTTTTGCGCTTGCTGCGCACGCTCAAGGAGGTCCGGCTCATTATCACGGCGCTGACCAAGTCGATAAGCTCGCTGTTCTACAATGCCGTGTTCTTCTTCATCTTCCTGTATCTCTTTGCCATCATTGGCGTGGCGCTGTTCAGGCTGCCTGAGCGCTCTACGCTGACGCCACAGCAGCAAGAGGTGCTCGCGCAGCTTGAAGTGGAAACGCCGCAGGTATATACCGCGCGGCCTGACCCGTTCGGCAACCTGGGAGAGGCCTTGTTCACACTGTTCAGGGAGCTGACGGGCGATGATTGGGCTGCCTTACGCTACAATCAGATTACGGCGAGTGAGCATGGCATCATCAGTGCATCGCCCACAGTGATTACAGCCTACCACATAGTGTGGTTTGTGCTGTCAGCATGTCTGCTGCTCAATCTTGTGGTGGGCGCAATTGTCAATAACTATCAAATCTCGATGGATGAGACAGAGGCAAAGAAGGACAAGGCGTAGTAGCACTTCACGTTACTATTACTTCGATGATGAAGAGCCGACACCACGTCGCCGTAGTAGTCGAGGCGGCGCACTGTCGCGCGCATGGAGCGCCGTCGTCAGGTTTTGGCGTACTCATGAGGATGCTCGTGTGTGGATAATCGGCTTGCTGGTGTTTGCTGTGGTGCTGAAATGCGTACATGATGAATTTGAGGCTGATAAGCAGTATGACGAACTTGCCGATGTGGAGGAGCGCGTGGGTCGCCTCGAAGAATTGATAGACAAGGCTGACACGGCATCGCTGAGCGATGCCGAGGTGGGTGAGGCTCTACAGCTCGCCGAGGAGATAGAGTTTGATTATGATGGTGATGTGCTCACCGACAAGGGTCGCAAACGCTTTGAGGCAATGCGCGAGCGCATTGCTGCCGTCAAGGCAAAGACGCAGGCGCAGCTGAGCAAAAATGCAGGCTCAGACGGCGTGAGCGTGGTCAGCTCAAACGGTATGCTGATAGAGGGAAGACGTAAATTCCCGGTATATCTCAAGAGTGGTGAGTCGCTACGTTTGACGGCATCGTCATACACACCCTTTACCCTAAGACTCGTCAACGCTGACACGCGCCGTGAGTTGCGCCGATATGCTTCTGTCAGTGAAGTTAATGATACCTTCAGTGTGGAGTTTGATGCTGTCTATGTCGTAGAGATATCTATGTCTGAGGCAGACTATGTCAAGCTGGATATCAACTATCAGGTGCATGACCGCATGAGGGCGCTGACGCGCACCTGCCTTGAGGAGCAGCACATTGAGAGCACCAAAGACAATCCTCAGGCCGATAAGGTCAAAGAGATAGAATTGGTGAAGGTGTTCACCGAGCCGCGAAAGCTCACGCTCCGTGGCCAACTTAAGTCAATGTTTGCCGGCAACTGCCGCGCCCTGGTGGCTGTGCCGGTGCCGGCCGGCGCCACCGATATCCTTTACTCGCTGCGCATTGACACCAGTGAGAAAGGCTATCAAAACGACGGCAAATTTCACGACAGTCTTTGCTATACATATACGAAAGTGAAATTTCTGGGTCTTCCGGTGTATGAGAAGACCAAGGGCGGCGGCGGCTCGCTGATAGCAAAACTTCTCGATGATAACCGCCCGCTGCGCGACGAAGATGCTTATTGCAACATGTATGTCTTTTACAGCCAGTCAGAGGCAAAGGCTTTCCAAGATGTGACCAAGCCGATAGCTTCACAAGCCTACGATGTGGAGTATTCGACGTTGGGCACTCAATCGTGCAACGGCTGCATCCCCACCAAGGGGCATCGCACCATATATCTGGCCTTTGAAAATGAGCGTGTGCGATACAGCAACTACATTTGGGTGGAGATAGATGCCGTGATACCCACCACCAAGTATTATTTGACAAAATATATTGTAAAGCAATAGCACTAATAATATAGAAAACGGACGATGCCGAAAATCCGACACAACAGAGTAGGCATTTATAACTAACAATAAAAGTAAAAAATATGGCAAAATCAGACTACCGTTGCGAACTATGTGATGATGTGGTGGGCCGCGTCGGCCTGGCTCGTTTCTTCAGCCTCACGAAAATGAAGAAATACTCATGTCAGAACTGTGGCACGATATGCAAGAAACACGTCAAGATCAAATGGTTCAAACCGATATGTAAAAAATGCGGCAAGCGTGTCCTTAAGTATTCTTTCTATAAGAAAAGGGGCGAACACGAGAAGGCTTGGCATCGCAGCTAATGGCCCTATCATGATAAGGAATTCCACCACAGGAATATGAAGAAATCAGCGAAGACGCCCGATGGGCGTTATGAGGTCATCGTCAATGATGACAACAGCATCACGGTGCTTGACGGCGGCTCTAAAGTGAGCGTCGTCACGCCTGTGCTGCGTGAGATATGCCAAGCCGTATCGATGGAATATGACTCGGCGTGGAATACGCGTCGTCTCGGCTCAAATCTGGTGGATTATCTGGCCTCGCTCAAGGGCGCTAAGGCGGCTTGCGACTCCAAAAGCAAGCCGGCAGCCAAGAAGGAGAGCAAGCAGAAGGTGCATCTCGAGGTGCGTGATTACAGAGCGCGGCGCTATAAGGTGGTCAGCTGTAAATACTCGCAGGAACTCGGACAGACCGAACCTATTATGATGGTGAAAAGCGCGTATGGATTAAGCCTATATCTCAATGGCGAGTATGTGGAGAACTTTTTCGAAAATAAAATTTCCAGTCCCAAAAAGCACTCCAAGGGCAATCGGTTTTATTATTTTGCCGATGATAGCGATAGCCGTGAATATGATGTGCATGAGCTCTTTTATGCCGGAGCCACCGCCGCTATAGACTTAGATGTCAATGTCAATGACTTTGACATCGACAAGCTGGAGGTATGCCTCACCAATGGCATTATCATCTGCGGCGAAGATGATGGCGAAGACCATCCGTCATATCACTTTGGGATACATTTGGTAGCGCTGAAGTATGACGGCGAGAAGTATGACATACATGCTGAGGTGGGCAACTGTGTGGGCGAGATGATCGCCGCCACCGAGACCTATAATGAAGAGGAGGATGAAGAGATAGATGAAGATGATGAGTACAGTTTTGTAGATTGGGACGGTGACCTCAGCAGCATCGAGGAGGATGATAATCCGGCAGCTCAATACAAATATGTCAGCGGCTGCGAGGAGATAACGTCAATCGGCGACCGTGCGTTTGAGGAGTGCCCTTTAGTGAGCCTCTACAATATTGACAATGTGGAGTCAATTGGCTATAGTGCCTTCTATGACTCTAATCTGAAATACATAGATCTCGGGAATAAACTGAGGACCATCGGCGAGCAAGCATTCCACTACACCAAGCTGGAAAAACTCGTCATTCCTGACAGTGTGGAAACGATGTCGGGAGCCCTCGAATCACTTGATTATCTGCGTGAGGT
The DNA here is from genome assembly GCA_051871765.1 of Muribaculaceae bacterium. Taxonomy (GTDB): domain Bacteria; phylum Bacteroidota; class Bacteroidia; order Bacteroidales; family Muribaculaceae; genus CAG-873. Next base: position 42,719 of record JBJEDF010000002.1, read on the forward strand.
GGTCGTGGGTAAGTCTGTCAAGGATTTCACGTGCAATCTTTTCTGCTGTGAGAGCCTCCAAAAGATCACGTTCCGCGGAGCCAAGCCGCCAATGATGGACGACGATCAGCTTGACGAACATTCAGATCTCGAAATCTATGTACCCCAAGAGAGCCTTGAGGCTTACAGCAAGGAGCCGACCCTGCAAAAACACAAGCTGATAGGTATCGATGTTGATGCACCGGCGGCCGTTGAGCCTGCATCATCGGCACCGGCGGCAGCTGACAGCGCTGCCAAGCAGCCTCTCCGTGAGGTGATAGTGCCCGACGGCGTGCAGGAGATCCCCCGACGCGCATATGAGGACACAGAGTATATCTACAAGGTAACGCTGCCCGATACTGTCACGAGCATAGCGCCATGGGCTTTCAGCGAGTGCTTTGACATGAAGGAGATAGTAATGTCGAAAAACTTGGAGGCTATAGGTAAGCGTGCGTTCCAGGTATGTTTCGCTTTGGAGAAGGTGGTAGTGCCCGCGAGTGTCAGGATTATCGACGAGGGCGCTTTTTTCATGTGTGAGAAGCTTGCACACGTGGTTATCGAAGACGGCGTCACCATGCTGGGTCGGAATATGTTTGTAGATTGTATCTTTGAGGAGATTGACATCCCCGACAGCGTGAGGGAGATAGGCAGCGGTGCTTTCAGTGGCTGCTACGAGCTCAAGAGTGTCAAGCTCCCCAATAGCTTGTATAAGATAGATGATGGCGTATTCGAGAACTGCAAGAGCTTGGAGTCTATCGTCATCCCGGCGAGCGTCAAGAGCATCGGAGAGTTGGCCTTTGCCAACTGCACCTCGCTGAAAGAGGTCATCATCAAAGGCCACCCGGAGATTGCCGAAAATGCCTTTGAGGGTTGCCCCGTCAAGATCAAGTGATATATCCTCACAGATAGCACATTCCCTCAGATAGAAGCGGTGCTGCGAGCCGATGTGCGGCTCGTGGCACCGTTGCTTTTGTGCTTGTCCATCGTGGCGGGGGTGGAGAGAAGATAACAGCGGAGGCGTGTCATCAGCGACACGCCTCCGGTGGCAGAATATAAATGAAGTGAATGAATGGTGCTGCTTAATGGGCCGTGGTCTCCTCGGTGACGAAGTAAGCACCGCGCGGGTTGATGCCTGAGAGGGCGAGGGTGACGATGGCTACGCCGTCGCTGTTGAAGATGTGCATGTCGCCGGTGTTGGTGTAGTCAGAGGTGGCTACATAGAGGTTGCCGGTGATGGGGTCGGCAGAGAGCGAATACACGTTGGCCGGCACGTCGGCGTCGGCGATGAAGCCGAATGCTGAGAAGGTGGCGGTGGCGGGGTCGTAGATCTTGATAGAGGCTTGTGTTACTACCCAGTTTTCTTGCTTGGCGATATATACGTAGAGCTTATCGCCGGCAGAGGCATACATCACATAGTCGCCGGTGGTGATGATGGAGACATTGCCGGTGGCGGTATCTACGCGTTGCAGTGTGTTGGGCACATCGTAGTAGTTGCCGTATGAGAGCACGTATAGGTTGCCGCTATTGTCTTTTTGGAGAGCCACGGGGTTGACGGCGACGGTGATAGTGCCGGTGACGGTAAACGATGCGGGGTCTATGACTGACAGGGTGTTGTCAAAGGCCGGGTCGTAACCGCCTGAGTTGGCCACATAGAGCTTGCCTCCGAGGGCGCAGATGCCTTCGGGGTTTTTGCCCACGGCCACTTTGGCATCGGCGGTGAGGGTGGTGGTGTTGATGCGTGCCACATACCCGTCATAGAGGGTGACATACACATAGTCGCCGTCGGCGGCGAGCTCGCGCGGGTTTTCAGGCGTGCCGTCTTCGGCGGCAAAGGCGATGGTCTTGAGCGACTTGCCGTTGAGGTCGGTGACTTCGACGATTGCAGACTGATCCACGGCGATATACATCTTGTCGCCATAGATGAGCATTGAGTTGGCGTTGTTGCCGATGGCGCGGCCGTTGGCGGCGGCAAACACTTTAGAGGAGATGGTGCCGGATGTCCAGTCGTAGTAGTCGAGGGTGGCGTTGTTGCCGTCATAGGTGCCGGCGCAGAGTATGTAGGCGCCTTTGGTGACGGTGACGGGGGTGGGGTCCGGGTCGGGATCGGGGTCGTCAGAGCATGATGAGATGGTCAGGGCTGCCAGGCATGCCAGCGCGATGCGGTGTAAGTAGGAGTGTAACATTGTGGTTTGTGAATTGTTAATGTTAATTTGGTTGATTATTTATAAGTTTGAGTTTCTTTATTGCTGTCAGAATGAGAAAGCCACCGATGCGCGCCATGAGCGTCCGGGCATGGGGTAGTATTTGATGATGTCGTAGTTGGCGTTGGCCACGTTGAGCATCTCGGCTCTGATGGTGAGGGAGGTGTGGCGCGGGAGGGCGAACGTGCGCGCGGCGCTGATATCGTGCTGCGCGTAGGGGGGTATGCGGTTGTCGGGGATGTTCTGCGCCAGAGCATAGCGCTCGCCGGCAAATGTGGCGATATATGAGAGTGTGAGCCACGGCAGGTCAAGTGCGGTGGCAATGTTGCCGGAGTGTCGCGGGGTGTAGGGCAGCTGGTGTCGGTAGGTTTTGGCAGCCGGGTCGGTGATGTCTATGGCGTGCTGATATGAATATGCGCCTTGGAGGTGTAGGGCGGTGCGCGGCCACGGCAGGTCGAGGTCGGCGCTGAGGGCTAAGTCGAGGCCGGCGATGCTCACGGTGCCCATATTCATCATTTTCCAGATGTAGAGGGTGGGTATGGCCACTATTTTGTCGTGGACTCGGTTGTAGTAAGCATCAGCGGTGAGCGATAGCGCCTTGAGGGGCCCGTAGCCCTTGGCGGGGGCGGCAAAGGTGGCGCCGAAGTTGTATTGCAAGGCGCGCTCGGGGCGTAGGTTGACGTTGCCGATGCGCAGGTAGTACATGTCATTGAATGTAGGCACACGCATGGCGTCTTTGACTGAGGTGCGCAGCCTCAGGTCGCACGCCAGAGGCAGGCGCCAGGCTATGCTCAGCGCCGGCGACAGGCGTCGCCGGGTGTCGGGGCGCTCGTGGCCCGGCGCTACGTGCTCTGAGACCACAGTGGCCAGCAACGATGCCACAGCGCTGATGCCGGTGCCGTAATATGCGGCGGCGATCGCGGTCTGCGAGGTGAGGCGTTTGGGAAATGGGCATGATGGCAGGTTGGAGCGTAAGGTGTTGTAAGTCAGGTCAGACGTCAAGGCCGCTGATATGTTGCAGGGAAAGCGATATTGGGCGCCCGCGGTGGCATAGCCTTCGTGCTGGGTGTGTCGGTCCTCAAGCATGCCGCCGGCATATTTGTCGTTGTAGTCGAGGTAATGCGTGAAGAGATAGTTGTATTTGGCGGCGGCTTGCAGGTCGAGGCGCTCGGAGAGCTTGCGCTTGAAGTGTGCTTGCACGAAGGCGTTACGGTCAAAGAGGCGTTGGCTCGAATAGTCGTTGTATAGGATTACGGCGCCGGGGAGCCCGCGCTCCGAGTCGTAGAGATAGGCTTTCAGCGCTATGTCGGTGGCGTGGCTGTAGCGGCCGTAGGCGTTGACTTCGGCGCGCCATGCCTCGATGTCGGAGTTGCGGCGCTCTCCCTCTTGAAAGGTGCTGACGTTGGGCACCTTGTAGTGGTATCGGCTGTCGGCGCGAGTGTAGTCAAGGCGCGCTGATGCCGCCCAATGGTCAGAGAGGCGTTGGTCGTAGCTCACATACGGGTTGACAAAGCCGAATGATCCGGCACGCAGCTTGGCGGTGAGGCGCAGGGGGCGGTAGTCAAACGCGGGCTTGGCCGTTGTGATGCTGAGCACGCCGGCCGAGGCGTATGCGCGCGCCGGTCGCAAGATGTCGTCAGTCTGCCCCATCGACAGGGCTATCATCTCCACGTTGTCGAGCGAGAAGCGGCTGAGGTCTATCTGGCCGTTTTGGGCATCGGAGATGGCCACGCCATCGTAAATCACGCCGGTGTGCTTGGCGCCGAGGCTTCGCACCGACACCGTCTTGAGGCCGCCGATGCCGCCGTAGTCTTGCACGGTGACGCCGGAGAAGAGCTTGACGGCGTCGGTGAGGCTTTGCAGCCCCAGAGCCTCGATGTCCTTGCTATTGACGATCTGCAGGGGCGCCGATGAGCGCACCTGGGGCGCGGTGGGGCGCGCGGTGACCTCGACCTCGCTGAGCGCTATGCTGTCAGTGGCAGCATCGTCGTCGGCCATAGCGGCGCCGTATGAGCGCAGCGGCAGCGCCGCCACCGTCAGGGCTAATATTTTAATGCAAAAGTGCCTCAATTGAGTATCGTCGGATGAGCTTTGGCGGTTTTCGTTGACTATTGTGATTTGCAATAGCAAGAGCGAAATCGGCGATAGACACAACAGCGGCACATCGGCTGTCGCCCGCGGCTGACATCATAATCAGCGCTTGACGCGGGTGATATCCTCGCAAACTCGTCCTCGCAAGCTCGCAAATCGTGGGGGTGAACCGGCAGGTCTTCTGACTCGTTTCATTTTCCGACGCCTTCCCGGGGCGGTGATGACCCCAGTGACTTGACGCATCGGCAGACTCTTCTGCCCGGTCAGTGTCGGAAAATTGGGCTGAAACACACAGCAGCGGGACTGTACGGGAGTCGCACCCGTTTCCCTTTAGTCGCCTTATGGGCGACACCAATTCGGTGGCAAAGATAGTGCTTTTTTTTGTGACGGCAAAATGTTTTTGCCTTGACGCCTTCAGTGCGGCACTCAGTCGCGGTCGAGGAAAAATTGGGGTATGTTGCACACAAAGACGTCGTGGCGGCGCAGCGTGTCGCCGGCGGCGATGAGGCTTTCGATAGTGATGCGGCCTATGACATACGAGGCGGCGGCTGAGGTGTAGCGCTCTGAGATGTCGGTAAATGTGAAGGCCTCGAGCACGGCGGGGTCGCTGTAGCGCAGATATATCAGCAGCTCCACTTGGCGGGAGTAGGCGGGGCGCCCTATGTAGCTCATCTTCTTGTATTCGTATCGGTATTGGTGGCGGCGTGCCATCACATCGCTGAGGATGGAGGAGGCGGTGGGTAGGGCGCCGGCGCCTTTGCCGAACATAAACTGGCGGTCATAGCACTCGCCGCGGATTACCACGCCGTTGTATTCGTTATCTACGCTGTAGATATATTTCTGCGGCGATACAAATTCGGGCATCACAAAGAGGGTAAACTCGGTGTCGGAAACCTTGACCACCTGCGCTACGAGCTTGATCTTCCATCGCTTGTCGCGAGCATAGGAGATGTCAAAATCAGAGATGTCGGCAATGCCCTGACACAGCACGTCGTCGGGCGAGACATACACGCCGAGGGCGTGGACCGTGATGATGACCAATTTGAATAGTGAGTCATAGCCGAGAATGTCAAATGAGGGGTCGGCTTCGGCAAAGCCCAGGCGCCGGGCATCGGCGAGAGCCTCGGCGTAGGGGACGCCCAAGTCAAAGACGCGCGAGAGTATGTAGTTTGACGATCCGTTGAGTATGCCTTTGACCTCAAGCAGCAGGTCGTTGTCATAATACTCTTCAAGGTTGCGTATGATGGGTATAGATCCGCACGATGAGGCATCATAGAGCAGCGCGGTGTCGGCCTCGCGCTGCAGGCGTATCAGCTCGGGCAGATGGCGCGCTATCATGGCTTTGTTGCCCGAGACCACGGGAATGCCGCGGCTCAGGGCGCGAGTGACGATGCGGTATGATGCTTCCGGGTCGTCAATGACCTCCACTATGAGGTCGATGTCGGGGTCGTTGATGATGTCGTCAGGCTTGTCGGTGAGGATATCGGGGCTGACGGCCACGCGGCGCGGCTTGGCCACGTTGCGCACGCAGATGCGTGATATCTCGGCGTGAGCGTTGCGGGCCAGCGCTAAGGCGCGGATAAAGCCTTGGCCCACGGTGCCCAGGCCGAAGAGGCCTATCTTCAGAGTGTCGGGAGGTGTCATAATGTGTAGGGTGATGTCATAAATGGTAGTAAGATATCGTTGAGGCGGTCGCCCTCTACGAGGAAACCGTCGTGGCCGTAGTCAGAGGCTATCTCGGCATACACGGCGCCGGGGATGGCGCGGGCGAGCGCTTTCATCTCCTGCGGCGGGAAGATGATATCTGACGAGATGGCCACCACGATGGATCGTGCCGTCACTGATGCCAGGACTCGTGATATGCCGCCGCGGTCGCGCCCTATGTCGTGAGTGTCGAAGGCGTTGAGGATAGTCATATAAGAGTAGGCGTTGAAGCGGCTGACGAGCTTGTCGCCCTGATGGCGCTGATACGAGCAGGCGCGGTGAGGGGCTATGGGCGCGGTGGCGGGCGGGTCTTGCTGGGTCTTATTGTAGGCCGGGCCGCCGCGATAGCTCAGCAGGCCTATGGCGCGAGCGGCGGCAAGGCCGGCACGGGCGGCGTCGGCGCGGCGCTCGCCCCAGGTGCTGTCGGCGCAGATGGCCATGCGCTGCGTCTCGTCTAAGGCGATGGCCCAAGGCGTGGCGTAGGCGGCTGTGGCGATGAGCACCATGTTTTGGAAGAGCGAGGGGCGCATGGCCGCCCATTCGAGGGCCTGAAAGCCGCCCACAGAGCTGCCCACGATGGTGTGTATGGTGTGTATGCCTAAGTCGGCGGCGAGGGCATCGAGGGCTCGGGCTATGTCGCGCATGGTCAGCGCCGGGAAGTCGCCGTAGTATGGCTCTGACGTGGCCGGATTGACGGATAGCGGGCCGGTGGAGCCGTAGCACGAGCCGGGGATGTTGGCGCAGATGACACACCACCGCTCCGGGTCGAGAAACTTGCCGCGCTCCAAAGTGCCGGGCCACCACTGCGCCACATCGCTATTGGCAGTGAGGGCGTGGCACACCCACACCACATTGTCGGCGGCGGCGTTGATGCGCCCGTAGATGTGGTATGCCAGCGTCAGCGGGGCAAAGGTGTGCCCGGTCTCGGTGGTAAACGGGCGCGAGAGGGTGTGGTAGTGTATCATAAGTCAGCGGCGGCAAAGGCTTGGGTAAAGTCGGCGATGATGTCGTCGGGGTCTTCAAGCCCCGGGGAGATGCGCAGCAGGGTGGGCGATACGCCGGCGGCAAGCAGGTCGGCAGCGCTCAGCTGCTTGTGAGTGGTGGATGCCGGGTGAGTGACGGCGGTGGCTGAGTCGCCTATCATGGTCATGTGTGAGCATATCTTGAGCGCCTCGACAAAGCGCACCGTGGTCTCGAGCGAGCCTGTCAGCTCCACGTTGAGCACGGCGCCGGAGCCGTAGCGGAAGTATTTGGAGGCGTTGGAGTGCCATGGGTTCTCGTCAAAGCCCACCCACGCCACGCTTTTGACCTGCGGGCATCGGCGCAGAAACACGGCAATGCGGCGCGTCGATTCCACGGCGTGAGCCACACGCAGCGAGAGCGTCTCCAACCCGAGCATCATCAGGTAGCTGTCAAAGGGCGAGGGGCAGGCGCCGAGGTCGCGCATCCCCGCCACGCGGCATTTGACGATGAATGCCGAGGCGCCAAAAGCCTCGTGGAGGTTGAGGCCGTGGTATCCGTCGGCGGCAGTGTCGATATACGGGTGGCCGCTCCAGTCAAAGGTGCCGCCGTCAACGATGATGCCGCCCATGGCGGTGCCGTGGCCGTTGATCCACTTGGTGGCAGAGTCGGCGATGATATCGGCGCCCCATTTCAGGGGGTTGCACAGGAAGCCGGCGGCGCCGAAGGTGTTGTCCACGACAAATGGTATGTGGCGCTGCCGAGCCACCTTGGCGATGGCCTCGAGGTCGGGCACGGCGCAGGTGGGGTTGCCCATGCTCTCGGCGAAGATGGCTCGTGTGCGCTCGTCGATGAGGGCGTCAAAGTCAGAGGGGCTGACGGTGGCGGCGATGCGCACCTCTATGCCGAGCTTGGCCAGGGTGTGGCGAAAGAGGTTGTATGTGCCGCCGTAGAGATAAGGCGAGGCCACGATGTTGTCGCCGGCGGTGGCTAAGGCGGTGACCGTAAGTAAGATTGCTGACATGCCCGAGGAGGTGGCGAGAGCTCCTACGCCGCCGTAGAGGGCTGTGATGCGCTCCTCGTAGGCCGATGTGGTGGGGTTTTGCAGGCGCGTGTATATGTTGCCGGGCTCTGAGAGGTCAAAGAGGGCGGCTGCGTGGTCGCAGCTTGTGAAGCGATATGCGGCGGTGGGATAGATGGCATTGCCGCGGGCGCAGGTGGCGTTGGTGCGGTCATTGCCGGCGTGAATTAGCAGGGTCTGGAAGTGCAATTTCTTGGTGTCCATTGTAGGGGTGGTGTGATATTGTGAATAATATAAGCGACCGGCTCATACAGGGGTGCTGCAATGTGCCGGTCGCTGAGTCTTAAGTAATCTGATATTAATATGTCAGCTTGGCACATTACCACGCATCATGCACATGACACACATCATCATATCGGCTGACATGATGTGGCTCATAGAGCGGAGTGCACTGTGCTGATTGTTATGCGCCATTGTTGTTTTTGCTTATAATCTATTGCAAAGGTAAGCCTTTTTGTTGGAATATGCAAGAAAAGCCATTGAAATCATGAAAATTTCATCGGTGGCTGTCAAGGTGTTTTTAAGGGGAGTGGATGACAGCGATAGAGTAAAATTTGTAATTTTGCAGTCGTATTTGAAAAAGAGGATATTGCAATGTGGAAATTTTACGCATTATTATCAGCGTTGTTTGCTGCTTTGACGGCGATATTTGCCAAGGTAGGCGTGCGAGATATTGACTCTAATCTTGCTACGGCGATACGCACCACAGTGATTTTAGTCATTACATGGGGCATTGTGGCATTCAGCCGCACTTTCACGGGACTGAAGGCTATCAGCAGTCATAGTTGGCTGTTTTTAGTCTTGTCAGGGATCGCCACAGGCTTGTCGTGGCTGTTTTATTTCAAGGCATTGCAAAGCGGCGATGTGGCCCGGGTAGCGCCCATCGACAAGCTCAGCGTGGTAATTACAATATTTCTTGCCTTTGTGTTTCTGCACGAGCAGATAACCCTAAAAGTGCTTGTGGCGGCGCTCCTTATTACCGCCGGTAGCATACTGTTGATGATGAAATAGACAGGGATGGTGGCGATGTGCGAGTGCAAAAAAATGCTTATCTTTGCTGAACCTAAAGGATTGTAGCTATGGTGATATGCGGATTTTTTCAGACCGTGGAGTTTTATGTGATACTGAGCGTGATAGCCGCGGCGGTAGTGGCGCTTGCGGCATTGCCGGCTAAGCGTGGCGAGGCGCGGCTGCTGTTTTATGCCGGCGAGCTTGAGCCGGCCCGGCCCGGTGCTGAGGCGTTGGAGCCGATGGTTTATGCCGAGTGTCGCGATGATGGCGCCGTGGTGTTGCGGCGCGAGGGCTTGCGCGGCATCACCGCCTCCGGGGCGGTAAGTCTGGCGGTGACGGTGATAGGCTTTGATGTCACCATACAGGAGCGGCTGTCGGCCGGATATAGCAACGATGCAGCAGTAGGCTCGGCGGTGTTTGTGCTTGACTTCTTTGCTCCGGAGCGCTACCATGTGGCGTATCGCAGCGATGACGCGGGATTGTTTGGCTCATTTACGCTCGCCAATCGTCCGGGCCTGCGTGTAGCCAAGCGCTTGCTTTAGCGTTGCTCTGCAGGCGTCAGAACCATATCTTATACATCTTTGAGACAATGCCGGGCTTATTGACGGCGATGACAGTGCCCCGGGCGTTGACAAACACCTGGCCGCGCAGATGTGGCGTGGCTTTACGGCGGCGGCTGTAGCGGCGGCGTTTGCCGGGAGCGCTGATGAAGGTGTAGAGCGGCTGAGTCGGTGGCGGTGTGATGCCGAAATAGAAGTCGGCCTCCGCGGCATCGCCGACGATGGGCACTCCGGCGTGGCGCAGCACTATGGCGGCGGCATCGGCGCCGGGGCAGGCGCGGTCAACGAAGGCGGCGCGCGGCTGCAGGTCGATGACTACGCGGTAGAGCATCAGCGCCTGGCGCAGCGTCATGGCGGCGTGAGGCTCCTTGCTGATGTCGGCGGCGATGTCGATGTAGGCGTAGTAGGCGCAACGCCGCTCGCGCAGCACCTCGCGTATGAAGCGGAAGGCGAAGGGCGAGTGCACGCCGAAGCCCAAACTGGTGCGCCATCGTGACAGCGGAGTGGTCATATCGGCATCAGTCTTTTTTAGCCGTGGGGCATTGGTGGCGGCGCAGCAAGCCGGCCTTGGCGGCGAGAGCCACCAACGCCAGCAGGTAAATCATAATGATGCACACATAGGCCACGGCCGATGTCACGGCGAGCGATTTCGGCGCGAAGGTCATCGTTATGGTGTGCGAGCCGGCGGGGAGCTTGACGGCGCGCAGCAGATAGTCGGCGCGGCCTATCTGCGCCGGCGTGCCATCGATGGTGGCGTGCCATCCCCACGGGAAATATACCTCTGAGAACACGGCTACGCGGCCGTCAGCGGCTGTGCGGGCGTGGTAGGTGAGGGTGTTGGGTGAGTAGCTCGTCAGGTAGATGGTGTCGCCGGCTGAGGCCGCGGCGCTGTTGCCTAAGATGTCGGCAAAGCGGCGGTCAGCCACGGCGTCGTGGCGCAGGTCGGTGGTGGAGAGCGCCGCCATCTCGGCGTCGGCATTGTCGGCGTATATGATTTTGTCGGCGAGCCATGCGTTGCCTTGGGCGTGGGTGTTGACCATGACGGGCGCTTCGGGGTCGCCGGTGATGATGTAGCGAGCGTTAAGGATGTCGAGCACGCGATATGAAGCAGCGATGGCGCTCACCACCCCGCGCTCGTCGGGCCCGAATTGGTTGATTACGGAGTCTTCGCGCAGCGCCGGGTCATAGCCGTAGTATTGTATGTAGCTGAGGTGGCGCTGTATGAGGTCCTCATAGCGGTTGAGCTTGGCGGCGTGGTATCCGCCTATCATCTTGTGATAGTAAGAGCGGCGGGCTTGAGTAAATCCGGGCACGTCCATCACGCGGTAACTCTGCGCGGTGTCGGCCATAATGGCGCGGTCAATAGAGTCGGGGGCAAAGGCATCGTGGATGCCGCCGGGCGATGCTGCCACGAAGCTGTCGTGCGACACATAGCGCTTGTCGGCGCCGTAGAGGTCGATGGCGGTGAGCGCGGCGAGGACGAGGGCGGCGGTGGCGGCCTTGGTCTTGCGCATCATGCAGGCGGCCACGCAGGCGGCGCCGAGCACCACAAACAGCAGGCTGCGCCGGCCGTCGGCCTTGACCATGCCCAGGCGCAGGTCAGTGACCACCTCCTTGTTGGCGGGGTTGGTGAGTGAGTATTCGTAGATGATGCTTTGGGCCTGAGCCGGGGTGTATCCATACTCTTGTGTCATCTGCATCACTTGCTGCTGCAGGTCGCCGGCGGTGCGCAGGTCTTGCTCACTGATGGGGTCGCCGTAGATGCCGGGGGCTATTGCGGCAAGGAGGCAGAAGAGGGCGGGCACGCCGAAGGCGATGGCAAAGGCTGAGCGGTAGCGGCGCCAGGCATCGGCGGTGGTCAACACTTGGTGCAGCGCCATGATGCCCAGCAGCGGCATGGCAAACTGAGCTATCACGAGTATGCTCTCCACGGCTCTGAACTTATTGTACAGCGGGAAGTGGTATATTAGCAGGTCGGTGAGGCTCTCAAAGTTGGCTCCCCACGACAGCAGTATTGACACCACGGTCATCGTGGCGAGCGCCCATTTCATCGGCCCTTTGACGATGATGCAGCCTAAGAGGAATAGCGCGCAGATGATGGCGCCGACATACACGGGGCCGTTGGTGCCTTCGCTGCCGTTGAAGTATTGCGGCAGATAGGCTAAGAGATATCCGGTGGGGGTCTCGCGATATTGCTCGGTGTCGGGCAGGCGGTCAAGGCTCATATACGTCATGGCGCCATTGTCGGGGTGAGCGGTGGCGCCGCCTTTGATGTTGGGCACTAACAGCGAGAATGTCTCGCTGCGGCCGTAGCTCCAGCCCACGATGTCGCTCTTGGGGAGGCCTCCGGTGGGCCGCTCTGTCGGGGCTTCGGCTTGGGCATTTGAGCGTGATGTCAGCTCTGACTGAGAGCGCTTGGTCTCTTTGGCGTATTCGTAGGTGTTGTATAGCGATGGTATGTTGGCTCCCACGGCGAGCACTCCGGCGCCGAGCGCCACGGCTGATGCCAGAGCCCAGCGGCGCAGCTGCTTGGTGCGCAGCGCCTCTACCAGGTATGCTATGGCGATAGCTGCCATTACCAGGCCGAAGTAGTAAGTCATCTGCGGGTGGTTGGCATTGATTTGGAGCATGGCGAAGACGGCGGTCAGCGCGGCTCCGGCCAGCAGACGTCCGCGATAGCACAGCAGCAGCCCGGCAATTGTGGGCGGCACATAGGTCAAGGCCAGAAATTTCCATATATGGCCGGCGCCGATGAGTATTATGAAGTATGACGAGAAGCCCCACGCTATGGCGCCCAGGAGGGCGTAGTACCAGCGCAGGCGCATGGCATATAGCAGTATGAGCATGCCCATCATCATCATAAACAGCAGGTTGGCCGGCGAAGGCAGCCACAGGCCATACACATCGTTGAGCCAATCAAAGAGGCTGTTTGAGCTGTATGATGGCGAAATCTGGAATGTGGGCATGCCCGAGAAGAGGGCATTGGTCCAGAGGGCCTTGTCGCCGGTGGCTTGGGCGTAGAGCGCTGCTTCCTGGCCGTTGGCGATGCCTTGCTGCATGTCGGCTTGGCGCAGGGTGTTGCCCTCGATGGCATCGGGATAGAAGAAGGCGATGGACAGCAGCGCCATCACTATTACTGAGACGCCAAAGCCCCACACTTGGGGGTGGGCAAGGCGTTGGAGGATATTTTTGGCAGTAAGGGTCATAAATGTGATATTTTATGCAAAATTAAGCATAAAATTTTGAATGGCAGGGCATGCCACTTGATTTTTTTGCAGCGGCGCCGCCCGGTGTATAAAATAGAGCGGGGCGCCCGAGATGGGGCGCCCCGCAGAGCTTCCGATGTCAGAAGCTATGAGGTGTATTACCAGCCGAAGTTCTTACCGAGGTTGGGGTTGAGGTCCAGCTGACCGGTAGGAATGGGATATAGGTAATATTTCTTGTCGAACTTACGCTCGTTGCTGTAGGGGCGAACGAAGCCGTTGACATTGTTGATAGCGACGGGAGCATTGCCTACATAAGCGCCGAGGAGCACGTTGGGGTGCTTGGTGCTGTCGAGGAGGTCAAGCTGGTGCCAGCGCACGAGGTCCCAGTAGCGGATCCAGTTGTCAAACATCAGCTCGCAACGACGGCAGCGACGGATCTCCCACAGCAGTGAGCTTACGCCCATGTTGTTGTCGGGGTCGTTGATGGCGTTGAGGTCAGCTACGCCGTTGATGGGCAGCTGGGCGCGCTCGTAGAGCTTCTTGAGCGAGATGGCGAAGTCACCGTCGGTGAACTGGCCGAGCTCAGCCTTAGCCTCAGCATAGTTGAGGGCGATGTAAGAAGTCCAGTAGATGGGGCAGCTGGTGTAGTTCTGAGCTGAGTTGGTGCGGTCCTTGACGGGGAGGTTGACGTTGTCAAACTTGGCAACACCAAAGCCCGATGACGAAGCCATACCGGTGCAGCCGGCGCGCTCCCATGTCATGCCGGTGTAATATACGTGGTCGTCGGTGATAACCGAGAGACGAGCGTCGCGCACTGCCAGCAGGTTGGCGATAGAGTAGCCGGGAGCGTCAGCTGTGCCGTCGGGAACACCCTCGTAGGTCTTGTCCTTAGTGGTGGTAGCGTAGGGCTTGCCATCGAGGAACAAGAAAGCGTTGAAGGCGTCGAGCGACATACCTGATGTCTGGGTCGGAGAAGCGGTGTAAGAGATGGTAGAGTGCATACCGTAGGTGGGGTCGTACTTGCGGCCGAAGATCACCTCGGGGTTGCTTGACAGGGCGGTCACGCCGGCGGTGTTGTCGCCATCCCAAGTAGAGTTGTAGAGCGAGTGGTAGTCATCGCAGAAGCCGTACTTGTCAAGGAGCGCCTTAGACACGGTGGCACATTCCTGCAGATACTTCTTGGCGCGCTCTTCGTTGGGAGCGATGCCGTTCTCAGCTTGAGTGCGATAGCGGCAGAAGGTGCCTTCGTAGAGGCATACTTCGCTCTTGACGGCGCGGGCGAGGTCCTGGCTCCAGCCCAGCTTGTTGCTCTCGGTGCTGATAGCAGCGATGGCGTAGTCGAGGTCTTGGAGTACAGAGTCCATCACGATGTCGCGGTTGGTGCGCGGACCATAGAGGATATCCTCGTCAGAGGGATCTACTACGTCGCTTTGCCATACTACGTCGCCGAACATGCGCACGAGCTGATAGTATTCGTAAGCGCGGATGAGCTTGGCGATACCTTCATAGTTTTTGTGATCGGCCTGTGAGAGGGTAGATTGACGCACACCTGAGATGATGTAGTTGGCGCCGCGCACTACAGAGTAGTCCCATTCGCCCACGGTAGCTGTCTCGGTGGGGTATGCCCAGTCGGTAAAGTTTGAGCCTACTTGGTCATCGCTGAGGGTCTTGAAGAAGAACCATCCGAGATCGCCGCCCGTGCCGTAGCCGGGGAACAGGTAGGTCGATGAGTTGGTCATGTAGCGGTCAACCTGCAGCTGGCAGTTGGAGGGGTTACTCCAATACTCCGGCGTATTGATGATTGACGTTTCCGGATTGCGGTTATCGTCGAGGAAGTCGTCACAGCCGGTGAGCGTTGCTCCGACAGAGGCGATAAGCGCTAATGCAAATATTTTTTTCATAATTGAAATGCGTGTTTTGTGTTAGAATGTAACTTGCAAGCCGAACGAGAAGGTGCGGGGCATAGGAGTGGTGCGGCCGAAGTAGCCGTTACCGCTCATCTGAGACTCAGTGCCCGAGCCGCCGGTGGCGATTTCGGGGTCAAGAGGATAATCCTTCATGCCGTTGTAGAGGAGCGCGAGGTTGTCGGCGCTGAAGTAGATGCGAGCTTTCTGGATGAGAGCCTTGCGGGTAAGCTCCTGAGGCAGGGTGTAGCCCACGGTCAGGGTCTTGAAGCGCAGGTATGCCATGTTCATCAGATAGCGGCTCTGCGGGTAGAAGTTGTAGCAACCGGCGTTGATACCGCTGAGGCGGCCCTGGGCACCGGAGCCGGGATACAAGCGAGGATAGTCATTGTTCTGGTCCACGCGGATTTCACCGGTGAGGCACTGGTTCTCAAAGTCGATGACTTGCTCGTTGTAAGAGGTCTGGTTAGAGTAGATAGCGTCTGTGCCGCGAGCGAAGGGGATAACAAACGATGATGTGAACCACATGTTGCGCTTGCCCACGCCTTGGAAGAACATGTCGATATCGAAGCCTTTCCATGCGCCGCCCAGGCGGAATGAATACTCATAGCGAGGCATAGCGTTGCCGATGACCTTGAGGTCGCCGTGGTTGCGCTCTGTGCCGATAGGTATGAGGTTGCCGTCTTCGTCTTTCATGTCGGGGTCACCGAAGTCGATGCGGCCGTTGCCGTCGAGGTCTTTGAACATGATGTCGCCGACGCCATATTTGAATGAGCCGCTTTCGAGAGCAGTCTGGTCGAGCTTGGTGGTGCCGTCAGCGTTGAGGTCGCCGTAGTCAAAGTAGCGGTCGGTCTCGAAGCCGTAGATATCGCCGTAGTAGCCGCCTTCAGTGAAGTTGCTCTGGCCGGGAACCCATGAGTAGAGCTTGCCGGTGTCGTTGCGCCAGCTTACGATCTTGGTGCGAGCGTCAGCCAATGTGGCGTTGATGTAGATGTCAGCTTCGCCGAATGAGTGGTTCCAGCCGAGGGCGAGTTCCCAACCGTTGGTGCGGAGGGTGCCGTTGTTGCCGTAAGGAGCGGCAGCGCCGAGGGTGGCGGGGAGGTCAGCACCCGGGCCGAGCATATCTTCGGTCTTGCGAGAGTACCAGTCAAATGAAGCGGTGAGTGAGTTGTTGAAGAAACCGAGGTCAGCACCGATGTCGAGAGTGGTTACGCGCTCCCAGGTGAGGGTGTTGGATACCAGGGTAGGCATGTTGGCGTAGCTGAGGGCAGCGCCGCCGGCGGTGAGCCATGAGCCTGAGTACGGGCCGTTGATTACCGAGAGGAACTTGTAGTCGCCCACAGCCTCGTTACCGATAGAGCCGTAAGAAGCGCGCAGCTTACCGTTGCTCCATACGTCTTTGATGCCCTTGAAGTAGTTCTCTTCAGAGAAGCGATAGCCGATAGATCCTGAGGGGAAGAATGCCCACTGGTCGTTGGCGGGGAAGTTTGACGAGCCATCATAGCGGCCGTTGAACTCGAAGAGGTAGATGCCCTTGTAGTCAAGGTTGATACGGCCGAAGAAGCCGGCGGTAGCGCGGTGGGTGATGGTGTTTAGGATCGTGTAGCCGGTCTTGTCAGAGCCGCCGGTGGTCAAGCCGATGTTCGGGAGGTTGATGTCGAGGAGCTCATCACGCTTGGCGTAGAGGTAATTGTAGTCTTGCTTTTCAGCAGTACCACCGACCATGACTTTGAGGTTGAGGTCGTTGAAGAATGTGCGGTCGTATGTGCCATATACGTTCATGGTCCACATATCCTGCTTGGTGTTGTACTGGCGAGCGTCAGCCCAGCTTACGGGCACGATGTAAGACGGCTCCTCGATGTTGCCCCAAGAGTTGTAGCCATATACGGGCATATAGGCGGTGGTGTTGATAAGGTTCTGCATATCGTAGGTGAAGTCACCGTGGAGGGTGAAGCCCTTGAATATGTTGGCATCCATAAAGGCAGTGATACGAGTCTGGGTAGCGCTGTCCTTGGTGGTGCCGCCTTGCTTGCGGTAAGCGATATCGTTGCGGAAATCTACGATGTTGCCTTCATCGTCGCGCTGATATCCGTAGGGGCCGAAGTAAGAACCCCAACGCCACATATAAATATAATCGCCACGCACGTTGTAGGGAGCTGAATAATCCTTCTCGGTGAAGCTGAATCGAACACCGGCTTTCAACCAAGAGAAGATTTCGGTAGAAATGTTACCTACGGCGTTGTAGCGGTTCATTTTGGCGGGGTTAAATGCCATGAGGTCCTCCTTGTGGCTGTAACCGAACGAGAGGCGGTAGCTGGTCTTGCCGCTGACGCCTTCGAGGCTTACGTTGTGGTAATTAGAAGGAGCAGCGTTGTTGAACATAATGCCTGCCACGTCCCAATCGGCGTAATAGAGGCCTGAGCCATTGTCGAGGAGCTTGAAGTCGCCCACATGCTCGTCGTCAACGTAAGGCATCATCTCGCGATAGCCGGCGCGCTGGCCGCCGTTCTGCTGGCGCCACAGCTCTGCATACTTCATAGTCTCCCAGGGGTCCATACCGAAGAGGCCGAGCTCGCCACCGGAGCAGAGGTTGCCTTCGGTGAGGGCCTTAACTTGTGTGTACACTGTAGGATACTCGGGCAGTGTGGTAGCCTGGCTCCATGCAAAGTTGTTGGTGTAAGAAATAGATACGCGGTCCTTGGCGGTAGATGTCTTGGTGGTGATAAGTATCACACCGAAGGCAGCGCGAGTACCATAAATAGAGGCTGAAGCAGCATCTTTAAGCACTGAAATGTCGGCGATATCGTTGGGGTTGAGGAATGAAATATCATCGGTAACGACACCATCGACAACAATCAAAGGCTTAGATGTCTGGTTATTAGATAAGGTACCTGTACCACGAATTTTAATAGAGGGAGTGCCATTAATCTCACCGTTGGCATTGGTGATGGTAAGACCGGGGACAGCACCCTGGAGAGCCTTGGTCACATCGGTCACCGAGCGGCTATCCATAACTTTTTCTACATCGACGGTGGCAACAGCGCCGGTGAGGTTGGCACGCTTTTGCGAGCCGTAGCCCACAGCCACGAGCTCGTTGAGCATCTCGGTGCTGGGCTGCAGATAGACGTTCATGCCGTTGGCGGCGGCAACGTCGATAGACTTATAGCCGACATAGCTCACAGTGAGCTTGGTGCCGGGCTTAACACGGATAGCAAAGTGGCCGTTGACATCGGTAGCGGCAGCATTGCTTGAAACTCCTTTCTGAAAGACACTTGCGCCGATCACGGGCTCATTGTTTTCATCGAGGACGGTACCGTTGATGGTAACGGCCGCCTGACTTTGCGATTGGGGCTCGGGGTTTGCATAAGCAGCGAAGGTGCCGCTCAGTGGCATACCGCAAGTCAACAACAGAGTCACAAATAGATGTTTTCTCATATAAGTAATGTTGATTGTTTTTTGCCGCTGCGCTTGAGGTCTCTGTCGAGTGTCTCGCCGGGCGAGGGTGGTGACTTTGATATCGCGCGCTTTGGCTACTGGGTTAATTGGGTTGATTGAATTTTTTGTTACAGTGTTGATTGTTAGTTGCTTTTCTCGATAATGTAAGTGTAATTTTTGTGAATGATGTTATTGTTTGTTTTAGTTAGTGGTTAAAAAATTGTATGTAATTGCACACAAGTTTGCAATTCACGGCGCTAATTTAATT
>JBJEDF010000003.1:0-18563 GCA_051871765.1 Muribaculaceae bacterium
TCAGGCAACATCAGCCTCCGGCTGATATACGTGCCACGCATCAACCACACCGCCCACCGCACCAACAACGCCACAACTTGTATGGGCGCAATATTTTGCGCCCGCATCAACCGCGCCGCCCACCGCGCCACCCCGCGCGGTTGATGTGGACGCGATGTATCGCGTACCTACAAGCGCATTTGCGTGGCTGCGGTTGGCGTTGGGGCAGCTATGGCGTTGATGATGCGGGCGCGATATATCGCGCCCCTACATGCGCATTTGCGGGGCGCCGTCAGGTAACGTCAGCAGCGGCTGATTGCACGCATTGGGGGTGATGTTGGGGCAAAAAACGGGTGGGGGTGGTGGATTATTGAGAGAATAGTTGTAACTTTGCACTGCGAATTATAATTATTGTTGTATATGAATTCACATGCCTCTAAGGGTGCTTACGCAAGGGCTGTGGCGGTGTATTGTGCCGCCTCGCCGCATATTGATGAGTCGTATTTTGAGTTGGCTCGCACGGTGGGTGCAGAGTTGGCTCGCTGTGGCGCGGCCGTGGTCAATGGCGGTGGCGCTATGGGTCTGATGGGCGCTGTCAATGATGGTGCTCTGGCGGCGGGGGGCGTGGCTGTGGGTGTGATACCGCAGTTTATGTATGACAATGGCTGGCAGCACCGAGGGCTGACGCGGCTGGAGGTGGTGGGTAGCATGCATGAGCGCAAGGCTCGCATAGCGCAGCTCACTACGGGGGCTATAGCGCTGCCGGGCGGCGTGGGCACTCTTGAGGAGCTGCTTGAGATAATCACATGGCGCAAGCTGGCGCTGTATCAGGGCAATGTGGTGGTGCTTAATTACCGCGGTTTTTATGACCCGCTATTGTCGATGATAGAGCGGTGTCATGCCGAGGGCTTTATACAGCGCAGTGCGGCGCCACTCTTTGCTGTAGTAGATACCGTAGAAAAGGCAGTAGCGGCGGCGCTTGCCTCGCCGGCGCCTGCCACCCTTGTGTCGCCATACGATGATGCCGCTCGATAGTCTGGAATATTGCAATCATCCGCTGGCGGGCGACACGGTGCCCCCCGTTTTTGCGGCGAGTCTTGACACGGCTGTGGTGGCACGCCTGGAGGTGGCTGACAGCGTGGCGGCGGAGCGTGCTGACACGGCTACGGTGGTGGTATCCCGCCCGGAGCCGTGGACTGAGGGCTTGGAGGGTGTGGCTCGGGTGCCGCACATCTCGCATGACTCGGTGCTGACGTCGGTGATAGTGGCGATGATAGTGGCGCTGCTGCTGGGGGCTCGCAGCCTGCGGCAGACAATATCGCGCCTGTGGGGCGATATTATGACGATACGTCAGCGGGCCAATATCTTTGACGACAGCACATCGGGGCGCACCCATGTAGATGTGATAATGGCGGCTCAGTTTGTGGTGTGCCTTGGGGTGCTGCTTTACGGGCATTTCAGCGAGATGGGCGCAGTGGCGGGCTGCTACAGCATCATGCAGCCTCTGAGGCTGATGGGGCTGACGGCGGCGTATGTGGTGTTTCAGTGGGTGGCGTATGCCACGGTGGGCTATACTTTTGCCACGCGCCATATCACTGAGCAGTGGCTGCGAGGGTTCAATGCCACGATATGCCTCACGGGGGTGCTTTTGTTGCTGCCCACGCTTGTGGCGCTGATCTATCCGTCGCTGATGCATCAGGCCTTCAGCATCGCGGTGGCGGCGTATGTGGCCGGACGTGTTGCATTTATAATCAAGGGTTTTAGAATTTTTTATGACAAATTTGAGTCGTTGCTCTTTTTTATTTTGTACCTTTGCACCTTAGAAATTATACCGCCCATTGTTGTGTACTTTTTGGCGAAGATATTGGTCGGTATTTCCTCATAATCAATAACTCGTAACAAAATTCAGCGTGAACGTTAAAAAAGTTTTAGTTTCGCAACCTAAACCAGCTTCCGGCAAATCGCCCTATTACGAAATTGCCGCGAAGCATAACGTGGAAATCGTATTTCGCCCATTTATCAAGGTCGAAGGCTTGACGGCAAAGGAGTTTCGGCAGCAGAAGGTGTCTATTGCCGAGCACACTGCCGTGATATTTACCGCCAAGACCGCCATTGACCATTTCTTCCGTCTGTGTCAGGAGATGCGCATCACCATCCCCGACACGATGAAGTATTTCTGCACCACAGAGTCAATAGCCAATTATTTGCAGAAATATATCATATATCGCAAGCGCAAAATCTTTGCGGGCAAGACCGGGAAGCTGGCCGATGTGCTGCCTTACATCCTCAAGCATAAGACCGAGAAGTTTTTGTTTGCCGTGTCAGACGTCAACAATGGCGACGATGCAGCAATACTTGTGGATAACAATATCCCTTACACACGCGCTGTGATGTATCGCACGGTGAGCAACGATTTCGGCCCCGATGAGGCTTTTGATTATGATATGCTCGTGTTCTTCAGCCCGCAGGGCATAGAGTCTCTGCTTAAGAACTTCCCGGATTTCGAGCAGGGCGACATCAAGATAGCGGTGTTCGGAGCCTCTACGGCCAAGAGCGCCAAGGATGCCGGCTTGCGTGTGGATATTGAGGCACCGACACCTCAGGCCCCCTCAATGCCCGCAGCGATCGACCTCTATATCAGCGAGAATAATACGCCTGCCGATGGCGCCTGGGCTGAGGCCTGAGCTGCGCGGCCGGCGAGGCTCGATACATTATCAGCATCATTACCCGCATCATAGCGCCTCAGCGGCGCGCCGAGTAGCTATTATATGACGGCATCATCGTTAAGGCTATACAAGAAGGAGAAGCTGTGCTCGCCCACGGCCATCGACAGGCTGTTTGGGCGCGCTGCCGGCGTCACACGCTCAGCCTTAGCCTATCCGCTGCGCGCGGTGTGGATGCACAATGCCGAGCGGCGCTCCGATGCCGAGCTTGCCTTCCTGATATCCGTGCCCAAGAAGCGGCTGCGCCATGCTGTGGACCGCGTGACGATGCGCCGCCGCATCAGAGAGGCATATCGGCTCTGCCATCGCGACTATGTCAGCTGCGAACCGGTAGCTCCCGAGCGCCGCATCGATGTGGCGTTTATCTATGTGGCCACCGAGTTGCGCCCATATGCCGATGTAGCGCGTGCTGTCGGCAAATTGATGACAAAAATCACAGCTGCCGCTGCCGAGCCATGTCAATAGCCGCCTACATATTATCATTGCCGGTGCGTTTTTACCGCGCGTGTATCTCGCCAATGCTGCCGCCCTCGTGTCGCTACACCCCCACGTGCAGCCAATATGCACTCGAGGCTTTGCAGCGTCATGGCGCCATCAAGGGCACGTGGCTTGCAATAAAGCGTATCCTGCGCTGCCACCCTTGGGGCGGTAGCGGCTATGACCCGGTGCCATGACACTCGCCGGAGGATATCTCTCACCCTTTAGAGCTTATCGCGATGTGCACACCCATCGCCGCGATGCTCAGCCCGGCGATGCTATCGTCAGCCTCGCGCCCGATGATGCACTGCCGGCGCGCGGCTGTTGCAGTGTGGGGCTGCATCCGTGGCATACAGCCGATATGTCAGGCGAGGCTCTCGCCGCTGCGCTTGTCTTTGTAGAGCGCAAGGCGTCAGACCCACGCGTGGTGGCTATCGGCGAGGCCGGCATCGATAATCGCCGCGGGGCCTCGCCGCCGGTGCAGGAGCGCATCTTTTTAGAACATGTGCGCATCAGCGAAGCGGCGGCCAAGCCTCTGATAGTGCACGCCGTAGGGTCGCTGCAGCGGCTTATAGAGCTGCGCCGCGAGTGCCGCCCCGCGCAGCCGTGGCTGGTGCACGGCTACCGCGGCAAGGCACAGATGGCGCGCCAGCTCGTGGCCCACGGCTTTGAGCTGTCGTTTGGCGAGCATTTCAATGCTGAAGCTCTCGCCGCCACGCCTGCCGCCGTGCGCCACGCCGAGACCGACGATAGCGCGCTGACCATTGATGCCATCGAGGCGCTCCACAGCGTCGCGCTCGCCGCCGCCGAGCGCAAATAAGCGCAAATAATTTAGCTGAAAGGGCGCTGTTTCGGAAATAAATTTATAATTTTGCAAGAGGCGATGCCATGGTGCCGCCTCAGCGCATATTATATACCCCACACTAATACTCACCACAGCGTATGTCACACACCGTAGTCACAGGTCACATCGTAGATATCCTCGCTCGCCGCATTTATGATGGCGCGGTCACCATTGCCGACGGCCGCATAGCCCATATCGCTCCGGCGCCTGTGGCTCCCGATGCGCCCTATCTCATGCCCGGATTTATCGACAGCCATGTGCACATAGAGAGCAGCATGATGGTGCCCGCCGAGTTTGCCCGCGTGGCAGTGGAGCAGGGCACCATAGGCGTGGTCACCGACCCCCACGAGATAGGCAACGTGCTGGGCATCGCCGGCATAGACTTTATGATAGACTCCGGGCGCAACATACGCTTCAACTTCTGCTTCGGGGCGCCGTCGTGTGTGCCCTCATGTGGCAGCGACATCGAGAGCAGCGGCGCCACCATCGATGCCGCCGCGATATCCGAGCTGATGCAGCGCCCCGACATAGGCTTCCTGGCCGAGATGATGAATTACCCCGGCGTGCTTGCCGGTGACGGCGATGTCATGGCCAAGATACACGCGGCATTAGAGGCCGGCAAGCGCGTTGACGGTCACGCGCCCGGGCTCA
Source organism: Muribaculaceae bacterium (assembly GCA_051871765.1). GTDB lineage: Bacteria > Bacteroidota > Bacteroidia > Bacteroidales > Muribaculaceae > CAG-873. Next base: position 4,675 of record JBJEDF010000003.1, read on the forward strand.
CCGCTGATGAGCGCCGCCGTTATGCCGCCGCGGGTATCACCACAGACCACGAGTGCTCCACCCTCGAGGAGGCGCGTCAATGCATCGCCTCCGGCATGATGCTGCAGATACGCGAAGGCTCGGCGGCCAAAAACTACGAGCTGCTGATACCCATACTGCGCGAGCACCCCGACAAGGTGATGTTCTGCACCGACGATTGCCACCCCGGCGACCTCATACGCGGGCATATCAATGCCATCGTCAAGCGAGCTCTCGCCGATGGCTATGATATGTGGGACGTGCTGCAGGCCGCTTGCATCACGCCGCAGCGCCATTATGGCCTGCAGTGGGGCATGCTGCGCCCCGGCGATGCCGCCAACTTCATCGCCGTGGATAAGCTCTCGCCACGCATGCGTGTGCTCAGCACCGTCATTCGCGGCAAGGAGGTGTACAACTGCAACTCATATCTCAGCACCATACAGTCGCAGGCCAAGTCAATCAGCAACCAGATGGCTATTCTCGGCAATTACCCCAACCGCTTTGTGGCTCAGCCCATTACCGCGGCCGACATATCCCTGTCGCTCCATCAGGGCGACACCGCCCATATCATCAGCGCCGCCGATGGCAGCCTCCTCACCGGCCACGAGAGCGTCATCGTCACGGGCAATCCCCTCGCCGATATGCGCTATCCATGGGGCGAGGTGCAGAAGATAGTGGTGTATGACCGATACCACGAGGGCGCTCGCCCTGTGGTGGCTCTCATACGCGGCTTTGGCATCACCAACGGCGCTATGGCTGCGTCGATAGCCCACGACTGCCACAACATAGTGGCAATAGGCTCTGACGATGACTACATCGTGCGCGCCATCAACCGTGTCATCGAGATGCAAGGCGGAGAGGTGGCCATCGCCGGCGATGAGCTTACTGATATGGCGCTGCCTATCGCCGGGCTCATCTCACCGCTGAGCGGCCACGAGATAGCCTATCGCAGCGAGCGCCTTCAAGAGACAATCCACAGGGCCGGATGCCCCCTCAAATCGCCGTTTATCACCATGGCCTTTATGTGCCTGCCCGTCATTCCCGAGCTCAAGCTCACTGACCGCGGGCTGATGGACACCAAGGCCTGGCGCTTCATCTCATAACGCGACCTCACCCCCACCTCCCGGCAATACCGCTCAGAATAGGCGGCGGTGCTTGCGGTAGAAGTAGAGGAGGGCGGCAATGTGGCGGCGGCCCAGCGGGGATAGCACGCGGCGCGTGGTGGCGCGCTGCCAGTCGTGCACGATGGTGATATGTGGCAGATACCTGATGGCGAAGCCGGCGGCACGCACGCGGGCGCAGTAGTCGGCGTCTTCGGGTCCATAGAAGATATGCTCGTCGAGCAGCCCCACGCGCTGCATCACCTGGCGTCGCATCACTTGGCATGCGCCGATGACGTAGTATGGGTCGGCGGCGGCGGCCGGCGGCGTTGAGGCGGTGCGCGCCTTAAGCCCCAGCACATTGCGCAGCTTGATGCCCAGGCCGGGGAATGGCTTGGCGCTGTCCTGCACCTCGCCGGCGGGCGAGAGCAGACGCGGCGCTGCGATGCCCGCGTCGTGGTGGTCGGTGACGTAGTCCACAAGAGCGTCAATGGCCTCAGCGGAGACGATGGTGTCGTTGTCGAGTATCATCAGCACCTCGCCGCAGGCCTCCTGCAGCCCCACATTGCGGCCGGCGGCGACGCCGCGGTTGCTGCCGAGCCTTATCATGCGCAGACGTGAGCACCACGGGTAGCGCTCGGCGGCGATGGCGGCGGCAGTGCCGTCAGTGGAGCCGTTGTCCACGAGCACCACCTCGGCGTCGCCGTGGGCCTGCATATACGGGGTGAGCGAGGCGAGGCAGCGCAGCGTGTATGCTGACTGGTTGCAGGTGAGTATGACGATGGATAGGCGCATAGCAGCTGTGATGATTAGTGGCGGTGGCGTATATGGCGCGGGGTGCTACGCTCACCCGAAGAGCTTTATCTTGAGAGCTTTGAGTGAAGCGGCAAACTCGCTCCAGGAGCTGAAGCGGCGCAGCTGCTTGATGATAAACGCCGGGCGGAGGAAGAAGCTGATGTTGTTGCGGAAGAGCAGGCGCTCCATCTCGCGGGCGCTGATATTGGGCAAGTTGAGTATTGACTCTCGCTGCACGTCGGTGGGCTTGTAGTCGCCGCCTTTGATCCAGCCGTTTTCTTTGCAGAGGGTGTAGTATTTGGTGCCGGGGAATGGCGACACAATGTTGAACATCACCTGATCTACGCCGAGCTTCTTGACCTCGCGCAGGGTGTGCTTGACGGTGTCGCGCGTCTCCAGGGGGCTGCTGCCGATGAGGATATTCAGCTTGACGGGCACACCGTGGCGCTTGAGCATATCCACGGCGCGGTAGATATCATCGGGGGTGATGCCTTTCTTGACATACTCGAGGATGCCGGGGTCAAACGACTCCACACCCAAGTCAATATATCGGCAGCCGCTCTCGCCGAGCATCTGAGCGATAGGCTCGGTGATGGCATCGACACGCGCCTCGCAGCCCCACACTATGTTGTGGCGGCGAAGGATGTCGCAGATGCCGCGGGTGCGCTCCTCATTCCAGATGAAGTTGTCGTCCATAAATCCTATGGCCTTGAAGCCTTGCGCGGCGAGCTGCTCCACCTCGCGCTCGATGCTCTGCAGCGAGCGGAAGCCGATGGTGGGCTTGCGTCCGTCGTGGTCCTTGCCATACTCTATCTCGCGGGCAAACGATAGCGACGACGGCACGCAGTAGATGCAGTGGTAGGGGCAATTGCGCGAGGTGAACATCGTGGTGTAAGGCCCGGTCTTGAGCTTGGGGTTGTGATATACGTGGTCGGCAACGAGGTCGCGCGCCGGCAGCGGCAGCGCATCGAGGTCAGTGATGAGCGGCCGCGACGGATTGTGAGTGATGTCATCGCCGCGGCGATATGACACGCCGGCGATGCCCTCGGCGCCGCGATGCTGCTCCAGCGCCGCCACCAGCTCTACCACGGTGGCGTCAGGCTCGCCGCGCACCACATACACATTGTCATCTACGAGGCATTTGCGGCTGTAGTATGTAGGGCCGGGGCCCATCATGATCACGGGGCGGCTGCTGTGGTATCGGCGCACCACGCTGATGGCTTGCAAGTCGCTCTCTATCGAGAGGTTGACAGCCCAGATGAGGTAGGCCTCCGAATGGTCGGCGGCAACAAAGCGCTCAAAATCATCGGGGCTGTGGTGATTAAAGACAAAATCGCGATAGGCCACCTCGTGGCCGGCGCCGTCGCGCAGGCCGGCAGCAACGGTCAGCTCATAGATATTAGGCATCGGATACACCACACGGGTGCAGCCGGCCGAGCGTTCGGCGGGCTGACGATGGTCATAGCACGGGGGGACGATAAACGTGAGTTTCATTAGCAGGCGTGAATGTGTTTAATACAAAACTCGTTAGATGTTATTATGTAACGCAAAATAATGGTGATTTATTGCGCGTCGGCGCCGTCAGTCTTCAATTTCGGATAGCTCGAGCCATCGCATCTCCTTCTCATCGAGCATCTCTTTGACTTGCTCGTAGCGCTGCGCCTTGTCGGCGATGTCATCGATTTGGGCGCCCGAATTGAATATCTCCTCGAGGGCGGCACGCTCAGCGCTGAGGGTCTCGATGTCGGCGCTGAGCTGCTCCATCTCGCGGCGCTCCTTGAATGTGAGGCGCCGCGGGCGCTCGGCGCGGCTGCGCTCTTGAGCCTTGGGCTTGGCGGCAGAGGCCGTAGCTGCAGCCGCCTCGGCATTCTTGAATTCGCGCCACTCGCTGTATGTGCCGGGGAAGTCGCGCACCACGCCATCGCCCTCCATCACAAAGAGATGGTCGGCGATATTGTCGAGGAAATAACGGTCATGGCTGATAACGATGGCACACCCGCCGAACGACGAGAGATACTCCTCGAGGATGCCCAGCGTGATGATGTCGAGGTCGTTGGTAGGCTCGTCGAGGATGAGAAAGTTGGGGCGGCGCATCAGCGTCACTGCCAGGTGCAACCGACAGCGCTCGCCGCCGCTGAGCTTGGCTATATATTTCTGCTGGTCAGGCACTGAGAAGAGAAAGCGCGTGAGATACTGCATGGGGGTGATGTGGCGGCCGTCATCGAGCACGATGTCGTCAGCAAGCTCGCTGACGGCGTCGATGACGCGCTTGCTCTCGTCAAAGGCGATGCCGTCTTGGCTGTAATAGCCAAAGCGCACGGTCTCGCCCACATTCCACGCGCCGCTGTCGGGAGGCACCAAGCCCTGAAGCATCTTCACGAAAGTGGATTTACCCACGCCGTTGGGCCCGATGATGCCTATCTTCTCGTGGCGCGCAAAGGTGTAGGTGAAGTGGTCGAGTATGGCCTTGTCGCCATATCGCTTGCACACATCTACGGCCTCAAAAATCTTGGAGCCAATGTACGATGCCTTGGCGGCGGCGAGGTTGATATTGCCGCCCTCGCCGGCGGGGCGCCGTGCGCGCTCGCGCAGCTCATAGTATTGGTCGATGCGGTATTTTGCTTTGCCGGCACGCGCCTGCGGCTGGCGGCTCATCCACTGCTGCTCGCGCCGCAGAGTGTTGCGGGCGCGCTCGCGCTCGGCGGTCATAGCTTCGATGCGCTCGGCCCGCCGCCGCAGGTAGTAGTCGTAGTTGCCCTCATAGACGTAAGTGGAGCGGTTGTCAATCTCGATAATCTTGCTGCACACGCGGTCGAGGAAGTAACGGTCGTGAGTGACCATGAGCAGCGTCATGCGCTGCCGCCGCAGATAGCCTTCGAGCCACTCTATCACATCTACGTCGAGATGGTTGGTAGGCTCATCGAGTATCATCATGTCGGGCTTTTGGAGTATGGCGCAGGCCAGAGCCACGCGCTTGCGCTGGCCTCCCGACATAGTGTCAACGCCGCTGTCGGCATCGCTGATGCCGAGCTGGCTGAGCAGCCGCCGCGCGGCGTTTTCGCGGTCGAGGGCGCTCTCGTGGTGGCTGTCGGGATTATCCACACGGAGGCAGCGCTGCAGCGCCGTCTCGCCCGCCTCAAAGGCGGGGGTCTGCGGCAGATAGCCTATGCGCAGGCCATTACGCGCGGTGATATTGCCGCTGTCAGCAGCAATATCACCGGCGATAATACCTAATAGGGTGGATTTGCCCGTGCCGTTTTTGGCCACGATGCCTATCTTGTCGCCTTCGTTGATGCCGAAGGTCACATCAGCAAAGAGCAGGCGGTCGCCAAAGCTCTTGGTGAGATTTTCGATTTGCAGATAACTTACCATTTATCTGCAAAAGTAGCAATTTTTTGGCAAACGACAATGTGCCCTGCCGCAGCAATCGCCGTCAAGCCGTGATTTCGGTGAATTTTGATTTGGGAGCGTTGCACAGCGGACATCTGTAGTCGTCGGGCATATCGCCGTCAAACTCCACCTCGTAGCCGCACACATCGCAGCGGAATTTGCGCTTTGACGCCTCGGTGGCGGCCGGCTGCTCAGCCGCGGCGGCCGGGGCTACATAGGTGGGAGCATTTTTGGGTGCCGAGCCTTTGACCACAGAGTGATAAAACTCATAGGTCATAGGCGTGCCCGTCTCTCTGACGGCATCTACCAGGCGCGCCAAGACCACTACGTGGGTCTCATTGTCAACAAAATTGATGGCGTCGAGCACCAGCCGCGCTGCAAAGACGCCGTTGACGATAGGTGCGCCCGAGAGCATCTCATAGCCATAATCGGCATACTTATCCACCTCGCGTGAGGTGTGAAAGCCAAAGGTGCCTATCACGCTCCAATCGCTCTCCTGAGCCACTACCGAGAGCGAGAAGCGCCCGTTGCGGCGTATGGCCTCAAGGGTGTAATTGTTTTTGTTGAGCGAGATAGCGAGGATGGGGTTTTGCGATGTGACTTGAAAGCAGGTGTTGATGGTGCAGCCCACGGGGCGCTCGCCGTCGAGGGTGCCCACGATGTATAGTCCGTAGGTGAGTTTGAATAATGCTGTTGTATCCATTTTTTTTGTATTTGTCGGTTAATTAATAATTGATAATGTCTTGTTAAATGGTATATTGTAAGTTGATATGCAAAAATAGCGATTAGTTTTTTATCAAACAAGGAATGTGACTAAAAAGTTGCAAGCATAGTCGGCGGCGCGAGGTATGCCCTGCGATAGCTTAAAACAGCCCGTTGGAGCCAAAAATGCAACTATTTTTATATAAAATGAAGAAAAATTCTTGAAAAATTTGGATTTTTATAAAATATGGTCTATATTTGCGAAACATTCATAAAGAAAGGATAGATAATACTCATTTTGCACAGTAATTACCTTTGCGCCGAGAAGAACGGTTTCCGCGCAAGAATGTGCAAAAGCTCCGAAGGGATGCCTGAGGAGCAACGAAGGATGTCGGGAGACACCCCTTCATTAAGCGTGAAAGTCGCGTGTTGGATTACCCCCGATGCGCGATTTTCGCGTATCCCCCGATCCGCCGCGTCAGACAACTCCGCCGCGTCAGACTATCACTAAAAAACTATGGTTGCGGCTTTTTTGTTTCTAACTTGAGTTTTTATTATTAAATTTGCACAATAGAATTAATGATAGCCGATATGACTCTATACCCCAACCTTATACTCGACGCCCTGCGCACAGTGCGTTACCCCGGCTCCGGCAAAAATATCGTGGAGCTGGAGATGGTCGAAGACGATATGCGCATAGACGGTATGCGCGTGTCGTTCTCGCTGATTTTCGATAAGCCCACTGACCCTTTCATCAAGTCGGTGGTCAAGGCTGCCGAGGCCGCCATCCATGCTTATGTGAGCCGTGATGTGGATATCGCGGGAAATATCGCGGTGAAGACGCGGCGCCCGGCCCCGCAGCCCCGCGAAGTGGAGCAGGTGTTGCCCGGCGTGAAAAATATCATAGGCGTATCGTCGGGCAAAGGTGGTGTGGGCAAATCTACTGTCGCCGCCAACCTCGCCGTGGCGCTGGCCCGCGACGGCTACAGTGTGGGCCTCCTCGATGCCGATATCTTCGGCCCGTCGATACCTAAGATGTTTGGCGTGGAGGGCGCGCAGCTGTATTTGCGCGAGAGCGACGACGGCCGCAACCTGCTGCTGCCTCACGAGCGTTATGGCGTGAAGATGCTCTCGATAGGTTTTGTCGTTGATGCCGACAGCGCCGTGGTGTGGCGCGGCTCTATGGCCTCCAATGCCCTGCGGCAGCTTATCGAGCAGGCTGACTGGGGCGAGCTTGACTACTTCATCATAGATATGCCTCCGGGCACCGGCGACATACACCTGACGCTGGTGCAGACGCTCGGCATCACCGGCGCCCTTGTGGTGACCACTCCACAGCAGGTGGCCCTGGCCGATGCGCGTAAAGGCATCGCTATGTTCCGCGAGCCCAAAATCAATGTGCCGGTGCTCGGCATCGTCGATAACATGGCTTACTTCACCCCCGAGCGCCACCCCGAGGAGCAATACTACATCTTCGGCCGCGATGCCGATGTTGATGCCCTCGCCGCCGACTACGATGTGCCCGTGCTCGCCCGGATACCCATCGTGGCCGCCATCGGTGAGCGCTCTGACGCCGGCCACCCCATCGCCCTTGACGACAGCATCACGGCGCAGGCTTTCGTGCACCTCGCCCACGAGACCATCGATGCCCTTGACCGCCGCAATCGTCAGCTCCCGCCCACCGTCAAAGTCAACGTCAAATGAAACAGATCATAATCATCAACGGTCCCAATCTCAACCTCCAGGGCCGCCGCTGCCCCGAGATTTACGGCACCGACACCTTCGACACCCTTGTGGAGAATATGCGCGGCTTATGCCCTGACACCGACATCGCACTGCTGCAGAGCAACCACGAGGGCGAAATCATAGATTGGCTCCACGCCTACGGCCTGCACCCCGACACCATAGGCATTATCCTCAACGCCGGCGCTTATACCCACACCTCGCTGGCCATCGCCGATGCCGTAGAGGCCATCAGCGCCCCGGTCATCGAAGTGCACATCTCCAACATCGCAGCCCGCGAGGACATACGCCGCCGCTCGCTGCTTGCGCCCGTATGTGCCGGCTCTATTGTGGGCCTCGGGCTTCACGGCTATATGCTCGCCGCTGACGCCATCATCAACATATCGCGCGAGAAAGCCCACCGGCGCTGACACACTTTATCACTCACCCCATCACCCACCATCATCTCCACATGACACTAACCCAGCAAAGCTACCGAGTATTTGAGCGCGCCGTCGCCGACTATCACGTCGCCGACGATGTAGATGCCTCTTTTGTCAACCCATATGATGCCGACACCTTTGAGCATACCTTGTATGCCAAGTGCCTCATTGATGCCGTGCAGTGGCATCTTGAGGACATCATTCGCGAGCCGCAGATTGACCCCGTCGCAGCCCTCGCCATCAAGCGCCGCATTGACCGCTCTAACCAAGAGCGCACTGACATGGTGGAGATGATTGACAGCTACTTCCGCGACAAATATGCCGGCGTCACCCCGGCGCCCGATGCCACCATCAACACCGAGAGCCCGGCCTGGGCCTTTGACCGTCTCTCTATCCTCGCCCTGAAGATTTATCACATGCAGATTGAGGCCGAGCGTGCCGATGCCCCGGAGGAGCACCGCCGGCGCTGCGCCGCCAAGCTCGCCGTGCTCACCGAGCAGCGCGCCGACCTCATCGCCGCCATCGACACCCTCCTCGACGATATCGCTGCCGGTAGCAAATACATGAAAGTATATAGGCAGATGAAGATGTACAACGATGCCGACACCAACCCGGTGCTTTATGCCAAAAAGCAAGCCTGACATACCCTACGACACGATTGCTGCCGACGGCACCCAGCCTGCTGCCGACACCGCCGTGGCTGCCGTGGCCGGCGCCGCGCCGCGGCGTGTGCTCATCGCGCGTTTCTCGGCCTTCGGCGATGTGGCCATGACTGTGCCCGTGATTTACTCGGCGTGTCGATGCTACCCCGCCACCACCTTTGTCCTGGCCACGCGGCGCTCTATGGCCGGCATCTTTGTCAATAAGCCCTCCAATCTCATCATCGAGGGCCTCGATATGGCCATGCACAAAGGCGTCAGAGGCCTCTGGCGCATGACCGCCGCCATCGTCAAGCGCCACGGCGGCTTTGATGCCTTTCTCGACCTCCACGGTGTGCTGCGCACGCGCGTCATGGCGCTCTATTGCCGCCTTCACGGCATCAGGGTGAGCTCTATCAACAAAGGCCGCTCTCACCGGCGCGCCCTCACGCGTCGCAACAACAAGGTGATGCTGCCGCTGCTGTCGCAGCGCTCGCGCTATCGCGAAGTGTTCTTCAACGCGCGCCTGCCGCTGACGTGGCGCTTTGATGGCCTCTATGGCCGCGGCGGCAAAGCCCCGGCTGCCGATTACGCCGCCATCACGCCGCCCAAGGGCCTCGGCGAGCAGTGGATAGGCATAGCGCCCTTTGCAGCCCACAAGGGCAAGATATATCCGCCCGAGCTGATGCGCAAGGTGGTGGAGAAGCTGTGTGCGCGCCCCGACACGCGCGTCTTCCTCCTCGGAGCCGGCGGGGCCGAGCAGCAGCAGCTCGACGAGTGGGCCGCTGCACTGCCCACCGCGACATCGCTCGCCGGCAAGCACTATGGCTTCGCTGCCGAGCTCGCCCTTATGAGCCACTTTGACTGCGCCCTGACTATGGACTCTGCCAACATGCACCTCGCCGCCATCGCCGGCGCCAAGGTGGTGAGCATCTGGGGTGCCACTCATCCCTACTGCGGCTTCAAGGCATGGCGCCAGAACGAGACCAACCTCATCGGTGTGCCGCTGGCGTGCCGCCCCTGCTCGGTGTTTGGCGACAAACCGTGCTATCGCGGCGACTATATATGCCTGCGGGCCATTCGCCCCGATGTAGTATATAATAAGATAATCGAAAACCTCAATCATAACAACGCCACTGACAAGTGAATTCAGACAACGATTTTGACATACGCAGCACCGGCACATCGCAGGACCGCGAGTTTGAGAAGGCGCTGCGACCCGACTCCTTCTCCTCGTTCAGCGGTCAGGACAAGGTGGTAGAGAACCTGCGCATATTTGTGCAGGCGGCACGCCTGCGCCACGAGCCGCTGGACCATGTGCTCCTCTTCGGCCCTCCCGGACTGGGCAAGACCACCCTCTCGGCTATCATCGCCAATGAGCTGGGTGTCAACATCAAGACCACGTCGGGCCCGGTGCTCGACAAGGCCGGCGACCTCGCCGGCATCCTCACCTCGCTGGAGGAGAACGATGTGCTCTTCATCGACGAGATACATCGCTTGAGCCGCGTCGTAGAGGAATATCTCTACTCGGCGATGGAGGATTACCGCATCGACATACTCATCGACAAGGGCCCCGGGGCGCGCTCCGTGCAGCTCAACCTGGCGCCATTCACGCTCATCGGCGCCACCACCCGCAGCGGCCAGCTCACCAAGCCTCTGCGTGCGCGCTTCGGCATCAACTGCCACCTCGAGTATTACGACCACGATGTGCTCTCGCGCATCATCTTGCGTTCGGCGTCGCTGCTCGGCGTCAAGTGCTCAGCCGAGGCGGCCGCCGAGATAGCCCTCCGCAGCCGCGGCACCCCGCGCATCGCCAACTCGCTGCTGCGCCGCGTGCGCGACTTCGCCCAGGTCAAAGGCTCCGGTGCCATAGACCTCGACATCACGCGCTATGCCCTCGAAGCCCTCAATATTGACCGTTACGGCCTCGACGAGATTGACCACAAGATATTGCGCACACTCATCGACAAATTCCGCGGCGGCCCCGTGGGCCTATCCACCATAGCCACCGCGCTGGGCGAAGACACCGGCACCATAGAGGAGGTGTATGAGCCTTACCTCATCAAGGAAGGATTTATCAAGCGCACACCCCGCGGGCGTGAGGTCACACACCTTGCCTACGAGCACCTCGGCGCCGGCTCGCCTCTCGATGGCTTTGGCCTCTTTGATATTAACTCATTGTAATCAACCTATATCAGCTTTTCTGCAATGGCAGGCATAAAATCGCTGGCAAAAGATACCGCCATCTATGGCCTCAGCTCCATCATAGGCCGTTTTCTCAATTGGTGTCTGGTGCCGCTCTACACTCAGGTATTTCCCGCCGCCGAGTATGGGGTGGTGACCTATGTGTATTCGGTGGTGGCTTTGGCTCTCATCATTCTCACTTACGGCATGGAGACCGGGTTCTTCAGATTTGCCAACCACGAGCGCTGGCACGACCCTATGCAGGTCTATTCCACCGCCCTGATATCGCTGGCAGTGACATCGACGGCGTTCATCGCCCTGGTGTGGGCCTTCTTGCCGCAGGCCACCCACGCCATGGAGTGCGATGGCCATCCCTCCTTTGTCATGATGATGGCGGTGTGTGTGGCAATAGATGCCTTTTTGGCGCTCCCGTTCAGCTATCTGCGTTATCGCAAGCGGCCCATGCGCTTTGCGCTGCTGCGCTTGGTCAATATCGGTGTCAACATAGGCCTCAATCTCTTCTTCATCATAGTGTGTCCGTGGCTGTGGCGCGTGAGTCCCGGCGCCATCTCGTGGTTTTATGACCCGGACTTTGGCATAGGCTACATCTTCCTCGCCAATCTTATCGCCTCTGTGGTCAATATCGTGATGATGCTGCCTGAGCTTACCGGCTTCAGATACCGTTTCTGCGGCAGGCTGCTGCGCGAGATGCTTATCTACTCGGCGCCTTTGCTCGTGCTCGGCGTTGCCGGCATCATGAATCAGACCATCGACAAGATCTTGTATCCCTCACTCGTGAGCGACCCGGCCGCGGCGATGCACGGCCTGGGCATCTATGGCGCCAACTATAAGATAGCCATAGTCATGGTCATGTTTATCCAAGCCTTCCGCTTTGCTTACGAGCCCTTCATCTTTGCCCGCAACAAGGAGGCCGGCGCCGACCGCAACAAGGCCTACAGCGATGCCATGAAGTATTTTGTGATCTTCGGCCTCGGCATATTCCTCTTTGTGATGTTCTACCTTGACATCCTCAAGTATTTCATCTCGCCGAAATATTTCGAGGGCCTGAAGGTGGTGCCGCTGATTATGCTTGCCGAGCTCTTTTTCGGCATCTTCTTCAACCTCTCGCTGTGGTATAAACTCACCGATAAGACCATCTGGGGCGCATGGTTCTCGCTGCTGGGTCTCGCTGTCACCGTGGTTCTCAACATCATACTGGTGCCGCGCATGGGATATATGGGCTGCGCCCTGGCAGCTCTGGCCAGCTACTTTGTGATGATGATTACCAGCTATTTTGTGGGGCGCGCCAAATATCCCATTCCATACCATGTGGGGCGCATCCTCGCTTACTTTGGTGTGGCGGCGGTAATCTTTGCGGCGGGTATGGCGGTTGACACCTCCTATCACTCTCTCAACTGGGGTGTGCGTACCATCCTCCTCGTGGCTTATATCGCTGTAATAGTGCGCTGCGAGCACTTGCCCGTGGGCGCCGCGCTCAAACGTCTGCGCCGATGACAAAGGTAGTGCTTCTCAATCACAGCGACAGCCTCGGCGGCGCTTCGGTGGTCACGCGCCGCCTCACCGATGCTCTGCACAGCATCGGCGTCGAGGCGCGTATGCTCGTGAGCCATTGCTCCCGGCCCGGCGATGCCGCCGTAATCACCGTGGGCACGCCCGCTGCGCGCAAGCTCACGTTTCTCGCCGAGCACGCCGACATCTTCGTGCGCAACGGCTTCTCACGCGCCGACCTCTTCAAGGCCTCGACCGGCAAATTCGGGCTCGACATCACCGGGCACCCCCTGGTGCGTGACGCTGACGTGGTGTGCATCAATTGGTGCAACCAGGGCATGCTCTCGCTCTCCGGGCTGCAGCGCCTGGCCGATATGGGCAAGCGCATCATCTGGACCATGCACGACATGTGGCCCATGACGGGCATCTGCCATCACGCCGGCGAGTGTGAGGCTTATCATCGCAGCTGCGGCGCCTGCCCGCTGGTGCATTGGCCGGCTCACGAGGCCGACCTCTCGCGTGCGGTGTGGCGGCGCAAGCGCCGGCTGTATGATGCCACACACATCACCTTTGTGGCTGTAAGTCATTGGCTCGCCGACCGTTGCCGCGACAGCGCCCTGCTGCGCGATGCCGATGTGAGGGTAATCCCCAACGCTTTCCCATGCGAGAGCTACAACCGCCCGCCGCGCTACACGCGTGAGCAGCTCGGCATCACCGACCCCGACACGCCCATCATCGTCTTCGGCGCTGCGCGCCTCGACGACCCCATCAAAGGCTTTGGCTACGCCATCGACGCCCTCAACAGCCTCCACCGGCGCGGCGTCAAGGCGCTGGCGGTGTTCTTCGGCAACATTCGCGACGCGGCGCTGCTGCAGAGCATCGCCCTGCCGCACTGCTACCTCGGACCGCTCGATGCCGACAAGGTGCACTCGCTCTACTGCCACTCCCGAGTGGTGCTCTCCACATCGCTCTACGAGACCCTCCCCGGCACCCTCATCGAGGGTCAGGCCGCCGGTTGCATCCCCGTGACCTTTGGCCGCGGCGGCCAGGCCGACATCGTCGCCCACGGCGTCACCGGATATATCGCCGACTATCAGAGCCCTGAGAGTGTGGCGCATTATCTTGCCGAGGCGCTCACAGCCCCCATCGATGCTGCCACACTCCGCGCCTCCGTTGCCGACAAATTTGCGCCGCAGGTCATAGCCCGCCGTTACCTCGACATCTTTTGAGCGGCGGGCGTTGCAGCCACCTCGCAGGTGACCCATTTGACGTTTTTTGACGCCCTTTTTAGTTCAAAAACCCGTTAATATTGAGTATTTTGCATTTTAAGACGGTCTTTTTAGCCGATATTTCGCAAAAATATGCTATATTTGCAAGCTGAAAACAAC
>JBJEDF010000004.1:0-18188 GCA_051871765.1 Muribaculaceae bacterium
TGAAGTGTGTTGCGTTAACATAATCTTTAACATTTGGGGTGGTGTGGTGGGCGGAGTTGTGGGTGGCGTGGTTGATGCGGGCGCAAAATATTGCGCCCCTACAAGTTGTGGTGTCGAATGGGGCGTGGTGGGTGGAGTTGTGGGTGGCGCGGTTGATGCGGGCTCAAAATATTGCGCCCCTACAAGCCATTTGGTGGGCGCGCGTGGGTGGCGCGAGTGATGGGGATAAAAGCAGCGGCAGCGCACAAGTGGGATGTGCGCTGCCGCTATTATGTTATGTGCTCAGGGTGTTAGACCCAGCGAGTGAAAGCGAAGTCTTCGCGGTGAGGAAGCTCTGCATTGATGGGATACAGGCGATAACCGTAGCGGAACACGCCTGCATCTTTGATCTTGGACTTGAGGGTGTATGTGATAACATTTCCCTCGATCTTAGATGCCTTGAACGGAGTAACAGACATTAGGTCTTCTTCGCCGTTGTGGACACGGTATATCACCTCTTCAACGCCGAGGTCTTTGCCCAATCCGTTGGTGTCGATGATTATTTCGACGGAATAAGGATCGCCGGTGACACCGTTGACGAGGTCGCCGGATTTTTGCTTGACGTCAAAGACTTTGATGCCGTCCCAAGCGGCTGCTACGCGCTCTTTCCAGGCAACGATGCTCTTAGCGAGCTCTTTGTCATTAGCGTCGAGGCGCGCGAAACGAGCAGCCTCGGGGTTGTAGAAGCGAGTGATGTAGTCGTCGATCATGCGCTTCATGGTGAAGTGTGGGGCGATCTTGGCTATTGAGCGCTTGATATACTGAACCCACTCGGGTGAGTACCCCTTAGAGTTCTTGGCATAGTATAGGGGAATGATTTCGTTTTCGAGCATCGAGTATATAGTGGCAGCGTCGAGCTGGTCTTGCTGAGCTTGGTCGGTGAAAGTGCGCTTGTCAGTGAGCGCCCAGCCGGCATTTTCGGCAAAACGATAACCTTCATACCACCATCCGTCGAGCACCGAGAAGTTGAGCACGCCGTTCATTTCGGCTTTTTCGCCGGAAGTACCCGAAGCCTCGAGAGGACGCGTTGGAGTATTAAGCCAGATGTCCACACCGGTGACGAGTCTCTTAGCCACGATCATATTGTAGTCTTCGAGGAATATGATCTTACCGGCGAACTGAGGCATCTTTGAGATTTCGATGATGCGCTTGATGAGTCCTTGTCCGGCACCATCGGCGGGGTGAGCCTTACCGGAGAAAATGAATTGTACGGGGAATTGCTCGTTGTTGACAATCTTGGCGAGACGGTCGAGGTCAGTGAAGAGGAGGTGAGCACGCTTGTAAGTAGCGAAGCGGCGAGCGAAACCGATGATAAGTGCGTTGGGGTTTATTTTATCGACGATTTTCATCACAGCCGATGGGTCGCCTTGGTTAGCGAGCCATTTTTCTTTGAAGTCGCGCTTAACGAAGTTGATGAACTTGTTTTTGAGGAGGCAACGCATGTTCCAGATTTCCTCGTCGGACACTTTGAAAATGCCCTCCCAAGCTTTTGGGTCGCTTTGGTTAGAGAATACCTGAGATCCGAGCTTGTCGTTGTAGAATGATTTCCACTCTGAAGCGGCCCAAGTGGGCATGTGAACGCCGTTAGTCACATATCCTACATGGCTTTCTTGCCAGCTGTATCCTTTCCAGATGCCTGAGAACATCTTCTTAGAGACCTCGCCGTGGAGCCAGCTAACGCCGTTTGCTTCTTGGCAAGTGTTGAGGGCGAAGACGCTCATGGAGAAGCGCTCGTTGGTGTTGGGGTTTTCGCGGCCCATGTTCATAAGGTCGTTCCATGATATGCCGAGCTTGGCGGGGTATTCGCCCATGTATTTTCCGAAGAGACCTTCGTCGAAGTAGTCGTGTCCGGCGGGGACGGGTGTGTGAACAGTGTAAAGCGAAGATGCACGCACGAGTTCGAGAGCCACGTTGAAGTCGAGGTGGTCTTGCTGCACGTATTCCACGAGGCGCTGCAAGTTGAGCAGGGCGGCATGCCCTTCGTTGCAGTGATAGAGTGTGGGGTTGATGCCGAGCTTACGTAGCATAAGCACGCCACCGATACCGAGGAGGTATTCTTGCTTGATGCGGTTTTCCCAGTCGCCGCCATATAGTTGGTGAGTGATGGGACGGTCAAACTCGCTGTTCATATCGAAGTCAGTATCGAGGAGATATAGCTTCATGCGGCCGACGTTGACGCGCCATATGTGGCTGTAAATAATACGTCCGGGATAAGGCACTTCGAGGATCACGGGTCGGCCGTTGTCTTCGCAAACCTGCTCTATTGGGAGCTGGTTGAAGTTTTGGGGCTCATAGTTAGCGATCTGCTGACCATCGACGCTGATAGTCTGAGTGAAGTATCCATGACGATACAAGAAACCGACGGCTGTCATGTCGATGCAGCTGTCAGAGGCTTCTTTGATGTAGTCACCGGCGAGGACTCCGAGGCCACCTGAGTAAATTTTGAGGCAGTTGCAGAGGCCATACTCCATAGAGAAGTAACCGATAGAAGGTACGTCCTTGCGCATCGGTTTTTTCATATATTCTTTGAAGTCGGCATATACGCTGACGATGCGCTGCATTAGCGTTTCGTCTTTAGTGATTTCATCGATGCGCTCAGAAGTGAGTTGCTGCAGCAGCATGACGGGGTTCTCGCCTGTGGCACGCCACAGCGCCGGGTTGAGTTCACGGAATAGGCTCTTAGCTTCGCTGTTCCATACCCACCACAAGTTTTTTGCCAGCTCATCAAGGGGCTTGAGCTGTGAGGGCAGTTCAGATTTCACAGTAATGTCGCGCCAGATGGGGGCATTAGTGTTACTTACCGGAAGTTTCATAGTGATATAATATAGTATTTAGAAAATTGTTTTGATATCAATTGGATTTGAGGAGTATTACTGCTTATCAGATGTAGCATCGGCGGTGGTGTTATGGACCTTGCTCAATGCTAAATTATAGGCATCGATGTAGTAGTTGATGAAGTGAGACCACGCGGCATCCCGAGCAGTGCGGAATGCAGCATCGGTGATGTGTCGGCGCGACTTTGCGGGTGTAGCCAACAGCTGCTTGATGTCGGCGACGATGGCGTGGCACACATCGCTGTAGTTGCTGTCAGATCGGGGCTCTACTTTCACGCCGCAATCATTGAAATCATTGTCGGCTGATTGGAGGACCCATTGTCCGAAGCCGGATAGCGAAGTGGTAATTGTGGGGACACCGAATGCCACGCTTTCGAGGGGAGTGTATCCCCATGGCTCGTAGTACGAGGCAAAGACAGTGGTGTCCATGCCTATGAGCAGCTGATAATAAGACATATCAAATATGCCGTCGTTGCCGTCAAGATAGCAGGGCACGTATATGACATTGACTTTTGCGGCGGTGACATCGGCGGCAAAGCCGCAGCTATGAATGCGGTTGATGATGGGGTCTTCGCCATAGTTGTGGAGGCCGTGAGTTATCACCGCGTCGGTCATGGCACAGCCGTTGAGGCTATTGTCAGCGAGGGCATGGTGTAGGTCAGGCCGAGGGCCGGAGCACCATGCGGGCACCATGACGAATGCTATGACGTCGGGCGCGGAGCTATCGATTGCCGCTCGCAACTCGTTGATGGCATCGAGGTATAGGTCAATGCCTTTGTTGCGATACTCGCAACGGCCTGAAGTGGCAATTATGAAAGCGTCAGTGCTGAAAGATTTGCCGGTAAGAGTCCGGGCCACTGATATGAGCTTGGCACGCGCGGCCTCACGCGCGGCCTTGAACTTGGCTTTAGAAGGTACAAATCCCGATTCAAAGCCATTGAGGGTGACTACATCAGGCTTGCGCCCGAGGAGCTGCTCACACTCACGAGCGGTGACATCGCTGACGGTTGTGAAGCAGTCAGCATTGATGGCGGCGGCTTTCTCGAGCGAATGTTTAGACTCCATATTTAGCTCGCGCGCCATTTGGTCGCCATTATAAGCGTGGAGATAATCATAAAGTGGCTTGCCATTGCCGCAGATGCTGCGACCTATGCTTGTGGCGTGTGTGGTGAAAACGGTTGCTACGTTGGGGAGGCGATCCTTGAGGTATAGGAGCCCCATGCCGGTGGTCCACTCGTCGAAGTGAGCAATTATGCGGTCCGAACGCGAGTTGGTCTTATATAAGAATTGAGAGATGTTCTCAATTACGATTGCAGCAGCATGGCTGAAAGCGCAAGCCTCGTCATAATCGCCATATGCGTGTAAAGAATCGACGCCGAAGCGCTCCCACATACGTCGGTATAGCTGGTCTTTGCAAGCATACATAGCGTCGAACTTGACGAGAAGCACGATAGGGCGTCCGGGGATGTTCCAACGGCCGGCTCGGACAGATATGCCATAAGGCAAAACGGCCTGCTTGCGCCATGTGCGCAAAACGGCAGAGGATTCGACGAAGTAAGGTGAGGGATTATCATCGGTCCATACATCGGGGCCGACAAATATGACCTTGTCTTTAAACAGGCCTTGCAGGGTTCTTGCTTTAGTTGACAGCACGGTGTAAATACCGCCTATCTTATTGCAAACCTCCCAACTTGTTTCAAACAAACAATCAAATAGTCTGTTACAATCCATTAGTAGTTATAAGTGTTTCGGCTGCAAAGGTAATAAAAAAAAAGCGAATTGCCAAATGTGGGACAAAAGCGATCGGGTAAAGGGCTTAATAAACGCAATAAAAAGGCATCAGAGGCAGCATGATGTTGCTTTTTTATTAAAAAAAGCGGCACTATTATTGTAAATTGACAAATAATGCTTAAATTTGCCTTAACTAATATATCTAATCTCACATAACTAACAACATCAACAACTTACAACCATTTACTACACACTACTATGACTCGCTCGTATTTATTCCTTGCAGAAGGCTTTGAAGAGATTGAAGCCATCACCCCGATTGATGTGCTGCGTCGCGCCGGCATTGACGTCACGACAGTGTCAATCAGCGAAAGCCGCCTTGTCAGAGGCGCCCACGGCGTAGAGATAGAGGCCGAAGCAACCCTATCAGAATTAGAACTACAGGATATAGAATGGCTGATACTGCCCGGAGGAATGCCCGGGGCCACCAACTTAGCGGGGAGCGAAGCATTGTGCTCTCTGCTGAAGCGGCACCACTCAGGAGGGGGCAAGATAGCTGCGATATGCGCCTCGCCGGCAGTGGTTCTTGCTCCGCTGGGCATCTTGAAGGGTATCGAAGCTACGTGCTACCCGTCATTTGATCCGCAGCTGATATCGGGTGGCGCCATCTACCGTGACCGCCCCGTGGTGGCTCTTGACAGCATCATCACCGCCAATGGACCGAGCTCGGCGCTGGAATTTGCGCTGGCCATAGTTGCTAAGACTAAGGGCGACTATGTGTCAAACGATGTGGCATGCGGCATGCTTCTATATAAGCAACCCACTGATTTTCAGTTCTGACACATACGGATCGGGCATCATATCGCCGCCGTTGATAAAAAAATTGCCGTGGGCTGTAATTTTTTTGCAATAATTGCGTCATATAAATAGATATGACCCGAAAGCAGACACAAGCAGCCCGAGAGCAGCAGTTCACCGCCTTGGCAAAGACCTACAAAGAGGTCATTGCCAAGGTTTGTTCGGTCTATGTGTCACCGATAGCCACGTTTGATGATCTCTATCAGGAGGTGCTCATCAATGTGTGGCAGGGGCTTGAGTCATTTCGCGGCGATGCAAAGGTGTCATCATGGATCTATCGCACCGCCATCAACACGTGCCTGACCTGGCATCGGCGCAATGCCAAGCACCGCCAGGATGTGGGCCTTGACTTGATAAGCGATATCCCCGTGGAGGATAACTCACGCACGGAGCAATGCCGAGAGCTGTATGCTCTGATAGCGGCCCTTGAGCCATTGGAGAAGGCGCTTGTGACGCTATGGCTTGATGAGAAGTCCTACGCCGAAATATCCGAGATAACGGGACTGAGCAAAGCCAATGTGGCTACGCGACTGCACCGCATACGCGAGAAACTGATCGAAAAAGCGAATTCATAAGAACACACACACGATATACTAATATGACTAAACCAGACTCTGACATATCATTAGAAAGCTTGAGGCGCCAATGGCAGCAGGTGACAATAAAAGCTGACAAGCTTGAGGCCACCAATGCCGAGCTGACGCGCCGGCTGAAGGCGGAGCGCGCCGATAGTGTGCGCGATCGGCTGGCGCGCCGTTTTCGCACGCAAGCGATGCTGAGCGGCGTGTTGCCAGTGCTTGCAGTATTGATATACATTGAGGATATGGTTTCGGCTCCGTTTGCCATCATCTATGGAGTCTTCGGCGTGATAATGTGTGTATCGGGGATATGGTTCACGCGATATGTCAAGTGTTCGGACCTCATCTCCTGCCCGACCGTCGAAGCCTTGCGCCGGGCCTACGAGATAAGCCGTTGGCGTCAGCGCTTCCGCATCATGGGCTGGCTTATGGCGCTGATAGTGTTGGCATGGCTCTTTGTGGAGATGGTCAATTATGGCAACGACAGCGCTATCGCAGGCGCATGCGTTGGCTTGGCCATAGGCCTGCCTATAGGCATATATAAAGAGATAGTCACGGCTCGCCTCACTCGCCGCATGGTAAGGGAGCTTGAAGAAGACCCGGAGGCCCGGCCCACCACATATTAACACCTCAAATCACTATGACACAAGGAAGCCACATACAGGAAGATAGCAGCTTCAATGATATGCAGATGGTGAAACGTCGGCTCTACGCCATGCGCAATGGCATCATTGCCGATGCTCTGCGCCGCGCGGGGTCGCCTTATCGCATCATCTTCGGCGTAAATCTGCCGCAGCTGCGCGACATCGCGGCAGACACCCCCCACTCTGCCGACCTCGCTCGGCGATTATGGGCAAACAGCAGCACCCGCGAGAGTATGCTAATAGCGCCTATGGTGATGCCCGCCGGCGATATCAGCGCTGATGAGGCCTACGAGTGGATGACGACATGTATAGCTACAGAGGCCGCCGATGTGTTGTGTCTGCGACTCCTCAGGCAGCTGGCGTTTGCGCCGGAGCTTATTGACAGAGGCATTAATTCAGACGACGACATGACGCGCTATTGCGCTCTGCGGCTAATGTGCAATTTATCAAGCGATTACCCCGATAAAGCTAAAGCAATAGCTCAAGCTGAGTTGCAACGGGCATGCTCGCTCACAGCGCCACTCTCGCGCCTGATACTTGCCACAGTCGATGAGGCATCAGACGTAGAGGAGTAGGCTTCGCCGGGGTTCGCGGTGCGGCTTATATCATTATTTAATCTTTTTCACTTGCATATATTGATGCATATAGCTATTTTTGCGCTCGTTTCTAATAGCAAATAGCGCAATGAATAATACTCAACATCTTAGTTCGGCGGAGTGTGTGTCGATAGCCCGGCGTGTGACGTGGACCGGCTTTTGGGTCAATGCCGGCTTGTCAGTAGCGAAAATCATTGTTGGCATCACAGCCCGAAGCGGCGCACTCGTGGCCGATGGTGTACATTCGCTGTCTGATTTTCTCACCGATTTTATAGTGCTTATCATGGTTGGCATCTCGCGCAAAGAGCCGGATAGACGCCACGAGTTTGGCCATGGCAAGTATGAGACGCTCGCCACAGTGATGCTTGCGTTGGTGCTGTTGATTGTGGCAATAGGCATCATGTATTCGGGCATCACGGCTATACTGCGATATATGAATGGTGAAGCGCTCGGACAGCCGGGGGTAGCAGCGCCGGTGATGTGTGCACTGTCAATCGTGAGCAAAGAGTGGCTGTATCAGTACACCGTCAAGGCCGGGCGTCGCATCCACTCGGAGGCCGTCATCGCCAATGCTTGGCATCATCGGAGCGATGCGCTATCCTCGCTGGCCACCTTTGTGGGTGTTGGCGGAGCCATCTTCTTCGGCTCCGGTGCCGCTATTCTCGACCCGATAGCCGCGATCATAGTGGCCGTCTTTATCATGTTGGTTGCCATCAAGATGATACTACCCGCCATAGGAGAGCTTTTGGATAACTCCTTGCCTGAAAGGGTAGAGGCCGAGATTATCAAAGCTATCACAACCACGCCCGGAGTGATCTCGTATGAGCGGCTGCGCACTCGCCGCAGCGGCGCGATAGCTATCATAAATGTGGAAATCAAAGTGGAGCCGGCGATTACAGTGGCTCAAGGTCATGAGATTGCCACCGTCGTAGAGAATAATATCAGAGCGGCTATTGACGACCCTCTGGCAATCGTGGCCACTCACGTGGAGCCGGCATGATATGAATGTGCTATGACAATGCTATGACTAATTAACGTTAAATATGGGCGATAGGTGCCCGGTGTTTGGCGTATTTTTGCTAATTTTGTAACATGGTTTGTTATATACGTCAAGCATTTATATTGTCAATTGTGTGGGTGATGTTGCAGCTGTGCGGCTGCAGCTCACAAGAGCCGGATGCTCCGGCGCAGACCCGGCGCACGGTTTTGGTGTATATGGTAGCCAATAACGCCTCGCTCGGAGGAGCCGGATATGACGCACTCGACATTGAGGAGATGAAAACGGCGGTCGCACACGGCGATCTGTGCGGTGGCCGCCTGATAGTGTATCACGCGGGAGTAGATGGCGCGCCGCAATTGCTGGATATAACGCAAGGCGGCACCGTGGTGCTGAAGACCTACGATGACACGCAATATTCGGTGGAGCGCGCTCGCATGGAGGAGGTCATATCCGACACCAAGCGCTATGCGCCGGCTGATGACTACGGCTTGGTGCTGTGGAGCCACGCCTCGGGATGGCTGGAAGATGGCATCACGGAGGCGGCCGATGCGGCGGCTACGATGTCGTTTGGTTATGATCGGGGGAAGAAAATGAATGTAAGCACTCTTGCCAAGGCTCTCAGCGGCAAGGGTTTCAGCTTTATATATTTTGATTGCTGCCAGATGGCCTCGGTGGAGGTGGCTTACGAATTGCGCCACACCACAGACTATATAGTTGCGAGCGCCATAGAGCTGCCCATCGAGGGAATGCCCTACGACAAGAATGTGAAATGCTTTTTTGCCGAGACGCCTGATTTGGTGCAAGCCGCACGCAACACCTTTGAGCTATACGACGGCAAAGAGGACCCGGCGGATAGGTGGTGCTCAATGAGTGTGATAGATACGTCTGAAATAGAAGCTCTTGCTGCGGCCACGCGGTCGATATATGCCGCCTTGCCTACGATGGCGCTGCCGGCGGAGTATGTGCCTCAAAAATATCAGCTCGACGGGCGAGTGTATCTGTATGACTTCGGCGACTATGTGAGCACGATGGCCACGGCATACGGAGTGTCGTCGCAGATGATAGCGGCGTATGAAGAAGCGCTGCAGGGCGTCGTTGTTTACAAAGCTGCCACGCCGATGCTCTATAATACCTTGCCTCTGACACGCCACAGCGGCCTCTCAACGTTTATTATGAAGTCTCAGCAAGAGTCGGTGACTAAGAATTATAATCAATTGCAATGGTATGCCGATGTAGCATCGGCACTGATAACGTCTTCAGAGCAATGAATATCGCCAATATCATAATGAATATCATACAATCCGGTGTGCCATCGTTGATACCGGACTCCATACCTAACATATCAAGTGAATGGAAGCTGTCCGACACGATGTCGATAGATGAGTTGCTGGAGAAATTTATGTCATCGCTGACATCGTTTGCCGTCAATCTCACTGTGGCGCTGATAGTGTTTTATGTGGGCAAGTTTATCATCAAGCGCTTGGTGCGCTTGGTAGCCGGCATCATGATACGCCGCGAGGTGGATAGGTCGCTGTCCTCATTTGTGCTCAGTATGATACGCATGGTGCTGTATTTCATACTGATAGTCACCGTGATAGGCATTTTGGGCATCGAGACATCGTCGTTTATAGCCATCTTTGCCTCAGCCGGCGTAGCTGTGGGTATGGCCATGAGCGGCACGCTGCAGAATTTTGCCGGCGGTGTGCTGATACTATTGCTGAAGCCGTATAAGATAGGCGATTATATCGAGGCTCAAGGCTATGCGGGCATCGTCAAGGAGATACAGATCTTCCACACTATTATCACCACCTACGACAACAAGTGCATCATCATACCCAACGGAGGGTTGTCCACGGGGAGCGTGAACAACTGGTCGCGCGAGGACTACAGGCGCGTGGAGTGGAGCGTGACGATTTCCTACGGCGACTCGGTAGATGCCGCCCGCGCTAAACTGCTCAGCATGCTCAGCGAAGATGAGCGCGTGGTGAAGCAATACATCGAAGATGACCGCGAAGAGCGGTTTCAGGCACACACCCAGGAGGATAGCCAAGAGGGCGATGACACCGGGGCCGCTATCCCCGGCAAGCGGCGCGCCCAATGGCTGACACGCCTCTTTCACCACCACAGCAAGGTGAAAGAGCGCATCGAGGATTGGAAAGAACGCCAGCAGAACAAGGTGCTGGAGAAGCTGCCACGGATAGATCGCAGCCCCGTGGTGGTGGTAGATGAGCTTGCCGACAGCAGTGTAGTGCTCAAAGTGAGAGCATGGGCCACCACGTCGAGCTATTGGAGCCTATACTACGATATCAATGAGCGCATCTACAAAGAGCTGCCATCGGTGGGGATACACTTCCCCTACCCCCAGCTCGATGTGCACTTGCCGGATAAACAGGAATAAAATACGACACAATATATGACAAGCAGATGGAACTACCTACCGCTCACCACTGAGGAGCAAAAATTGGAAAGCGAATTAGCGCGACGCTTTGCCAATTGCACGCCTATCAGCGAATTGCTCGTGCAGCGAGGCATCACCTCGGTGGCTCAAGCCGAGAAATTTTTCCACCCCTCGCTGCGCGACCTCCACGACCCCTTCCTGATGCCGGATATGGATAAGGCAGTGGATAGGCTCAACCGGGCTATGGGGTCAAAAGAAAAAATAATGGTGTATGGCGACTATGACGTTGACGGCACCACCGCCGTGGCATTAGTGTATCGCTATCTCCAGAATTTCTACTCTGAGATAGATTATTATATCCCTACCCGATATGATGAGGGCTATGGCATCTCCACACGCACTATAGAGCAGGCAGCATCAGATGGCGTGAAGCTGATAATCATCCTTGACTGCGGCATTAAAGCTATCGAAGAAATAAAATATGCCAAGACACTGGGCATAGATTTTATCATCTGTGACCACCATGTGCCCGATGAGGAGCTTCCGCCGGCTATCGCCATTCTTAATCCCAAGCTTGAAGGCTCCACTTACCCGTGCCGCCACTTGTCGGGCTGCGGCGTGGGCTATAAGTTTATGCAGGCCTTCTCAATAAGCAATGGCATAGGCACCGCGGAGCTGGAGTGTATGCTCGACCTTGTGGCCGTAAGCATAGCCTCAGACATAGTGCCAATGGTTGACGAAAACCGGGTGATGGCCTACGTGGGCCTCAAGCGACTGAATAGCAACCCCAACCTGGGTCTGCGCGCCATCATACGCACCTGCGGACTCGGAGGGAAGGAGATCACAATCAGCGATGTAATATTCAAAATCGGCCCCCGCATCAATGCGTCGGGGCGCATGCAGAGCGGCCGCGAAGCGGTGGAGCTGCTGGTGGCTCGCGATATCAAGGAGGCTAACGCCAAGGCCAGCGCCATCGACCAATACAACAAAGACCGCAAGGAGCTGGACAAGCGCATCACCGAGGAGGCTAATGCTATCCTCGAGGCGCGCGGTGAGATGCACTCGCCCAAGAAGTCCATCGTCATCTACAACAAGGATTGGCACAAAGGCATCATAGGCATTGTGGCTTCACGCCTCACAGAGCTATATTATAAGCCATCAGTGGTGCTCACCCACTCCAACGGGCTCGTGACGGGGTCATCGCGCTCAGTGCAAGGCTTTGACATCTACAAAGCCATTGATTCAGCCCGCGACTTGCTTGAGAATTTCGGCGGTCACACCTACGCCGTAGGTCTCTCGCTCAAGGAGGAGAATATCCCGGAGTTTACTCGCCGTTTTGAGGAGTATGTGGCGGCTCACATCTTGCCCGAACAGCAGACACCGGTCATAGACATCGATGCATTCCTGTCATTTGCTCAAATCACGCCCGAGCTGATATCCACACTGCGCCTCTTCAATCCATTCGGGCCCGGCAATCAAAAGCCCACTTTCTGCACTCGCAACGTCAAGGATTTCGGCACAAGTATGCTCGTGGGCAAGCACCTCGAACATATCAAGCTGGAGCTCGTAGATGACACCTCCGGAAAGGTCATCAACGGCATAGCCTTCAATATGGGTCGATACTTTGACTACATCCACTCGGGCAAGCCTTTCAATATCTGCTACACGATAGAGGAGAATAAGCACCACAACGCCACCTCTACGCTGCAGCTGCTCGTCAAGCAAATACGCACCGTCAGCGAGTCAGAATAGCTATGACTCCGCTTGAGGCACTCAGACAATACTGGGGCTATGACTCGTTCAGGCCTCGGCAGCTTGAAATCATCAATAGCGTGCTCAGCGGAGCCGACACCATAGGATTGCTGCCCACCGGCGGTGGTAAGTCAATCACCTTTCAGGTGCCGGCGCTGCTTTGTGAGGGCCTCACCCTGGTGGTGACGCCTCTGATCTCTCTGATGAAGGACCAGGTGGATAACCTGCGATCTCGCAATATTGATGCGGTGTATTTCCAGTCGGGGTTGTCGCGCGCCGAGCTTCATTTGGCCAACGATAAATGCCGCTTAGGCAAAGTGAAGCTTGCATACGTATCTCCTGAGAAGTTGCTACAGAAATTCTTCATTCAGGATATCATGTCGTGGCGGGTGTCAATGATAGTCGTCGATGAGGCCCACTGCATCTCACAGTGGGGATATGATTTCAGGCCGTCATATCTCAAGATCAGCGAGCTGCGCAAGCGCTTTCCCGGCGTGCCCGTCTTGGCTCTGACGGCGTCAGCCACCCCGGCCGTGGTCTCAGATATCGCCGACAAGCTTCAAATGAAGACTCCGGCCATCTATGCCGGTAGCTTCTCGCGCGATAATATCAGCTTTATAGTGCGCTACGAAGAGCACAAAGAGGGGATGATGCTGAAAGTGCTCGGCAACACGTATGGCTCGGCAATAGTGTATGTGCGGTCACGCCGTCGCTGCCATGAGCTTGCCGATGTGCTATTGTCGCACGGCATCTCAGCCGACTACTACCACGCAGGTCTTGCGCCTGAAGATAAGTCACACAAGCAGGACTGCTGGAAGAGCGGCGCAGTAAGGGTGATGGTAGCCACTAATGCCTTCGGTATGGGGATAGACAAGTCCGATGTGCGAGTGGTGGTGCATTATGACCTGCCGGGCTCACTCGAAGAGTATTATCAGGAGGCAGGACGCGCCGGGCGCGATGGGCTACCGGCCTTTGCGGTGCTGATAGTGTCGCGCACCGACAAGGCAATGCTGACTCGTAGGCTCAACGAGGCCTTTCCCTCGAAAGACTTTATCAGGCATTGCTATGATATGGTAGGCAGCTATTTAGGCGTAGCCGATGGCGAAGGCTATGACCGGCTGTTTGAGTTCAATACTGAAGAATTTTGCCACCGGTTCAATATGCCGGTGCGAATGGTGCGCAATGCGCTTGGGATACTTGCGCGGTCAAATTACATCGAATACATCGACGAGGTAGCCACCCACTCTCGCGTGATGATGCTCGCCGACAAGCGCGAATTATACAGCACTGAGCTTAACGATGACTGCGAGGCTGTGCTGTATGCGCTAATGCGCAATTACACAGGCTTATACAGCGACTATATCACTATCGATGAGCTTAATCTCACTCGCCACACAGGGCTATCGAGCGAGCGGGTGTATCAGGCGCTGCTGACAATGACACGCATGCACATACTGCATTACATACCCCATCGTCGCACGCCATACATCTATTATATCACATCACGCGAAGAGCCGAAGCATGTCAAAATCTCGAGAGAGGCATACGAGGTGCAACGCGATCGCACGGAGCGCCGCCTCAACGCCATGCGCGACTATGCCTACGACACCACGCGTTGCAGAGTGACATTTATGCTGCAATACTTCGGCGAGACCCCCGAGCACGACTGCAACAAATGCGATGTGTGTCGCGCCCGCATAGCGTCGCAAAAAGCCCGGAGCGGCGAGGCGGCCAAGCGCTACGAGCAGATCACGCAGCACATAGAGCGGCTTGTGGCCGAGCGTGGCGGCGCCCGCCCTATTGATGATATCTTGAGCCAGTTTCAGAGCGAGCGTCAAGCGGCGATTGACGCCATACGGCGGCTCATGGACATAGGGCGCCTCTCACGCCATGGCGATATGCTGGTAAGGAGCAAATAATCATTGCAAAACCAGTACTTTTTTGTAATTTTGCGCATCATAAGGTTGTCACATCACATCAATCATCAGATAATAGTAAAGCGATGTCAAATAAAAACGAGTTTGCAACAAAGATAGGGCTGCTTGCCGCCACGGTGGGTTCAGCAATAGGTCTGGGCAACGTATGGCGCTTTCCGGCAGAGACACAATCAAATGGCGGCGCGGCGTTTTTGCTGCTCTACGCGGTGTGTGTAATGCTGCTTGGAGTGCCCGTGATGCTGAGCGAATTTGCCTTGGGCCGAGGCGGCCGCAGCGACAGCATCGGTGTGTTTCGCAAGCTGTCGCCCCATTCGTCGTGGTGGATTATCGGTATGCTTGCCATCATAGCATCGTATATTATCACCACCTACTATATGGTAGTGGCGGGGTGGACATTGGAGTATCTGTGGCACTCGATCAGCGGCAGCCTATACGATAGCGGCAGCGCCGGCAGCGTCTTTAGCGCGAAGATGCAGCAGTGCGTGTATTCCGATTGGTCGCCGGTGATTGCGACCATCGTGGTGATCGGCATCAATGTGGCGATACTGCTTGGCGGAGTGCAAAAGGGCATCGAGCGCTTGTCCAACATATTGATGCCCACCTTGTTTGTGATACTGATAGTGCTGTGTGTCGAGGCGTTATCGCTGCCCGGGGCCGGCGAAGGTCTTAGATACTTTCTGTCGCCCGACTTCACAAAGATAAGCCCAACAGTCGTCATCAGCGCCATGGGTCAGGCATTCTTTTCGTTAAGTCTGGGCATGGGTATCCTCGTGACATACGCTTCATATTACCCGGATCATACCCGTCTGACTCGCACCTCAATGACGGTGGCGTTGCTGAGCCTGGTGGTGGCATTGCTCATGGGGTGTATAATCTTCCCGGCCGTGACTACGTATGGGCTTAATGCCCACAGTGTGCAAGGGCCTACGTTGATATTTGTGACCTTGCCTGAAGTCTTTTCCCACATGCCGGCGTCACAGCTGTGGTCCACACTCTTTTTTGTGTTGCTCTTAGTTGCCGCTATCACCTCAACCGTGTCAATAGCAGAGGTGACCATAGCATATATGCAGCATCGCTTTAGGCTGACTCGGGCCAAGGCTGTGCTCGTGACGTTGCTGCCGCTGGTGATATTGAGCCCGATATGTTCGCTCTCGTTCGGCAGTCTGAGCTTTATCAAGATTTTGGGTATGATCATCTTTGATTTCCTTGACACATTTACCACATCGCTGCTGCTGCCGCTGATAGCGTTGGGCACATGTATCTACATCGGGTGGGTAGCACCGGATTTATTCAAGCGTCAGATGAGCAACAATGGCAGCATACGCTCGCGTATGGCACCGATAGTGCTATTCATTATCAAATATCCGGCGCCGGTGTTTATTATAGTAATGCTAATCACAGGGCTGATCTGATATGCGCAACCGTTTTAGACTCACAAAATCAGAGTTGATAGGCACCGCAGTGATACTGCTTGGCATAGCAGCATCAATCATTGTGAAGGAGCTGCACCAACGCGCCACGATCACGCGCGCCCAAGAGATAGCTATCGCCTCGGATAGCATCACAAATGTCATCAGCACTCGCTCGGCGGCTGCAAAAGAGGCCGACGCTCGCAACAATCAAGGCAAGCACAAGGAGAGCCGTCAGGGCAAGGGCAAGGGCCAAGGCAAGGTCAAGGCGAATACGACACAAATCACACATACACGCAACTACCTGGAAGACACCATCGCCACGGCGCCACGCCCACAGCAAACCGACCGACAAGATTAGAGGCATCATTTCTCACGAAACGACACCTCCGGTGCATATATTTATCGAAACAAACCTTATTGCAATTGATAATTTACAATCTAATAAAACCTTTGAAATAATAACCTATTTCAATATCTTACAACAAAAACTACATTCAATAATAATATCTGATATCAATAACACTACAAAATTACAGCTACAAAGCAGGCAATCAAAGCGCATCAATATAAAATCAAAATCAATATAAGTTATATTTGGTGCTAATGCACTAATAAAGTGATATATAGCATCAGGCCAATATAAAATAAAATTTAGAAATTATAATTGGAAATTCATAAAAAAGCTGTATATTTGCAGCCGAGACACCAAGCCTGATACCATCATGCCTAAAAAAGCACTTTACTTACTACTGATAATCATATCCGCCATCACCTGCGAAGCTCGGCGCCTGCCCGAGAACCTCACAGATGCTATTGACTCACTGGACTACCATCTCACAAAGCGCGACCAATATATCAACAACCGCAGAGCCTCAATAGAAGCGATGAAAAAAGAGATGGAGGCAATGTATTCGCGCGACCCGGCATTAAAATATGAGGCTCTGGGCAATGCGTTTCATGGGTTTAAGGTTGATTCGGCATTATACTACTATAATAAAGGCATCGAAGTGGCTGCAAGCAGTAAGCACACCCATCTGGAGTGGCGACTAAGAATGCATCGCGATGCGGCTATGACGCTACTTGGGCTATTTAAGGAGGCCATTGAAGATTACGAAAGCTGCGAAATATCCAAACTTGAGCCATCAGACCACGTATTTTACTTCCGCACAGGCAGCGACATATACCTTCACGCATACAATTATTACCCTGAGCCATATAAAGATATGTACCGCCGCAAGGCTATCGAGCGGCTTGACTCCACGCTGAAATACTATCCGGCCGGGTCAGTAGCCATAGACCTCACAAATGCACAAATAAAAATCCTCAACGGAGAGAATGCGCTCTCGCTGGCCGACCTGCAGCAGGCGTTGCCCAATATTGATGTGAGCAAGCCGGAATTTGCTATCGCCACGAGCCTGATGGCCGACTTTTACAAGCGACTGCCATCGCGGCGCGATGAATATCTCTATTATCTCGCCCTGTCGGCCACAAGCGACATCGTGACCGCCACATGCGAGACTACATCGCTCAAGCAATTAGGCATAGAATACTATGCGATGGGCGACATCGAGCGCGCCTACCGCTATCTGAGCATAGCCCAAGACAATGATCTCTTTGCCAACGCACGCATACGCTCGTTTGACACTACTAAAGCATTTACAAAAATCAGCAATGAAACACGCGATGACACACATCGCACGATGACGACGCTTATTGTGATACTGATACTGCTGCTGATTGTCCTGTCGGGGTGTATAATCCTGTTATCCAAAAAAACCATACTCCACAAGCAGGCGCGGCAAAAGGCCACATCGCTGATACAATCAAATCTGCACAAGGATAATTATATAAGGCAACTGCTGTCGCTATGCTATGTGTATATAGAGAGCCTTGAGGATCTCAACAGGCTTGCGGTGCGCAAGCTCAAAGCCGGACAATCACAAGATTTGTATCAAATAGTAGATTCCGGCAAGTTTTTGCGCGACCGAGCCGAGCAGTTTTATAAGACATTTGATGAAGCATTTTTCAACATTTACCCATCATTCATCGATGACATCAACAAGCTGCTGCAGCCCGACAAACAGGTGTCGCTACCCGATAGCAATGTGCTGACGCCCGAAATACGCGTGATAGCCTTTATGCGATTGGGGATAGATGACAGCAGCAAAATAGCCAAGTTTCTCGACTTGAGTCTCAACACTGTATATACCTATCGCAACCGGATGAAGTCGCGCGCAAAAAGTAGAGACAGTTTTGAGGCCGACATCATGAAGACAGGGCTTTTTTAATCATATAAAAAGTTATATTTTGCACAATATTGCCAATGCATAGTAAATTGATTATCAATATATTACCTTTACAATTGACTTATAATGATTTATATTTGACTTAAATTGAGTTGCTAATAAA
>JBJEDF010000005.1:0-3352 GCA_051871765.1 Muribaculaceae bacterium
CTTGATTTTTCTTATTCACCGGGCGTAAAAAAATCTTTTTTTTATGTACCTTTGCCTATCAAAAGCAAAGACACCCCACAACACAATAGCAACAAAAGCCCGACACCAATGTCTCCCAAACTAAAAAGCGCCCTGCAATGGCTGCGACGATATATGTCGCTTCCCACCATCTGCGTGGTTGCCACATTAGTATATATGATTTTTTTCAGCGACACCACCATCGTCAAGTCAATGGAGTATCGCAGCACTATTGACAGCCTCCGCAACGAGATAAGCATCCAGACAGACTCCCTCGAATACTATCGCCGGCTCAACGACCGCCTGCAGCGCGACCCGCAAATGCTGGAGCGTGTGGTGCGCGAGCATTATAATATGAAGCGCGCCGACGAAGACATCTACATCTTTGAGCCCGCCGATAGCGACAAGAAGTAATATAACAATCACCATATACACATTATATAAATACAAACACACGATGAAATCACCACTTATCCCCCCGCGCATCACCGCCATCACCGCGCCCCTGGGGCTGCTCGCCATCGCGTCCGCCACGCTCATACCAATATACCACGGCTCCTTTGAATACAGCGTCCTATCGCGCTGGCTCTATACCATTGGCGCGGCAGTGCTGCTGCTTAGTCGCCTCTTCGGCACTGTCGCTGTGACCGACATGCGCCTGCGCCGACTATACCGCATCGAGAGCTGGAGCGCAATCTTCTTCTGCGTGGCAGCATTCTTTATGTGGTATCCCGAAGGCTCACCGCGCGATTGGCTTGCATTCACCCTCGCCGGCGCCGCTATCCAGATATACACCTCCTTTGCCATACCGGCACGGCAGCGAAAAGTTAAAAATGAGCTTTAAGGCCTCCAGGAGGCTCCAAACAGAGCATCATTAACCAAAGTTAACCATTTGCATAGCATCAACTCCGCTTTTTATGTCTAACTTTGCAATGGAAATCAGTGATGACTCCGCAACTCATAAGCAAACGCTTTTAAGAGTATCAATGCAGACGAAAAGTAAAACCCCAAATTAAGTTAAGGAAATCTCATGAATGTCAGCCTCGCTGTGAAGCGCGGCTGACTTTTTTATGCCCCCGCTTAGACACACAAAAATTCCGGCCTCGCAATTGCAAAGTCGGAGTTCTCATTTTTGACACTTTGCGGCACTTAGCTGCTGATATACAGTGATTTGGGAGGTATGTGAATGTGCTACCCAAATCGCTGGATAGACGGCTCCATCAAGCCCGACCAAAAGGAAACCGCAGAATTGATTGATATTCTGCGGTTTAGTCTTGCTTAGGCTATTGGCCGGATTATGACCGACCCGCCAAGTGGAGCTGGAGGGACTTGAACCCTCGTCCAAACGCGGAACTAATGTGCTTTCTACGTGCGTAGTCTCATCTTGGTTTTCGAGGCTTCACAGGCTTGAGACGGCCAATGCAGCCCTTATCCTCTATTAATCTCGGGCGCAGACAAGAGGCACTCAACGCCCAACTCCCGATTTACCTGCACCGCCATATCGAGGAGTCTCGGGATCACGACTCTCGGGCGATGTCTTGTCTCTGCAACTGTTGCGGAGATTAAGCTGATCTACTGTACTTCAATCAAGCAGCAAGAGCGTAGTTTGATTCGCCATTTGAAATTGTCGATGTCTCTGATTATAGAGCGTAGCCATCATTGCTCTGCACGCTTACACACCACCTCTACACGCTGTCAAAACCGGTCAGCCCCATAGTTGTGACGTGAAAGTCTTGCAAAGTTAATACCTTCATCCTATCCGGCAATGATATTTAACTACTTTTAACCCTTATCATTATTCCATTAACCCCTGCCCCATCGCCGACTGCAAAAAAATCACTAACTTTGCATCAGCCTAACGCTAATCATGAGTCATGGAACAGGAGTATTCATCAACTCTTCTCGAAAATGCAGTCACCGAGCTATCGCGCCTCCCGGGCATCGGACGTAAGACCGCGCTCCGCCTGGCGCTCCACCTGCTGCGCCGCGACACACGCGAAGCCGTGGCCCTGGGCAACGCCATCATCGACATGCGCTCCGGCATCCGATACTGCCGCGTATGCCACAACATCAGCGAGACCGATGTGTGCGACATCTGCGCCTCTCCATTGCGCGACGCCTCCACCGTATGCGTCGTAGAGAACGTGCGCGATGTGATGTCAGTCGAGCGCACCGCCCAATACACCGGCCTTTACCATGTGCTCGGCGGACTAATATCGCCCATTGACGGCATAGGCCCGGAACGCCTCGAGATCGACTCCCTCGTGGAGCGCGTCAAGAATGGCGGCGTCAGCGAAGTGATACTCGCCCTCAGCGCCACACCCGAAGGCGACACCACCAACTTCTACATCTACCGCCGACTCTGCGAAGCCGTCACTGCCGACAAGGTCAAAATCACACAGCTGGCGCGAGGCGTCGCCGTGGGCAACGAAATCGAATACACTGACGAGCTCACACTCGGCCGCTCTATCATCTGCCGCACACCCTTCAGCCTATGACCACCGTCACTGACAATATCATACTGCGAGCCGCCGAGCCCGACGACGTTGACATCCTCTACATCTGGGAAAACGACGAGAGCAATTGGCGCGTGGGCATCACCACCGCCCCGCTCTCACACTATTGCATCGACCGATATGTGCGCAACACCAAAGCCGACATCTACGCCGAGCGTCAACTCAGACTCATAATAGCCCTCGCCGACAGCCGCCTCGCCGTGGGCACCATAGACCTCTGCGACTACGCCCCCCACGACAGCCGCGCACAGATGGGCATCTTCATCGCACCCGGGTATCGACGCCGCGGCTACGCGCGCCAAGCCCTCGCGCTGCTTGACCGCTATGTGTGCGACACGCTGCACATCAACCAGCTCTGGGCCCTCGCCGCCGCCGACAATGCCCCATCGCAAGCCCTGCTGCGCTCATGCGGATACACCCCCTCCGGCCGCCTCCACCGCTGGCTCCGCCGCCCCGACCGCACCTACGCCGACGTAGATATC
This sequence comes from Muribaculaceae bacterium, assembly GCA_051871765.1. GTDB lineage: Bacteria > Bacteroidota > Bacteroidia > Bacteroidales > Muribaculaceae > CAG-873. The sequence goes on from JBJEDF010000005.1 coordinate 3,017, forward strand.
TTCCAGCGCCTCTACCCCTACCCCCCCCGGCACCGTGAGACTGCCCCGACCGAGACACATCCACTGACCCATATTCTTACCGCCGCCGACCACAACCACAATGCCGGGCCTACGAACACTATTGCCACGCATCGCGCTGCTAAGTGTCAACAATTGGGAGGTAATTAAAAAATCACACACAAGGCCTTACAATAATTTTTTAGGGCTCAGAGCAAATATTATTCTGCCGAAGAATCCATGGAGATATTTTTGGTCTTTTATCGTCGAGGGGTCTAACAATTTTGCTGAAAACGGTTGATATCCACCCACCCAAAACGGGGATATCCGTTCACTTTT
>JBJEDF010000006.1:0-57046 GCA_051871765.1 Muribaculaceae bacterium
GAGAGAATTTGCTATTGTTAAACCACGCGTCGTTGAGGCTTTTTTAACAAAATGGTTTTGAGGGGGGGGCGAGAGGGCGAGGCATAAGTGGGCGAGGTGGCGCCTTTCAGGCTTCATGCGTGGGGGGGGCCGCAGCCCCCGGATATTGCACAGCAGCGCGTGCACGCGCTGCTGTGGTGACGGCTTTCAGCCTGAAGTTAGCGGCGACTCTTGGGGTGGCGGGCGAGGAGTGCTCTGAACACTCGGATGACGAGGTGGGCGAGATGGGAGGCGGAGGGAGGTATTATAAAGAGACAGGGCGGCGATGGCTTGAGAGCCATGCCGCCCTGTGATGGGATTTGGTGATAGCCGGGTTAAGCCTCGGCTATCGGGGTGACGTTGATGAACTTGCGACCGTTCTTACCAACGGTGAAAAGAACGGTGCCGTCAATGAGCGCGTAGATTGTGTGGTCTTTTCCCATTCCGACGTTGAGGCCGGGATGGTGAACAGTGCCACGTTGACGTTTGATGATGTTGCCGGCTTTGCAAACTTGGCCTCCAAAGAGTTTCACACCGAGTCGCTTGCTTTCAGACTCACGGCCGTTCTTAGAACTACCTACACCTTTTTTATGTGCCATTTTGAATAAATGATTAAAGGGTTAAGCTTAACGCGAGGTTAAGCGACTACGTCTTTGATGACGACTTTAGTGAAGAATTGGCGATGGCCGTTTTTGCGGCGATAGCCTTTGCGACGTTTCTTTTTGAAGACGATGATTTTGTCGCCTTTAACGAGAGGGGTAGCAACTTCGCAAACCACTTTAGCTCCTTCGACGGTAGGAGCGCCGACTTTAACGGCACCGTCGGCGTCAGAGAGAAGCACGCGGTCGAACTCGACCGTATCGCCTTCCTTAACATTCTCGCCGAGATAGTGAACATACAGGAACTTACCGGCCTCGGCCTTGAATTGCTGTCCCTGGATTTCTACGATAACGTACATTATATAAAGAACTTGTTAAGAAGTTAACCCGTCGGGCGGAGCAGAAAATGCTCGCTTACCGAGCCCGTAGCGGAAAATTGCGCACAAAGGTATGAAAAATAATCGAGGCTGCCAAATGCCAGGAGGAGGGAAATGTGAATTATTATGAATTTTTAGCTTTTGAGGAAAAAGCATTAGTGAGTGTGGAGCTATCTTTTATTGATGGCTCGTTGGCGCAGATGATGCCGCAACCGACGGATTGCCGGCTGAGCGAAACCAACCGCGAGTAGGCCTGCAATGGTAACAACAACAATAATTATTTCGGCAGTCATAGTGAATAGTGAAATATGTCCTTACAAAAAAGTGATAAAAGTAAGCGCGTAAGTATTATGTGTGAGAAAGACTATCGGCGCGACTTATTATTGGCGCAAAGGTACGATTTTGCAGTCAATTATGCAATAGGTGGGAAGAGAAAGTGTATGTTAAATGATGACAAAAGTGTAATGGGGCCGGACCACTCGGAGGGCTTGTGGGGGCCGGGAGTGCTCGGAGCAAGGGTATATGCAAGACAAGGCGGCGAGTGATAGGAGAGCTAAAATTTCATAAGGAGTAGATTTTAAGATTTTGATATTAAGGGAGGGGTGATTGGAGATATGGTGCTAATTCGGGCGGCGCGGGTTTGCGGGGAACCAGCCTTTTCGGACTCGCTCGCGCTGCTCGAATATTTCTTTGATTGTCCAAAATGATGAGAATGCGGTTACGCCGGCGAGCGAAGACCATAGGACATCGCTGATGAAGACGGCCGCGGCGCAACCGGCGATGCCGAGGATTAGGAACCACCACCAGCACTTCACGCCGAAGTAGTATTCGCACTTAACTACGACGGGGTGAAAGATGCCGATGATTAGGAATGTGGCGATGCCGATAGTGATGCCGAGCAGGTGGTGCTCGGCGAGGAATTGGGATATCATATTGATAAGGTCGGGCTCCGCCGTTAGTTGAGGTAAGTGATTTTTGAGATGTCCCACTTGTCCTTAACGATGGGTTCGTCAGCAGGGTGTCCGATTGGGACTATGCACAGGGGAGTGATGCTGTCGGGGAGGAGGAGAGCCCGGCGAGCATCTGCGACGCGGTCAGCAATTGGGTAAATGCCGCACCATACAGCGCCGAGGCCGAGGGCGTGAGCTGCGAGGAGGAGGTTTTCGGTAGCAGCGGAGCAGTCCTGGACCCAGTATTCGCGGCCGTCGCCTTGGAGGAAGCGGCTCTCATTGCCACAAACGGCAATAGCGAGAGGCGCGTGGTTGAGCATACGCTCGGCGTTGGGGAGCGTAGCTGCGATTGAGTCGAGGCGAGCACGGTCAGTTACGACAACGAAGTGCCATGGCTGAGAGTTTACGGCAGTAGGGGCCGCCATAGCGGCGCGCAATAAAGCCTCGATGGTGTCATTAGAGATTGCTTGTTCAGTGTAAGCTCTTACGGAAGAGCGGGTCATGATAGATGACAGCGCGGGGTTAGCCTCGATGGCGGGGTCAGCGACGTGGGCATCGGAGGCAGAAGAGCAAGATGTTGCAGCGATGCCGGCAAGGAATGCCCAAGCTGCGAGATAGAGGTGTTTCATAATGAGTGAGAGGGGATTAAATGGGTTGATAAAAAATATAGTATTATGTGTAATCAGAATTTCATTTTTTTGCGAAGGGCTCTAAATCGGAGCCACAGGGGCGATGGTGTGCGCGCGATGTCGGTGGCCAATGGATCGACAAAGGAAGTGAGGGCCACGGCCTCGCCGAATTGCTCGGGATATATGACCATGAGATTGTTGCGCGAGAAATATTTCTGGAGGAGAGCCGGCATCTCGGCGATATGGTCGTCGTAAGAGACAGCTTGCGGCCTTGAGGAAATCACGACAAAGAGGTCGTCATCGAGGACGCGGTTGCTCATTAAGACGAAGTCGTCGGGCGATGTTGCGGAGTCAAACTCGCACCGTATGCCATAGTTCTCTTGATATAGAATTCCTCTGACGAGTGGCTGTAGGGCGTCTTGGCAGCAGAAAATGATGCGGCAACCGAGCTGTCGTGTCAGGCGTGCGAGGACACGCACCCACCGTGTGAAGCCCGTCTCATACTGAGCACCTTTGGGGACCCACACGACGATGCGCGTGAGGGTGTTGACGGGAATGAAGCAGCGCGAGATGATGAGCATGCGGTTTGTGCCACGGAGTAGCTGCTCCACCTTGTTGCCGAGGAAAGAGTCCACGATGGTGGCACGGCGGTGCATGCCGAGAAACACCTCCGTAATGTCGCGCTCCTCGATGGTGTTGAGGAGTCCGGTGACGGTGTTGAGGTCGTAACGCTCGAGTCGCGTGACGGAGATGTCGGCGGCAGATGCCGCCTTAGCCGCCTCGGCGAGCGAGTTAGCAGAAATGGCTTTTGCGGCGGCGGAGTTGTCGTTGCGGACATGCAGGGCGAAGAAAGAGTGACGGCCGGCATCATTGCGTATGAGGACCGCCATCTCCATCATCGCAGCAGCGGTGACGGGGTTTGCGACGGCCACGAGGGTATTGTTGGTGCGGAGGCGGGTGGGAGTGTCATCGCCATCGTTAGCGAGGATGTGTATCTTGAGCCTGGAGGCATAAGCTGCCGTGATGATAGGGGCGGCAGCGCAAGTGACGAGTATGACGAGGATTGTGCTGTTGAGGATGCGCTCGTCGAGCATACCCAGGTTGTATCCCAACGTGACCACAGCGAGGGCCACGGCGGTGTGTGCCGCAGTGAGGCCGAACATCACGCCACGCGAGGAGCTACCGAGGCCTGCGGCACGCTGAGCGATGAAAGCCGGTATCCACTTGCTGATGAGAGCCACGGCGAGCATCACGGCGGCCACTGTCATAGTGGCGCCATTGGCGATGACGCGCAGGTTAATCATCATGCCTACGCTGATGAGGAAGTAAGGAATGAATAATGCGTTGCCCACAAACTCGATGGAGCTCATCAGTGGCGACATCGGGGGCACATATCGGTTGAGAATGAGGCCGGCGAAGAATGCGCCGAGGACCGCCTCGAGGCCGATAGCCTGAGCTGTGACAGCTGCGGTGAAGACCATTACGAGGACAAAGACATACTGGGTGACCTTGTCGTTGTAGCGCTTGAAGAAGTGTCGCGTGATGCGCGGGTAAAGGTATAGCAATGCGACCACCCATATAGCGAGCTTTGCGAGGAGCCACAGCAGCTCGGCGGGGTCAAAGACGCCCTCGCGGCGCACATTGACGGCCGCTGCAAGGACAAGGAGAGCCCCGATGACTGAAATGATGGTGCCCACGATCGACATCAGCACGGCGGGTGACTTTGTGATGCCGAAACGAGCCACGACGGGGTATGATATTAGAGTATGCGAGGCATACATAGAGCCGAGGAGCATGGCAGTGAGCCAATCGAGGCGTAAAATATACACGCTTGTGAGGACACCGAGAATGAGGGGCACGAAGAGCGTCAGAGCGCCAAAGAGCAAGCCACGACGGAGGTTGAGCCTCAAGTGGTACATGTCAATCTCGAGGCCGGCCAAGAACATGAGGTATAGGAGGCCCACTTGGCCGAAGATGTCAAACGAGGAGTCGTTAGCGAGGACATTGAAGCCGTAAGGGCCAATGACGACGCCGGCCACAATCATGCCAATGATGTGGGGTATCTTGAGTTTGTTGAGCAATAATGGCGCGAAAAGAATGATCACCAGCACAATCAGGAAGATCTGCACCGGGTGAGTCACGAGAGGTGTCGCCATTGCAATCATAGGAGGGAGGAGGAGGAAGGGAATCGGGGATTGGGGATTGGGGATTGGGGATTGGGGATTAGTGATGATGGGCGATGATATACTCGGCGATCTGGACTGCGTTGAGTGCAGCTCCCTTGCGTATTTGGTCGCTGACGGTCCAGAATGTGAGGCCATTGTCGCAGGCGAGGTCACGCCTTACGCGCCCGACATATACGGGGTCGCAACCGGCGAGGTCGAGCGGCATGGGGTATTTGTTGGCCTCGGGGTCGTCAATTATCTCTACGCCGGGAGCCTCCGCGAAAGCCTTTCGCGCCTCGTCGGGGGATATTGGTCGTGCCGTCTCGAGCCAGATCGCTTCGCTGTGAGCACGCATGACGGGCACGCGAACGCATGTGGCGCTGACGGCGATGTCGGGGGCGTGCATGATCTTGCGTGTCTCGTGGAGCATTTTTAGCTCTTCGCGGGTGTAGTCGTCGTCGGCAAAGACGTCGATATGAGGAATGACGTTGAATGCGAGCTGATGAGCGAAGCGCTGCACGGTGGGCACTTTTCCGGCTGCGATGTCGGCGTGCTGGTCAATGAGCTCTTGCATAGCAGCAGCGCCGGCTCCGCTGGCGGCTTGGTATGTAGCGACGTGGACACGAGCTATTGGCGACAGGTCGTGGATAGGCTTTAGGGCTACCACCATCTGGATAGTGGTGCAGTTGGGGTTGGCGATGATGCGACGCGGGGCATTGAGGGCATCGGAGCCATTGACTTCGGGGACCACGAGTGGGACATCATCGCAGAGGCGGAAAGCGCTGGAATTGTCAATCATGATTGCACCTTTGGCGGTGATGGTATCGGCATACTCGCGCGAAGTGGCAGCTCCTGCCGAGACGAAAGCGAAGTCGATATCGGCGAAGTCGTCGGCGTTGTGAGTTAGTTCTTTGACAATGATATCATTGTTGGCGAAGTGGTAAGCCCGCCCGGCACTGCGGGAAGAGCCGAAAAGGCGCAGCTCGTCAATGAGCAATCCACGCGTGCCAAGTACGCTGAGAAGTTCTTGTCCGACGGCGCCGCTGGCGCCGACAATAGCAATTTTCATTGGCTAAAAACGTAGTTGATGTGAAATAATGTGCAAAGGTACAAAAAATCCGTCATATATTGCTTTGTGTGATAAAAATCAAATAGCCCGGGATGGAGCAAAAGCTCCAAGCCGGGCATGAGAGAGTGGCCGACCGGGCTGGGTCGTTATTGCTTGAAGATTTCTTTGATAGAGCCGATAGACGAGAGGATGCCAGAAGCTTCGTAAGGGATGTAGATGGTCTTGTTGTCGCGGCCGGAGACCATCTCGCGCAATGTCTCGATGTATTTAACGGCGAGCATGTATGAGGCGGGGTCGGTGTGAGTGGCCTTAATAGCCTCAGCGACACGTGTTATAGCCTCGGCCTCGGCCTGAGCTTGAAGCACCTTAGCACGAGATACGCCTTCGGCACGAAGGATCTCGGCTTGCTTAACGGCCTCGGCTTTGTTGATTTGCGATTCACGCTCGCCTTCAGAGCGCAAGATTAGCGATTTCTTCTCGCCCTCGGCGTTTAGGATTTCGGCGCGTCGGTTACGCTCGGCCTGCATCTGTTTCTCCATAGCTTCGCGCACGCTCTCGGGAGGTGTTATGTCCTGGAGCTCAACGCGGTTGACCTTAACGCCCCACTTGTTGGTGGCATCGTCGAGAATGCTTTGGAGTCGAGAGTTGATGGTGTCGCGCGATGTTAGGGTTTCGTCGAGCTCGAGCTCACCGATGACGTTGCGGAGCGATGTCTGCGTAAGCTTTTCGATGGCGTTGGGGAGGTTGTCGATTTCATAGACCGATTTCTTTGGGTCCACGATTTGGAAGTAAAGGAGGGCGTTGATTTCGGTGGTGACGTTGTCTTTTGTGATCACCTGCTGAGAAGGGAAGTCATAAACCTGCTCGCGCAAGTCGATGGCGCAGGTTGTGGTCATGCGCACGATGGTGCGGCCGTTGATGCCCGTCTCGACGCGGCGGGTGTATATGGTTTTGGGCTTATCGATGAATGGCCAGATTAGATTTAAGCCGGGCGAAAGGACACTGTGAAAACGGCCGAGACGCTCGATGACGCGAGTTTCGGATTGAGGCACTACCTTGACGCCAGCAAACACCAATATGATAGCTATCAGAGCGAGCAGAGCGAGTAAAAAGAGAGTTTCCATGATGATGAATTGTTTATTAGAGAGGGTGATAAAGTACTGAATAATAGAGCGATCAGGTTAATGTCAGAGCTGCTCTACGCGTAAGATGATGCTGTCATATCCGATGATGCGGACCTGACATCCGGCAGGTATAGAGGCTTGATTGTCAGGTGCAACGGCCTGCCAATTGTCGCCGTCGGCTTTTACGCGGCCGATGGCTCCGGGTCGGATTTCGTCGGTTACGGTGACGATGCGGCCGATGAGAGCATCCATATTGCTTACAGGCTTAGCGGCGGCACGCTTGCGCAGGAGAGTGGGTCTGATGGCAAGGAAAGTCACCACGGTGCCGAATGTGAGCAATATGAGCTGCAGCTTGAGGCCACCGCCGCATAGTGTACCAATCATGGCAACGATGCAGCCACCCACGAGGCAGAAGGCGGCGAAAGTGCCTGTAAGCAGCTCAATAATGACGAGGATGGCAGCTAAGATGAGCCACAATTGCCAGCCGGTCAAAACTATACTCGAGATAATCATAACGCAAAGAGAGTGTGAGTGTTAATGTACACTGCAAATATACAACATAGGAGTGAAATTAACAAATAAAAATGCGAGTGGCGAGCCGGGGGTGATGTGGGTCAGAGCTTGGTGGCATTGAGCCATGTGATGATTGTGTCAATCACGGCCGGGTCAATATCGCCGGATAATCCGTCGTACTCGGCGGGGAGGCCCGTGACGCCTTTGAGCATGAGGTGGTTGATAGAGTCCAAAGCCACGGTGTGGGCCGATGGGCAAAGCATCTTGATGCGGTCGAGATTGTCAACGGTGACTTGACGGTCGATAGAGCCGTTGATGGCGAGCCAAGGCAATGCCACCAAGGCGGTGATGCATTCAGAGGGGTCAAACCTCAGGAAAGCGCGATACCATGGCGAAGTCATCATATCGAGCTCTCGGCGCACGCGTTCTTGCACCTGAGGTATGGCTGCGTACTCCGGGTGGAGCCTCATCATTCGAGCAAACAATTGCACCTTTAGCAACGATGCATTGCCGGGCATCATAATAGTGTTGTATCGCTCGCGTATCTCAGGCCATGAAGCCTCAAATTGCGCTTTCATGCCGGTGTTTTCGAGGAGCTCACGCGCTTGTCTGATTAGCACGGAGTCGCCTTTGAAAGCGGGGGCAGCGAGTGTAATGATAAAACGGCATTTGCGCGCAGCGCCTAATCGCATGGCAATAGAGCCGCCCTCCGAATGGCCGAGGACACCCACCGGCGTGTCGGGGCCATAAATGCCGCTGACATAGTCGATTGCGGCGCAGATGTCGGCGGCAAAGTCGTCGGTTGTCTCAGAGCCGGATGCGGGCGAAGACATACCGGCGCCGCGGTCGTCGAGGCGCAATGATGCATATCCGTGGGCAGCGAGGCTATCGGCGATAGCTCTGAACGGTTTGTGACCGAGGATGGTCTCGTCGCGGTCTTGGGCACCGCTGCCTGTTGCGAATACGATTACGGCTCGCGGGGCATTGTCGGCGGGCACAGCGAGAGTGCCGGCGAGCTTGATGGAGTCATGCTCCACGACGACCTCGCCTGCACGCGGCAGTGCGAGCGCTGCGTTGGAGCATATTGCAGCGATTGTAATAGCAGTGATAACGCGGGCTAATGGGCTCATTTTTCGGGTATTAGTTTTTGATAGGAGTTAAGGTTATGGTAAAGCGCGTGGAGCGGCAGGCCCATCACGTTGTAGAAACATCCGTCGATATGGCTGATGCCGACACCCCCTACCCACTCCTGTACGCCATAAGCGCCGGCCTTGTCGAAAGGCTTGTAGGTATCGACGTAGTGGGATATCTCGCTGTCGGCGAGGTGGCCGAATGTGACACGCGTGTGCTCGGCGAAAGAACGCTGTGGGAGACCTCTGCGCGAAAGAGTGACGCCGGTGACCACAGTGTGAGAGCGGTCGCGCAGGCTGCGGAGCATCTCAATGGCGTGGTCACGGCATGCGGGCTTTCCGAGGATGGCTCCATCGAGGATTACCACGGTGTCGGCAGTGATAAGCACGGCGTCCGGGTCGAGGTCGTGCAGATAAGCCTCGGCTTTGAGCTTTGACAGATATAGGGGCACTTGCTCGGGCGGGCATTCGGCAGGATATACCTCGTCAACGTCACGCGGGTCGGCCACGAGATAGTCAGGGCATATCATTGACAGCAACTGACGACGGCGAGGAGAGTTAGATGCTAAGATAATTTTCATAGGACAATATAAATCGCAGAATAAAGGCCGTCACCAGCCGAAGGCTACGTCAGAGGCCAGCCAAAGGCCACGAGCGCGCATGACCTCCTCAATCAGCTCACGCGCCACGCCGTATCCGCCATTTCGCGAAGAAATAAAACGAGCGATACGCTTGACATCAACGGCGGCATCAGCCGGGGCAACAGCGAGGCCAACATACTCCATGACACGAATGTCGGGGATGTCATCGCCTACATAAGCCACCTCCTCAGCAAATAGCCCTTCCTTGATAAGCCAGTCGTGGAGCACGGGGAGCTTGTGAGCGGCGCCGAGAAACACATCGTTGATGCCTAAAGTGTTGTAACGATGACGAATAGCCTCGGTGTTAGCGCCTGTGATAATTGCAATCTTGATGCCTTGCTTAACAGCGAGCTGCATGGCGTATCCGTCCTTGATGTTAGCCATACGCATAGGCACACCGTCGTTGCTCATAGGTATTGTAGAAGGAGAGAGCACGCCATCGACATCGAATGCGATGCCCTTAATCTTAGTGAGGTCGTAAGCTATTTTGCTCATGGCTATTTGAAATAAATATGGTATAGATAAGCAAGTGTGAGGGGGGAGGATATCAGGTAAGTTGTTGGTTGTCGGGGTGGAAATGCTGCAAAATGGCCTTAGAGATGGTAAGGTAGATATTGTGCAGCTGTGGGTCGGAGAGCATATCCAGATGATGCATGACCACGTCGGTGTCGGCTCGGCGCGCGGGGCCGGTCTGCGCACGCTCGGGGCCCACGTCAAAGCATTTGTCGATAGAGGTATTGACCAAAGGCTTCAACAGGCTGAGCGGCAATTGCTCGGAGGCCAATACCCGCTCGGCGCAATTGAGCATGTAAGAGGAGAAATTGCAGGCGATGACGGCTGCAATGTGGAGCACTCGGCGGCGGTCGCTATCGGCGTGGATAATGGTCTTCGATATCATTGATGCCAGAGCATCAACCTTTATGAGCGAGAGCTCATCGGAAGCCTCTGTGAAGAACGGCACCTCAGCGACATTGACATCCACGTCGCGCGAGAAAGTCTGGAGGGGATACATCACCGCCACGCTATTTGCAGCGGTCGTGAGTGCGCTGATATCCACCGAGCCTGATGTGTGCAGAATGAGGCCGTGAGCCAATCGAGGCATCGCCTCAGCTACCCGGGCAATGGCATCGTCGGAGGTGCATATCACCACATAATCGGCATCGGTGTCGATATCGGCGATGTCAGCAGAGGGGGTAGCTCCGATGCGCACGGCGAGGGCCTGGGCATGGCTATAATTGCGGCTTATGACTTGCGCCACAGAGCGGGGCGCCGCGGCATGGAGAGCCAGGGCGAGATGGGTAGCCACATTGCCGGAGCCTACAAAGACGATTTTAGGCTTCGGTATCATCTTGTTGGTGGCGCCATTGACCGAGGTGGACCTTCTCCCATAGCAGCTTGTCGGGGTCCACGGGGCGTCGCGTCTCGGCGCTGTAACCGAAAGTGACGATGCACTCTACGCATCTGTCGGCCGGGACATTGAGTGTGTCCTTGACCACGTCTTCGGCCGACTCGCCATCGGCAGTAAAGCGGCCACGCACCTGCACCCAGCATGAGCCTATGCCGAGTGTAGCTGCCTGCAGATGCATCATGATAGCTGCAACGGCAGCGTCTTCGATATAGACGTCGCTCTTTAGGGGGTTGACGGTAACGACTACTGCGAGTGAGGCACCGGCTATAGGCTTAGTGCCGAATTGCTTGCATTGTGCGAGGCGCTCGAGCACCTGCTTATCCTCAACGACGACGAAATCCCAAGGGCGAGCGCTCTTAGACGATGGGGCGAGCAAAGCGGCCTCCAAGATGGCGCGTACGTCATCGGGCGAGATCGGTTGGTCGGTGTAGCGGCGAATGCTGTGCCGCTGAAAAAGCATACTGTGAAAATCGTTCATATTATACTCCCACAAAATTATCGGCGGCAAACCCACGCATCAGGATAGCGAGCTGCGATAACAGGAGCATTAGCGGCCTGCTGCGCCTCGGCATAAGAGTCAGCAGAGGCGGCATAGACGCGATAGCGGCCATCCTTGGCGAGGATGCCTAAAGGTAAATGATTGTTACGTTGGATAAATCTGCGCGCCTCGTCATGCGAAGCACACGAAGCAATCACCAGGCAATAACGGCCCTTGCCGAGGTCAGCCACGGCTGCCGCATGGTGTTTGCGGGCGAGCACATTGCGGCGGTATGCATTGTGCGCGGCGGTATCGACGATAGTCACGGCATCATCGTGCCGGCTGAGTACTATGCGCAGCTCGGACTCTTGCGAGCCGGGGACCGGCAGCAACACATCCTCGGGCTCGGGGCTGTGAGAAGTTATGGACTCGCCATAAGCGATGCCTGCATATTGTGCGTTATCGACCTTAAGGGGCGTTGACATCACGATGCCTATGCCCACAATGACGGCGATGGCAGCGGCGGTCTTGGCAATGCGATAGACACGCTTACGCAGCAATGCAGCCCGCGATATCGGCATCAGAGGAGCGTCGTCGGCCACGTCGGTGTGGACATTGCGCATCTCGCATGGCATCACGCTGAGCGAGGGGAGCCACAGCGTTGACGGCGAGAGGAGCGCAGCGGCATCGCCGGGGCGGAACTCGAGCAAGCCATCATGACGGTGCAAAGAGCCGACACGGCCCAAGGCGAGCTCGCCATCGGCAGCAAGGTGATGCTTGAGGGCGGCCACCTGAGTGGCGACATAGTCGAGGGCGTCTTCGTAGGTGATGCCCTTGCTGCGGGCAATCGATGATGCCAAAGCGCCATCGTTGTGGTTAATCTCGGGATTGAACGTAAACGAGCGCGAGGGCGCAATAAAGCGATAGCTGACCTCGTCATATCTTGCGGGCAAGCCATGCGCCAAAACAGCACCGAGACCGGGCACCACGACGCAGTCGCGGCTCATCAGCAAGAGCTCAATATGTAGTATTAACTCGTTCACGAAGGCAAAGTTAATCATTTTTCGTGAAGCGGCAAACTTTCTGCAAAAAATAGTTATTAACATCGGCGCAGCTATTGCCCGAAGCTCATGCGTCGCAACAGGCTTATCATCAGGGCGGTGAACGGTGTAGATAACTTTTGCAGTCGGGTTCACGCGGAGGCAAAAAGCGGCGAGGCGCCGACAGCGGCATATGCCGCGCGTCGCCTCGCTATGCTGCGGGATATGAAAGTGTGATTATTACTTGTCGTCGTGGTTGTGCATATCGATGGTGAGCTGCTGAGCAGGCTTGCGGAGCCAGCTGAGTAACTTGGCAAACGCTTTGACGTGGATGACAAACATATCACGGCCGAAGCTCAGGAGCATCGGGATGAAGAACGTGGCGATAAGCACCGTAATGAATACAGCGAAGCCCTCGTTGAAGAGCTGGAAGATGGCGATGATAGCGCCGATGAAATATGAGATGAAAGCTACGGCGTCAAACAAGAAGTGGAGCACGATGTTTTTGATATACGACAGGAAGGGGTATTCGCTCTGGGAGTGAGCGATATCAAAGACATTACATTCGCGGCTGCGCACGAGGTTGAACGCGGCTTTCTGCCAGAAGTTGAAAGGCGCGATAATCAAGATTTTGAGCAAGATAAACGCGAACTGAGCGATAGCGGAAAGAATCACTTCGCCAAAGTTTTCGTTAGTGTTTTCGTTTTCCATTGACATGATAGTTTTAGAGCCGATACTATTTCCCGAATTATCGGCAAGATGATAATGAAGTATAAGCTCTCAGCGAGGAAATCCGAGCCTGACGGAAAGGCTAAGCGCCAAGAACGACTGCAAAATTAGTGAAATAAATCAAAAAAGCCGCCATATTGTGCAAAAAAAATGCAACTATGCAGAAAAAAATCAGCCTAATTGGGCCACGACGAGCGGGGTGGCATCGAGCGCGACTAATTGAAAACTATGGTCTTGTTTTCAAAAGTGAGGATTTTTCTTTGGATATGCTTCTCCACGGCACGCGACAGTACAATTTTCTCGAGGTCTCGACCTTTGTGAGCGAGGTCGGCGATTGTGTCCTTGTGCGATACTCGCGTGATATCTTGCTCAATTATTGGCCCGGCGTCAAGCTCTGCTGTGACATAGTGGCTGGTGGCGCCTATCAGCTTAACGCCTCTCTGATACGCTTGGTGATATGGCTTTGCGCCGACGAAAGCCGGCAGGAACGAGTGGTGGATATTGATGATGCGATCGGGGTATCGCTCGATGAAGTCGGTCGATAGCACTTGCATATATCGAGCCAGGACTATGAAATCGATATTGTACTTTTCAAGCAAAGCTATCTCCTTAGCTTCCTGCTCAGCCTTATTGTCCTTAGAGATTGGAATTACCTCAAACGGGATATTAAATTGCTCGCCGATAATCATCAGGTCGGGGTGATTGCTGATAATCAGAGGTATCTCCACATCCCACTCGCCGGCGGTGTGACGCGCCAGCAAGTCGTATATGCAATGCGACATCTTTGACACGAAAATCGCCATTCGCTGCACATGCTCGGTAAAGCTGATGCGAAAGGTCATATTGTATCGCTTGCCGTAGAGTGTGCGGAAATAGTCGCTTATCTTGTCCTTGGGGATTACAAATTTATCCAAATCCCACTCCACGCGCATGTAAAACACGCCGTTGACCCTATCGACATACTGGTCGAGATATAAGATGTTGCCGCCATTTTCGTTGATAAACCCGGTGATCACCGTGATGATGCCGCTCTGGTCAGGGCAGTGCATACGCAGTATAGCATGATTATGTTGCTCCATGATTGTGTGACTATGATTTGATAGTAATTGTGGGTAATTGGGTGCAAAGATAGTAATTTTTGGCGGTATCGGGGTGTTGTATATTGACATTGAGTGGGAGAGATGTGTCGATTTAGCTTTTTTTGTCACAGGCGTCACACGATAATTTGCGCTAAATGATTATCTTTGCAGTTAAAACCAAAGTGACACCCGGCGATGAAGATAAAATTGATAGTAGTAGGCGAGACTCGCGACAACGCAGTGAGAGGACTCACGGCGATGTATGCTATGCGACTGCCCCATTATATACCGTTTGAAATCGTCACTGTGTCAGATAGTGTGCGCCGCGGGCGCACCGAGAGCATCATCGACAAGGTGGAGGGAGGTGATTTCTTAGTGCTCTTTGACGAGCATGGGCGCGAGCTGACGTCGCGAGAGTTTGCCACCTTCATAGAGACCAAGGCAGTGACACTGCCCAAAAACTTAGTCTTTGCCATCGGCGGGCCCTACGGTTTTGACGTACCTACGCGCGAGCGCGCCAATGCTATGATATCGCTGTCGAAGATGACATTTCCCCACGAGCTGATACGCCCGTTTGTGGTGGAGCAGATTTATCGGGCAATGACCATCATCAAAGGCGAGAGCTATCATCACGACTAATTCACTGATTATAAACAACAAAGATATAACGGACAAAAAAAATGAAGACACAAGACCAACTCATAGACGACCTGCTGACACTGGCCTTTGCCGAGGATATAGGCGACGGCGATGCCACCACCCTATCAACCATCCCCGCCGAGGCCACCGGTCGTCAGGCTCTGATCGTCAAAGAAGAGGGTATCCTCGCGGGCGTGGAGATAGCTCGGCGGGTTTTTGAGAAATTTGACCCTACGATGCAAATGCATGTGAGCATAGGCGATGGCTCGCATGTCAAGCCCGGCGATGTGGCCTTTGTCGTTGACGGCAAGGTGAGGTCTCTGCTACAGACCGAGCGCGTGATGCTCAATATCATGCAGCGCATGAGCGGCATCGCCACGGTGACGGCACGCTACCAGCGAGAGCTGACAGGACTGAAGACCAAGGTGCTGGATACGCGCAAGACTACGCCGGGCCTGCGCGTGCTCGAGAAGATGGCTATCAAGATTGGCGGCGGCGCCAATCACCGCATGGGCCTATATGATATGATACTCATCAAGGATAATCACAACGACTTTGCCGGGGGTATCGCCAACTCAGTGGCGGCAGCCAAGGAGTGGTGTAAGGCCAACGGCAAGAGCCTGCGCATCGAGGTGGAGACGCGCAACACAGCCGAGATACTCCAGGCCTTAGATGCCGGCGTGGACCGCATCATGCTCGACAACTTCACACCGGCACGCACGGCCGAGGCCGTGCAGCTGATACGCAGCCGCAACGCCGATGTGGAGATAGAGTCGTCAGGTGGCATCACCCTGGAGACCCTGCGCGCCTACGGCGAGGCCGGCGTGGATTATATCTCGGTGGGCGCCCTGACCCACTCGGTCAAAGGCCTCGATATGAGTTTTAAGCATGTGGATTAAACTAAATGCCCGCTAAAGTGTCATATCATTAAACACGATAGCATAACTTTTATTAAAAAGCAATTATTATGAAGAAGTATAGTTTCACCGCCGTGGCAGTAGCGCTGAGCGCTATGACGTGGTCCATGACTGCGTGGGCTCAAGACGACTATGAGGACGATATCTACTACAATGCGTCCAAGTCAGAAGCTAAGGCTTCTCAACCGGTGCAACGACAAACGCTTAGCGCCTATCAGCCGGGGATTACCGTAGCTGACGGAGCGTACTACATAGACAATACGGCAGGCACCTTCCCCTCGGCCGACAGCTACACTGCCGGGGCTGCATCGCCGCTTGACGTTGACGTGGATACATACAACCGCCGCGGGCAGTTTCTCGTAGCTGACACGATAGTGGATAGCGGCAGCGACAGCGAGGACTCGTTTGCGAGCACACGTCGCATAGAGCGCTTTCACAACCCCGACATCGTGGAAGGCTCAGGCGATGATGCGCTGATGGATTACTACTATGCCGAGCAGCCCGCCACCAATGTCAACGTGTATGTGATAGAGGCCAATCCCTTCTATTCGCCCTATTATTACACGCCCTGGAGCTACCGCAACTCGCTCTACTACAACCCCTACTATTGGGGCTTCACCACATGGGGGTGGGACCCCTATTGGTCAATCAGCTGGGGCTGGGGGTACTATCCCGGCTGGTCATGGGGCTGGGGCTACTATCCCGGCTGGTCATGGGGCTGGGGCTGCTACCCCGGTCATCATCACCACGACTACGGCCACTGGCAGCCTACGCCCGGCGGAGGCCACTACAACGGCGGCTATCGTCCGTCGCACAACAGCGGCAGCCACACTGCGAGCGCAGTGAGCGGCGTGCAGCGCCCCGGCAATATGGGTCGCGGCCGAGTATCGTCAGGCAGCGCCTCTTCAACAATCTCGCGGCGACAGTCGCTCACGGGCGGGCGCACCACCTTCCGCCCCATCGGCAACAGCTCAACCGGTAGCACTACGGGCATCAGGACCGGCAACAGCGACAGCAAAGCTACCACCATCTCGCGCCCCGGCAATATGGGCAGCGGACGGTCAGTGTCAAAGCAGCCGTCAACCTATCAGCCTGTGCAGCGCAACAACAGTAGCAGCAGTAGCAGTAGCAACAACAGCTACACGCCGTCGTCAAGCTCACGCGGGCGCAGCAGCAGCAGTAGCTCGTCATTCTCCTCCGGCAGCTCGCGCAGCTCGCACTCGATGAGCGGCGGCAGTCGCTCAATGGGCGGCGGCGGTGGCGGTCGCGGACGCCGCTGATGCCAAACTACAAAATCTATCCAAACTCCAAGCAATATCTCTACAAAGCACTACAATCACTATGAATAAATATATCGTAACCACAGCCTTGGCTGCAACGCTGGCTGCCGGCACGGCATCGGCACAAAGCTTTATCGACGGCTACAACCTGTCGCAAAGCGAGATGCGCGGCACGGCCCGCTTTATGTCAATGGGCGGCGCGTTCACAGCCTTGGGCGGCGACCTCTCCACGTTGACGCAGAATCCTGCCGGCCTGGGCATCTATCGCTCCAGCGAGGTTGGCGTCACCCTTGATATCTCGGCACGCAACTTCTCGACGACGACGTCATCGCACGCCGCCTCTACGAGCCAGACCAAGGCATACTGCAACAACTTCGGCTACGTAGGCTCCACGCGGCTGAAAGGCACTCTGAAGGGCATCTCGTGGGGCGTGAGCTATAACAGGGCCATGTCGTTTGACCGCGTGTATTCCGGCTATCAGATGCCCACGTCCACCTCTCTGTCAAACTATATAGCCTACCTCACGCAAGGCACACCGGCGCAGGCTCTCGAGTTCGGCGAGCTGTCAGGCAAGGGATCCGACTATGACCCCTATTGGGACTCGTACAACAACGACGGCGTCTATAACTCATGGCTGAGCGTGTTGGGCTATAGCAGCTGGCTCATCAACCCCACGGCCTTGGACAACTCCAAATACGATGGGCTGCACAAGAACGGCACCACGGGCGATGCTCTCTTTGAGGTGCGCGAGCGCGGCTACATCGATGAATACAACATCGACCTTGGCGGCAATATCCTCAACACCGTGTATTGGGGCTTGGGCGTGGGCATCAACGACTTGTCGTTCACGCGCGATGCGCTCTACAGCGAGAGCATGGAGAATGTGGAGTTTCCCGGCGCCGGTGCCGGCAAGACCGTGGATGCGGGCTTTGACCTGAACAACCACCAGTATGTCACCGGAACGGGCTACAACTTTAAGTTTGGCGTCATCGTGAAGCCTATCAACCAACTGCGCTTCGGCGCCGCCATCCACACCCCCACGTACTATAGCCTCACCAAAAGCACCAGCGGCACCATCGATTACAGCTACAGCGACGGCGGCACCGATCCCCTCGCCGGCCACGAATACACCGATGTATGCCCCTACGATTGGCGTCTGCGCTCGCCGTGGCGTTTTATGCTGGGCGTGGCCGGAGTGCTTGGCAACAAGGCTATCATCAGCCTCGACTATGAGCGCCAGGCCTACAATGATATGAAAATCAAAGTGGCGGCCTACGACAACTGGGGCGACAATTTCGTGGAGGACACCTACCTGACCGAAAATGTGCACAACTACCTCCAGGCCAGCAACATCGTGCGCATCGGCGTAGAGTATAGGGTGACGCCGCAATTCAGCCTGCGCGCCGGATATAACTACGCCACCACCAACGTCAGCGATGCCGCCGAGGGCAAGGACATACCGGCAGTGCTCAGCGGCGATGTCAACACCGACCCGGCCTACACCCTCGACAAGGACACGCAGCACATCTCGGTGGGCTTGGGCTATCGCTATAAGGGCTTTTATATCGATGGAGCGTATGTGTATAAACGCCGCGAAGCTACCTATCACGCCTTCACCGACTTTGACAACCAAAAGGCACCGACAGCCACCCTGGCAGAGAACATCCATTCGGCAGTAATCTCGGTGGGATATAAGTTCTGATATGACTCCGCAGCTTATATCTATTGACGACTACGACTATCCCCTGCCCGAGGCGCTGATAGCAAAGCACCCGTTAGTGCAGCGCGATGCGTGCAAGCTGTTAGAGCGCCGTAGCGATGGCACATTATCGACACACACATTTCACGAGTTGGCGGGCTTGCTGCCTGCCGACTCGCTGCTCGTATATAACAACACGCGAGTAATCAACGCGCGTCTGCGCTTTCGCAAGCCCACCGGGGCTCTCATCGAGATATTTTGTTTGGAGCCGACGGCTCCGGCTGACTACGAGCAGAACTTCGCGAGCACGGATAGCTGCCGATGGCACTGTCTGGTGGGCAACTCCAAGCGGTGGCGCGATGACAGCCCGCTGACCGGCGTCGTCACGGCAGCCGATGGCAACATCATCAGCCTCAGCGCCACACGCCTCAGCGCCGGCGACAACGGCTCGGAGATAGCCTTTGAGTGGCACAGCTCCACACCCGGAGCCGCGGTCACCTTCTCAGAGGTGATAAATGCCGCGGGCGTAATCCCCATACCGCCATACTTGGGGCGCGACACCGAGGCCTCTGACGCCTCTGACTATCAGACGGTGTATAGCCACATCGAGGGGTCAGTGGCAGCGCCGACGGCCGGGCTGCACTTCACGCCCGGCGTGCTTGCCGACATAGACCGACGAGGCATAGCGCGCTACGAGGTGACGCTGCATGTGGGCGCCGGCACGTTTCAGCCGGTGAAGACGCCGTCAATAGGCGAGCACAGCATGCACAGCGAGTTTATCGCCGTGGAGCGCAGCGTGGTCGCGGCGCTGGCCGAAGCCGTGGAGCTCGGCAAGCATATCTGCGCGGTGGGCACCACCTCGGTGCGCACGCTCGAGAGCCTTTACCACATAGGGTGCCTGATCAGCGCCGGCCGGTGGAGTGGCGAGGTGGAGCAGTGGTATCCCTACTGTGCCGAGCATCCGGCGCTGCCGGCCGCCGAAGCGTTGCGGCTGCTATTGCGCTATCTTGACGCCCACAGACTGCCTGCCATCATCGGCGACACGCGCATCATCATAGCTCCGGGCTATACTTATAGGCTGGTGGATACGATGATCACTAATTTTCATCAGCCTAAATCCACGCTGCTGCTGTTGGTGTCGGCATTTATAGGCAGTGGATGGCGCGAGATGTATGATTACGCGCTGAGCCACGGCTACCGCTTTCTCAGCTACGGCGATGCGTGCCTGCTGAGCCGGTCTCAGCCATAGAGGCCCGGGCGGCAGCAAGAGGCTCAATCATATCACATATCACAATGATAATCAATCGGTATTTAATCATATTTACTCACATTTAATCACATTTTATCATCAACACTTTTTCCATGAAAACTTACACATTAGGGCTAATGCTTGCATTAGCTGTGAGCGCTACGGCCCAGCCGCAGCCCACTGACGCCGACCGTGCCAAATGCTTCATTGACAACGACGGCGACAAGAGCGTGACATTCATCTTTGACAACAACCTGTGGAAGGTTTCAGGGCTGCAGAGCGTGGAGGTGCGCGGCTCGTTCACCTCCTGGGGAGCCTCTGACGATTTCGTCATGACCTACGATGCCGATGGCGACTTCTGGCACGTGACAGCGCCCTACTCTGCCGTGAAAATTCCCGGCAACAGCGGCCAGCCCGAGTTCAAATTTGTGACCAACGGCTCGTCGTGGCAGAGCGGCAGCAGCAAGTCATTTATCCCCGAGGGCTATGTCTTCCGCAACAGCGATAAAAACAACATCGTGGTCTTCAACAGCGATGACTTCGAGACCATCAAAGCCAACAGCGCCTCGGCCAACGTGGTCAAGACGCTCGATGACTTTGACCTCAGCACCGCCGAGGGCCAGGAGGAGATATCCAACTTCCGCCGGGTGCCCGGCACTACGATGCTGTATCGCTGCTATCACCCGTTCAAATACTCACGCGACACGTATGCCACAGAGCCGGTGCGCATACAGTATGTCGATGAGCTGTCGGTGCAGCATGGCGTGCAGTCAGACATCTGCCTGTCAGGCGACGACACCGGGTCTCTGACCTCCTACACCATAGGAGGCGTCAAATACACCGAGAGCGTGCCCGACTACTATCAGGCGGTGCTCGACAACGGCCACGTGCTGTATGTGGGCACCGTCAACGGCACCACGCCGTCGTACAACGCTGTGTATTACCGCGCCAACAACGACATCTTCTGCCAATGGATACGCGAAGTGGCCGACTTCATCATCGACGACAGCACGCCTATGCCCGCCACTATCCACTGCCGCCTGGGCACTGACCGCACCGGAGTGTTCTGCGCCGTACTCGCCGCGCTGTGCGGCGCCGACTGGACCGACATCGCCGCCGACTATCAGAAATCCAATCGCATGGGCATCCTGGAGTTTCGCGACTACCACTTGCTGCAATACGCCATGCAGCTGATACTCGGCGTTGACGACATCAATGCCGTAGAAGACCTCAGCGCCGCCATGGCCGCATACTTCATCGGCAACGGCACGCTCACCCAAGACGACATCGACGCCCTCAGAGCCAAACTGTGTGCCGAGCCCTCAGCCGTCAGCGACATCGCCGCTGCCGCCGCTGCTGATGCCACCCCGGCCTATTATGACCTGCAAGGCATCAAGGTGAGCGCTCCGCAATCCGGCGGCATCTACGTCCGCCGCCGGGGCGACAGCACCGACAAAATCCGCTACTAAGGCGCGACCACATAGACACGTCAGGCGCCCCCGGCCGATGGCACATGAGCCATCAACGCCGGGGGCGCCTCGCATTAAGGGCACCAGCGCGGCCGCAGCCGCCGATGGTGCCCTTTACATTCATCGAGAGAGGAGAATGTGTGTTATTTCTTTGAGCAGCAAGAGGGAGCAGAGGCCGTGGCGCAGCTGTCGGCAGGCACGGGGCGCGGACGCTGCAGCATCATGCCATCGCGGCCGGTGGGGATGGCGCGGCCGGTCTTGGGGTCGCGATATTTGACGCCGCCGGGGCGGTCAAACATGCGCGGCATGGTGGCTCCGCGAGTCACGCAATTTTCGAGGAACTGCACATATTGCTCCGGGGTGAGCACTTCTTTGACCTTGGCGAGGTATTCAGACGTGGCCTCGGCGTTGGCAGCAGCGCCGCGCATACGCATATTGTGTTGGCGCAGGCGTTGGCGAGCGGCGCAGCTGTCGGTCTGAGCCTTCTTGCAGCAGTCGGCTTTGCCGCAGGAGTCCTTGGCGCACTTGGCTTTGCCTTCTTTGCAGCACTTGCCGTTGCCGCCCTTGGCACATTTGCCTTCCTTGCAGCACTTGGCTTTGCCTTCCTTGGCGCATTTGCCTTCCTTGCAGCACTTGGCTTTGCCGCAGGAGTCCTTGGAGCACTTGGCCTTGCCTTCCTTGCAGCCGGCTTTGCCTTCTTTGCAGCACTTGGCAGCCTTCTGAGCATCGCGACACTCGGTGGTGATGGTGTTGAGGCGCATCATCTGCTCGGGTGTGAGGTTGAGGCCGTCAAAGGGGTCGCAGCAGGCGGCATCGGCGCACACTGCGGCGCTTGCTTGGCATTGTGAGCCGCACTGCTTGTCAGCGCAGGCCTTATTGTCGTCGCCGGAGGCGAAAGCGCTGACACCGATAGCCAGCACCAGAGCCGACGCCATAGTAAAAAGTTTCTTTGTCATAATCGTTACTTTTTTATGAAGATTTGTGGTTAAAAATTTCGATAGGCTTGTTGAATAAAAGACAAGCGGCGGCGCACAAAGTTTAATACTCCCACCCGCTTTTTGAATTTCTTAACAGCCCGCCACCGGCTTTGCGATGCCTCGTCGGCGGGTGATTTTGGGTGGTCGGATGGTCGGATTTCACCATTTTTTGCGTCTGCGGCAAAAAAATCGCATTCTGCGAATAAAAAAAAGTGCTATTCTACGGCCCTGTATTGGTTCTTTTTAATCCATTTGCTGTGATTTAAGCTTTTTTGATTGCAAATGTCGCGACTATCCATTAATTTTGCAGTGCGAGAGGAGAGGCTCACTCGTCACAGCCTCAAGCAAGACCGACAATAGCGCGAAGTCGCCATACTATAGTGTTATTGCCAATTATCTTTGGTTCTCAGACTTGGCCGTTTGCGACACGCAACGAAGATAATTAGGCAATAGCACTTTAGTTTAAGCCGCGCCGACTAAGGCACCGGTGTCGCACAAAGCGTATCTGATGTGCGCAGGGCGATTGCTTTTTGGTAGTTTTGCTTGCATTTGTCATTGATAATGACTAAATTTGCCGTGCACGAGGCTATTACACCTTGAGCCTGACGGGCAAGAGAGCCTGCCATGACAGCATTAGCGAGATCTATATTTATCTTTGATTCTCAAACTTGGCCGTTTGTGACACGCAACGAAGATAAACGAGTGTTCGACATTTACGTCTTATGCCATTACCATACAAGCGCCCCCATTATGGTGTAAAAGCATCGCCAAGGCCGGGGAGCGCCGAAGATGGGGCGCATACACGGTGTGGAAGTCATAGTTTTATCTATTGCAAAGGTTGACCAAGACCTGAGCTCAGATAAATACGATATGACTTCCACACCGTTTTATTATTAACCGCTTTGCCGGAAGTCACAAAGCGACAAAAACCATTGGCATTATGGCCTCATTAAACACTCGATTCGGCAAAGCCGTCGAACAAAAAGTTGCAGCAATGCTGCTTGAGGAGGG
The DNA here is from genome assembly GCA_051871765.1 of Muribaculaceae bacterium. GTDB lineage: Bacteria > Bacteroidota > Bacteroidia > Bacteroidales > Muribaculaceae > CAG-873. The sequence goes on from JBJEDF010000006.1 coordinate 23,191, forward strand.
CAGAGATGTGTATCTGCCCACTGTTGATGACCATGGCGTTGACATCTTGGTAGCGCCGAAAAACAGCACCGATGCCCCAAAGGCATCAGAAGAGAACGAATTGGTAGAGCTAACCACCGCCTCAGGCACACAGGTTGCTATCTATCAAGAACTGCAAGTCAAGGCTGTCTCTTACGGCCTGGTTGCCAATATCAAATGCCCTGACCCAAGACCTAACTACTGGTATGTGTTATACGTCAAGAGCGTTGACACCTACTGGCTTATCAACTCAATGGACTTTGTGAAGATAGCCAGTCAAAACGTCAAGGGCAAGAATGTGGGTAAATACTCATTGGACCTTGCCACTAAAAAGGGCACAAAAAAGCACACCCAATACATCATCACTGACTTCTCAAGACTGCCATGAATATGAAACGAATACTCCTTGCGCTGCTGCTGGCGCTGACCGGCGCAGCCGCCCATGCCTACGACTTCGCAATCAATGGCTTCAATTATGAAATAATAGATGACCAAAACGTGTCTTTAAAAAGCGGTCCCAGTGGAGATGTAAACATTCCACCATATGTTACTTATGAAGGAAAGACCTATACGGTGACAAAGATTGCAGACTCGGCCTTCGCTAACAAAGGCGTGAAATCGATCACCATCCCCAACACCGTGACTTACATTGGGTACTATGCCTTTGAGAACTGCGCCTACCTGACTTCGCTCACCATTCCTAATTCGGTGACGACGATTGGCGGTTGTGCCTTCAAGGACTGCAGGTTTAAAACGTTTGTATTCAACGCAGAGAACTGCACAATTATGGGGGACCCTCCCTATTATGTTTTTAAAGGTGGTAGTACTGAATCTCTCATAATTGGCAATGGAGTTAGGACAATACCCAACTATGCCTTCTACGGCTGCACTGGCCTCACCGGCGTGCTCACCATCCCCAACTCGGTGACGTCGATTGGCTACTGGGCCTTCAGGGGCTGCAGCGGCCTCACCGGCGAACTCACCATCCCCAACTCGGTGACTGAGATTGGCTCCAACGCCTTCAGCGGCTGCAGCGGCCTCACCGGCGCGCTCACCATCGGCAACTCGGTGACCACGATTGGCGACTATGCCTTCAATTACTGCAGTGGCCTCAACGGCGCGCTCACCATCGGCAACTCGGTGACCACGATTGGTGACTATGCCTTCAGAGGCTGCAGCGGCCTCACCGGCGAACTCACCATCCCCGCCTCGGTAACATATATTGGCAAATCCGCCTTCAATAGCTGCAGCGGCCTCACCGGCGCGCTCACCATCGGCAACTCGGTGACCACGATTGGCGACTATGCCTTCAAAGACTGCAGCAGCTTAACATCGGTAGCTTTCAATGCCGAAAACTGCACTACGATGGGCAGCGCCGATGCTCCGGCTTTTAATGGCTGCTTAACTTTCACATCTCTCACTATTGGCGAAGCGGTAATGGTTATTCCACAATACGCCTTCTCCGGTCGCGCCGGCATAAAGTCAGTGATATTTAACGCTGAGAATTGTACGGCTACTAATGAAGCATTTAAGAATCGCACCGTCCTAACATCTCTCACCATAGGTGAAGCAGTAAAGACAATACCCGAATCGGCCTTTTACGGCTGCAGCGGCCTCACCGGCGCGCTTACTCTCCCAAACTCGTTGACTACGATTGGCAACGAAGCCTTTTACGGCTGCAGCGGCCTCACCGGCGCGCTTACGCTCCCCAACTCGGTGACGGAGATTGGCAACGAAGCCTTTTACGACTGCAGCGGCCTCACCGGCGCGCTTACGCTCCCCAACTCGGTGACTACTATTGGCAGTGGAGCCTTTGAGCGCTGCAGCGGACTCACCGGCGCGCTCACCATCGGCAACTCGGTGACTGAGATTGGCGAAAATGCCTTCAGTTGGTGCAACGGCTTGACATCGGTAGTTTTCAATGCCGCAAACTGCACTAAGATGGGATTTGTAAGTACAGGTGGGATACTTTATACTGCATTTGATTACTGTACAAATATCACATCTGTCACTATTGGCGAAGCGGTAACGGTCATCCCACAATACGCCTTCCGTGAATGCCCAGGCATAAAGTCAGTGACATTTAACGCCGAGAATTGCACAGCAACGAATGACGCCTTTTATTATCGCACTAATTTAACATCACTCACCATAGGCGAATCGGTAAAGACGATACCACGCTATGCCTTCTCCGGCTGCAGCGGCCTGACTTCGCTCACCATTCCCAACTCGGTGACTACGATTGGCCATGAGGCCTTCAGGGGCTGTAGCGGCCTCACCGGAGCGCTTACGTTCCCCAACACGTTGACTACGATTGGCAGCAATGCCTTCAGGGGCTGCAGCGGCTTCACCGGAGCGCTCACCATACCTGAGATGGTGACATCGATTGGCGGTTGTGCCTTCAAAGACTGCAGAGGCATAACTTCGGTTGCTTTCAATGCCGAAAACTGCACTGAGATGGGATATTCAACATCTCCGATCTTTGAAGGATGTACAGCGCTTGCATCTCTCACAATTGGCGAGGCTGTAACAACAATACCCAACTATGCCTTCAGCAGCTGTAGCGGCCTAACATCAGTCACCATCGGTAAATCGGTGACGACGATTGGCTACTCCGCCTTCAAAGACTGCAGCAGCCTGACATCGGTAATTTTCAATGCCGAAAACTGCACTGAGATGGGATATTCGATATATCCGATCTTTGAAGGATGTACAGCGCTTGCATCTCTCACCATAGGTGAATCGGTGAAGACTATTCCCAATGGTGCTTTCTGCAGCTGCAGCGGATTGAAGGGCGCGCTCACCATCCCTAACTCGGTGACTACGATTGGCAAATCCGCCTTCAAGGACTGCAGCGGCCTCACCGGCGCGCTAACCATCGGCAACTTGGTGACTGAGATTGACCGCTATGCTTTCACCGGCTGCAGCGGCCTAACCTCAGTCACCATCGGTAAATCGGTGACGACGATTGGCTACTCCGCCTTCAAAGACTGCAGCAGCCTGACATCGGTAGCTTTCAATGCCGAGAACTGCACAGCGATGGGCTCTTCGAATTTGCCGGCCTTTGAAGGATGTACAGCACCTGCATCTGTGACCATTGGCGAGGCTGTAACAACAATACCCAACTATGCCTTCAGCGGCTTCAGCGGTCTAACCTCAGTCACCATCGGTAAATCGGTGACGACGATTGGCTACTCCGCCTTCAAAGACTGCAGCAGCCTGACATCGGTAATTTTCAATGCCGAGAACTGCACTGAGATGAGCTATTCGTCTTCGCCGGTCTTTGAAGGATGCACAGCGCTTGCATCTCTGACCATTGGTGAGGCTGTAACAACAATACCAAAATATGCCTTCGCCGGCTGTAGCGGCTTGACCGGCACGCTCACCATCCCTAACTCAGTGACGACGATTGGCTACTCCGCCTTCAAAGACTGCAGCAGCCTGACATCGGTAATTTTCAATGCCGAGAACTGCACTGAGATGAGCTATTCGTCTTCGCCGGTCTTTGAAGGATGCACAGCGCTTGCATCTCTGACCATTGGTGAGGCTGTAACAACAATACCAAAATATGCCTTCGCCGGCTGCACAAATTTATCGAAAGTGACATCGCGCAATCTCACACCTCCCGTATGCGCATCTGCCTCAGTATTTGCTGAAGGCATACAATCCACATGTGAGCTATCGGTCAACTACACCTGTAAGAATAAATACGCTACAGCTCCCGTGTGGAAAGATTTCTTAAATATTACCACTTTTGTGTCCGTGGCCGCAGAGTCTCTAACGCTTAATCCAAACAGCTCAACATTGACGGTTGGCGATGCCGCTGACATCCGGTATATAATATCGCCTGATGATGTATCTATTAAAGACCTTGAATGGAGCGTGAGCGACCCGGCGATAGCCTCGGTGGTAGATCACAAAGATGGCACAGCCACCATAACAGCTCTGTCAGTAGGCGAGGTGACAATCACCGCCCGCACCACCGATGGCAGCGACATCTCAGCCACCTGCACCGTAAAGGTTGAGCCGATATTGGCAACGTCGCTGACGCTGAGCTGCGAAACGGCAAATCTTAAGGTAGGTGACAGCACCTCAATATCGTGCACCATCAGCCCTGACAATGCTACGACCAAGACCGTAGAGTGGGAAGTGGCTAAGCCCGGCATTGTGTCGCTGACTGACAATGGCGATGGCTCTGTCATAGTCAGCGCCATTGCGATAGGAGAGGCTACGATCACCGCCAAGGCTACCGATGGCAGCAACGTGACAGCCACATGCGCCATAAAGGTTGAGCCGATATTGGCAACGTCGCTGACGCTGAGCGCCGAGCGGCTCGAGCTGCCGGTTGGCAAAAGCGAGGTCATTTCGTACACGATATTACCCGAAACAGCCACCGGCAAGGGTGTGGCATGGAAGTCAAGCGACCCTACCGTGGCATCAATATTGTATAACACCGATGGCTCCTCTATCACAGTCGTAGCGAAGTCAGAAGGCACTGCCACCATCACCGCCCGCACCACCGATGGCAGCAATCTTACAGCCTCGTGTGAGGTGAAGATATTACCGCCATTGGCATCATCGCTGACGCTCAGTGCCGAGCAGCTCGCATTGAATGTGGGCGACAGTGAGGTAATCACCTACACCATCTTGCCGGAAGACGCCGCTGACAAGAGCGTGGCATGGTCGTCAAGCGACCCGAGGAGGGTCTCGATATCGACAAATAGCGATGGCTCTGTCACAGTCAATGCGCTCGCCATAGGCGAGGCCACCATCACGGCCCGCACCCTCGACGGCAGCGACCTCACAGCCTCGTGCGTGGTGAAGGTGGGCAATGCAGGCGTTGGTGGCTTCGAAGCCGACGATATTGAGATTACAACCACTGCGGAGGGTATCGTAGTGAAAGGCGCTCCCGCCGACTGCATCATCAACGTATATACAGCCGCCGGCGTCCTCGTATATCACGGTTACGACAGCCTGATACCGATACGCAACCACGGCATCTATTTCGTGTTCGTGGCCGACGTAATGGCCAAGGTGGTGCTCTAAAGATATATACTTTTCTTCATCACTCTTTAGCAAATCCCGCTCAGCGACGGCGAGTCGCTGGCGGGATTTTTGCGTGGACCAAAGATTGTTTTTATTGATTTTTTTGCTTTTGCTTGCAAATATCATTGATTATGATTAAATTTGCCACGTGAGAGTATAAATCATCGCTCACGATAGGCAAGAGAGCCTATCAACGACATAAAAACATATTAACTCACATTTTATCTTTGATTCTCAAACTTGGCCGTTTGTGACACGCAGCAAAGATAACCGAGTGAATGGTATTTACATCAAATGCTAATACCTGACATGAGCATCCCTCACAATCAGTGGCGATAATGTATCGTCGAGCAAGCGAGGGCGCTGTAGGCTGCATATACGGTGTGGAACTGTCGCTTTATCTGTTGCGTAGGTTGGCCAAGACCTGAGAATTGGATAAAGACGATATGACTTCCACACCGTTTTTTATTAACCGCTTTGCCGGAAGTCACAAAGCGACAAAAACCAACACAAGCCTATGGCAAACAACGACAAATCAACGTTATCACCGCAGCAAGCGGCGGCAACCTTAATCAACGGAGCAATACGCAATATGCCTCTATACACCGCACAGCCCGAGCAAGGCCACAGCGGCGAAGTCCGGCGCGGATTGACAGAAGATGAGCTTCACGGATATTACGCAGAGCTTTGCGCAAAGCTCAATGACTCTATCGCCTCGCAGTCAGCAAGCGGCATTAGCGGCAATGCTACCTCGTTTGAGACCCACCGCGACGCTATTGAAGATTTGTTCTCAGGCTCGCATCAAGTAACCGGTCAAAGCAATGATATCATACTCATAATCCAGCGATTGGCCCTTATTGACCTATTTTACAGCACTAACGTCAACGGCATGCGTCAATTCGGCCTCAGCCATATTGCCAAGGCAATAATCCGTTTTGGCAGCGACTCAGACCTTGCCCAACAAGCCATCGCTTTTGTGAAAGCCCCGTCACGTAACCATAACATCGCCAAAGAGCTGATTCTTAAAGACGACTATGGCTATGACAAAGACGGTGATGGTATGAAAGCCACATCGCTGATATCAAAGTACTTATTCTTCTTGGTGAATGCCCACGGAGACAAAGTTGGCTTCCCCATCTATGACTCAGTAGTGAGAGATTTGTTGCCGGCATTAGCTGATAAGCTTGGCTTAAATCAAGGCAATAAAAAGCTGAAAATCAGTGAAATGACCGACTACACCATAGCGGTAAAAAACATCATCAGCGCTCTATCTCAAAACGACAGCGATTTGTGGAACACTTTCGGCAACGCCACGTACATCAAATCGCAATGCGACCTCCTCGACTACTTCTTATGGCGCATAGGCAAAGCCGGAAATCTCAGCTTCTCGCTCTTGGTCACCGAAAACGAGCTAAAGAGCCTTACTAAGCCAGGCCCCTCAATTATAGCTCAAATAAAAAATATCAAAAAAGACACCATACTCACACATCCGGAGCTATTCGATAAGCTCCCCCAACGTCTTACAATATGGCACATACTCTATTTAATCCTAAAGAAATGAAACGAATACTACTTGCGCTGCTGCTGGCGCTGACCGGCGCAGCCGCCCATGCCTGGGACTTCGACATCGATGATATATTCTATACAAAGATCGGCAGCGGAAAGGTTTCAGTAACGGTCATTGTTGCCAAAGGTAGTGTAACTATCCCATCAAAGGTTACCTACTCTGGAACGACCTATACTGTGGCAGAGATCCAGGGTATGGCTGGCAGTGCTGTTGCAGATCAGTCAAGCGAAATGACATCGCTGTTTATCCCCAACACAGTGACTAAGATTGGCGACGGAGCTTTCAGTAGCTGCTACAGCCTCAAATCGGTTAACATCCCCACCTCAATTACCGAGATTGGGAATCGTGTATTCTATGGCTGCACCGGATTGACATCAATCACTATTCCAAACTCGATAACTAAGATTGGAGACTATGCATTCAGCGGCACCGGTCTCAAATCTGTTGACCTACCCAACTCGGTGACTTCGATTGGTGAATGTGCATTCGGTTGGTGCGATGACTTGACATCAATCACTCTCCCCAACTCGTTGACAACAATTGGCAAAAATGCCTTCTTGGACTGCAGCGGCCTAAAATCGATCACCATCCCCAACTCGGTGACGTCGATTGGCGACTCTGCTTTCTACGGCTGCACCGGACTGACTTCGGTCAGCATTGGTGAATTGGTGACTTCGATTGGTTTAGGTGTCTTCCAAGGCTGCAGAAGCCTGACTTCGGTCACCATTCCCAACTCGGTGACTGAGATTGGCTCATGTGCCTTCTGGGAATGCAGCGGCCTAACATCAGTAAGCTTCGGTAACTCAGTGACTGAGATTGGCTCGTATGCCTTCTGGGGCTGCAGCGGCCTCAGCGGCACGCTCACCATCCCCAATTCGGTAAAAGCGATCCACGTGTTTGCCTTCTTGGACTGCAGCGGCCTAACGTCGGTGGTATATAATGCCGAGAACTGCACTACGATGGGACAAGCAGATGGCCCAGTTTTTGAAGGCTGCAATAATATAGCATCCATTACTATAGGCAAATCAGTACGGCTCTTGGTAGCAAACGCCTTCAAAGGGTGCTCGAAAGTGTCATCTGTAACATCGCTCAATCCCACACCTCCGGAGTGCGATGACGTTTCGGTATTCCGAAATATAGATATGTCAAGCTGCAAGCTGTATGTGCCCAATGCGGGCTACCAATCATACAAGGCAGCCGATGTATGGAAGAAGTTCTCCAACATAATAGTTATGGACCCGGTAGCAGTCAAGACGGTGACGTTCAGCCCGAGTTCTTTGACGCTATATGTCGGTGACAGCTCTGATATCACCTACACTGTCAAGCCCGCCGACGCCACAGTGCAGGCCCTCGAATGGACAGTAGGCGACACCAAGATAGCCTCTGTCAAGGACAACAACGACGGCACCGCCACCGTCAAAGCTCTTGCCGCCGGCGAGACTACCATCACGGCCAAGGCCACCGATGGCAGCAATGTGAAGTCGTCATGCACGGTGACAGTCAAAAAAATCTCCGGCGTGGACGACGTCGAAGCCGAGGGCATAGCGATTGTAGCGACCGCTGATGGCATAGCAGTGAAGGGCGCGCCCGCCGACAGCATCATCGATGTATATGCCGCCTCCGGCGCCCTCGTATATCATGGCTACGACAGCCTGATACCGATACGCAGCCACGGCATCTACATGGTGCGAGTGGCAGGATGCGTGGCCAAGGTGGCGCTCTAAGGGCATACACATTTATTTATTAGCATATAAAAATCCCGCGCGGCTCTGATGTCGGCGCGGGATTTTTGTGGGAGGTGGGGGAGAAATATTTTTTAACATAAAAAGCGACGGTTATTGATTTCTTTGTAGTAAATTTGCCATCGAAAGGTGTAAAAGCCTTTCAGCGGGCTATGTCGGCCGGCTATTTCCTATACCCTCTGATAATAACAGCCATTTTTCCATACATCGAATAAGTAAAATATCCTATTCTACAAAATATGCGAAAGTTATATCTCTCACTGACGCTGGCGGCGCTTTCCACGCTTGGCGCTGCCGGACAATCGAAGTTTGATACGGCCGGTCAATTGTATATTGATCAGTATCAGTTAGTACGCGACAACCCTACAGCTAAGGTGCTGCCTATCAAGGGTATGCCATTTGATCTGAGCAGCGCGTCACGCGGCGAGGCTACGGCAACGGCGCTGATGACTGTGCGCCCGGGCTCTGACATTGAGAAGCTCACGGCCAATCTGGAGCTGCACTACCGGGTGGGCGATGTGATCGCGGTGAGCGGCACTATCGAGGACTTGGTGGCAGCGTCAAATACGGATATGGTGGTGTCGGCATCGTTTTCTACGGAGCTGCGCCCGCTGATGGACCTTGCTCGCGCAGCTGTCAATGCTGACGCCGTGCAAAATGGCGAGGGGCTCTCAAAGGCATATAAGGGCAATGGCATCATCGCCGGCATTTATGACAACGGTATGGACCCCAACCACGTAAACTTCTTCAAGGATAATGGGGCCGGCGCTACACGCATTGAGCGCCTGTTTCACTTCACCGGCTCGAATGGTAATTATACGACATACACGTCAGAGACTGTGGGCGGCTTCACCACCGACAACAAGGCGGACACTCACGGCACTCACACTATGGGCATCATGGCAGGCTCGTACAACAACCGCGGCGATGGCAAGGTGTCGGTCATAGACCCCACCACCGGCTCATACACGGTGTCGTCGCGCAAGTATTGCCCGTATTATGGCATCGCCACTGAGTCTGACATTGTGGCCGGCTGCGGCTCACTCGCCACGGCCAATATCCTCGGCGGCGTGAAGGCCGTGGTGGAATATGCCAAGGCTCAGGGCCGCCCCGCTGTGGTCAACCTGTCGCTGGGGCACACCACCGGCCCGCACGATGGCACATCAGATTATGAGCGCGCCATCAACGAGTTAGGCAAAGATGCTATCATCTGCATCGCCTCAGGCAACGACGGCGACCAGCCTATCTCTATGTCGCGCACGCTGACCAGCGGCAACACCGGCTTTGGCACGTTTATCACGCCGGCTGTCAAGGGCGTCACCGCCTCGGGCCTTATGGATATCTGGGGCAGCAACAGCGAGCTCTTCACGGTGACACTGCAGATCTACAACATATCGACCAAGGCAGTGCTCTATGAGAGCACCATCCGCGCCACGGGTACCCAGACATTCTCGACCACGGGCTACAGCGGCACCCACGATGCCAACATCGACAAGGCGCTGTCAAACTCTATCATACAGATAGCAATGTCGCAAAATAGCGTCAACAACCGCTACAACTGCGCCATCAGCTACTCTATCAACAACAACGCAAGCACCAACTCTACCGGCAACCTGGCCGTGGGTATCTACATCAACGGCAAGGCCGGCCAGCGCATCGACATCGTCAACGACTGCGATGATGGCGCCGGCTCGCTCACCGCTCTGATGCAGTCAAGAGGTATCACCAACTACTACGACGGCGACACCAGCAACACTATCAATGACCTGGCATGCATCGAGAATTGCGTGGTGGTGGGCGCTTACAACAATCGCGGCAAATGGACTACCGTGGCCGGCTTCAACTACGGCTACTATGACCAGCAGGGTCAGGTAGTATATCCCGCCGGCCCGATCACCGACTTCACCTCATACGGCGTCCTCGTTGACGGCCGCTCGCTGCCCCACATCTGCGCTCCCGGCTGCGGCGTGGTATCGTCATACTCAAAGTATTACTGCGACAACGAGGGTATCACAGCCTCAAACAGCTACAATATGCTTGCCGACGTCACCGTCAACGGCCGCAGCTCGACATGGGCCGTGGAGCAAGGCACCTCGATGGCGTGCCCCGTGGTGGCCGGCGGTGTGGCGCTGATGCTTGAGGCCAACCCGTCGCTCACCGTAGATCAGGTGCGCAGCTACATTATGGCCAACGCTATCACCGATACCTACACCGAGCAAGCCGACCCGGTGCAGTGCGGCGCCGGTAAGTTCAACCTTCTGGGCTGCATGAAGTCAGTGGAGAAAGGCGCTGTCAGCGACATCGCCACCGACGGCGGCGACCAGCTGGTGGTGACCTCCGCCGGCCACAACGTATGGGATGTGTTTGCCCCCGGCGCAGCAACGACTACCGTGCGCCTCTATACCATCTCAGGCCAGCTGCTCAAGAGCGTCAGCGCCGACGGCAATAGCGTGACACTCTCAGCCGATGACCTCGCCGCCGGCGTATATATCCTCAACGTCAACGGCACCCTCAGCGAGCGCATCTTGGTGAAGTAACACTCCGCATCACCACTACACACTGACACAATATGCGCAGCAACGGCTGCCATAAGCTATAACATCAAAGGAGGCGGCAACCGACACCATGGTCGCCGCCTCCTTTGATTAATCCCGGCGGCATCGCCACCCGGCATCAGCCGCCATCAACAATATATGACAATCAACAACCATCACCGACAACATCATAATCACCTCGTCAGCCATACTATGCTCAGCAAGATAATAACCCTCGCCGCCATCGTCGCCGCCGCCACATCGCCGGCCGGTGCTGCCGTGCTCGACCCCGGCGCCACGCTCGCCATGCACCGCGCCGCGCAGGCCGGGGCACGGCCCTACTCGACCGGCGGCTACATACCCTTGATTATCGACATCAGCGACGACAGCGCCATCGATGACCTCACAGCCCTTGGCTGCATCATATATAACCGTCGCGACAACCTGGTGCTCACCAGCGTGCCCGAAGACGCACTGAGCCGGCTGTCGGCTATGAGCGGCAGCATCACCCGCGCCGAGATGGCCCGCACGGCCTGCGCTGCTATGGATCTGGCGCGCCCGGCCACCGCCGTTGATGCCATGTATCAAGCAGCCGGGGCCGCAGGCTTCACCGCCGACGGCTCCGGGGTGGTGGTGGGCCTTAGCGATATAGGCTTTGACCCCCACTTCATCGAATTCGGCGACCGCGTAAAGCAGCTGTCGCACTACCGGGCCGAAAAAGGGCAGCGCACGATAGTAAGCGGCGAGGACCTCGACAGCTGGGTCACTGACGACAGCAATGAGCGCCACGCCACTCACGTCTGCGGCATCATGGCCGGCGAGGCCGGATATAGCCCCTACTACGGCATCGCCGGCGGTGCCGACATCATAGCCACCACGAGCGAGCTCACCGAAGTGGGCATCCTCGCCGGCGTCGAAGACATCATCGCCTACGCCAAGGCTGCGGGCAAGCCCGCCGTGGTCAACCTCTCGCTCGCCGACTATATGGGTCCGCACGACGGCACCGACCTCTTCTGCCAATACCTCGACAAGTGTGCCGATGACGCTATGATAGTGCTCGCCGCCGGCAACAACGGCTCGCGGCAGATATCGCTGCGCCACAGCGCCGACGAGGCCACACCCACGGTCACCGTGTCGATAGAAAACAATGCGTGGGACTCCTTCACCATAGATGGCTACCTCGACATCTGGAGCGCCGACGGCACGCCTGTGGAGGCTCAAGTGCTCATCTACGACACCGTGACCAAGCAATATGTGTATAGCTCGCCGTGGTTCGGCTCCGAGCCTGACACGTCGCTGACTGTCGATGCCAACGACAGCGAGTTTGCTCAGTATCTGCGGGGCTCCGTGATTGCCGCCGCATCGCTGTCGCCTTACAGCGGCCGCCACAACATACTGATGCAGATATCCACCAAATGCTCCGACACCAATCCCGACAGCTACACCGGGCGATACCTCGTGGGCGTCAGCGCGCGCACCGCGCCCGGCAACGATATTTACCTCTACACCGACGGCCAATACACCTGGCTGCGCAACCCGGGCATCGCCGGCGTCAGTGCCGGCAACAGCGAGCACAGCATCAGCAATATGGCGTGCTCACACCGCACCATCTCGGTTGGCAACTACGGCACACGCAACTCGGCGCCTATCGCTATGGGCGGCACGCAGACATGGAACAATGTGGTAGATGAGCCGCTGCCGTCGTCGTCGCACGGCACAATCATCGACGGTCGCTCGCTGCCCCACGTGTGCGCTCCGGGCGCTTACATCGTGGCACCGCTGAGCGGCCCTTATGCCACCTACAGCACCGCCGCCACCGTGACGGCTAACCACAAGGTCACCGTGGGCGACAACACCTACTACTGGACCTCAATGGCCGGCACCTCGATGGCCGCGCCTCATGTGGCCGGCATCGCCGCGTGCTGGCTGAGCATAGACCCCACTCTCACTCCCGAGCAGATACGCGACATAGCCACCGCTACAGCCACGCCGCCCACCACCGCCGACAGCCGCTGGGGCGCCGGACTCATCAACGCCCTCGCCGGAGCCGAGAGCCTGCTGCCCTCGGCAGTGGCCGATGTCAGCGTCACCGCTATGCCGTCGGCTACCACATACTACGACCTGCATGGCGCTGAGCGGCCGGCCGAGAGCCTCACGCGCGGCATATATATAGCGCGCAATGGCAATATGACCAAGAAAATAGTGGTGAGGTGACTATTTCTCAACAAATTTTATTACCTTTGTGTGATTTATAATAATCTGTACGCATGAACAAGTTACTCAAACGCTCAGCCTCAGGCCTGGTTTATGTTGGAGCCATCGTTGGCGCCATCTTTGCCGGCAACCTGTGGTTTGCGCTGCTATGCATGGTCTTTGCCGCGATAGGCATACATGAATTTCAGAATGCCACCACTGACAGCTCGGAAAAGGCCACCACGCTGGGTCGCATCATCAATGCCGGAGACATTGTCATCGTGCTGCTGGCACTGTCGCTGAGCTACTCATGGACTGATGTTCGGGTACCCGGCGTCATGATTGACATCTGCGGCATAGCGCTGATAGTGCTGTTGCTGGCCAAGCCCATAGTCACGCTCTATGACAAGCGCGCCACGGCGCTGCGGCATTTGGCATTCTCAGTGCTGTCGCTGATATATATCTTGGTGCCGCTACTGTCGCTGCATCAGCTGTATGCCTCGCTCGACTCTGCTGCGTGTGTTGGCGAAGGCATAGGCGCTTATCTGGTGCTGACGCTCTTCATACTGATATGGCTCAATGACACCGGTGCCTACTGCGTGGGCAGCCTCATAGGCAAGCGCCGCCTGTTTGAGCGGCTGTCGCCCAAGAAATCGTGGGAAGGCTTTTTCGGCGGCCTTGTCTTCAGCTGCCTGGGCTCGTGGCTCTGCTTCAGCTATCTGGGCACCTTGCCGGCGATGGAGCTCGGCGCCATCGGTAGCGTCGCCATAGGCGCAGCCATCGCTATCGCGGCCACCTGGGGCGACCTCTTTGAGTCGCTCATCAAGCGCACCGCCGGCATCAAAGACTCCGGCACTCTGATACCCGGCCACGGCGGCGTGCTTGACCGCATCGACTCGCTGCTAATCGCGGCCCCCTGGATGCTAATAATCGCCTCACTTATATGAACGGCTGGCTGACCATAGCACTATTAGTAGTGTCGAACATCTTCATGACGTTCGCCTGGTATGGTCATCTCAAATTGCAGGAGATGAAAGTGTTCACCTCCGCCACCCCGCTCTATGTGGTGATAATAGTGTCATGGCTCATAGCCTTGGCCGAATACGCCTTTCAGGTGCCTGCCAACCGCTACGGCTTCAGCGGCAACGGCGGCGCCTTCTCACTGATGCAGCTGAAGATAATCCAGGAGGTGATCACCCTGACGGTGTTTACCCTCTTCACCGTGGTCTTCTTCAGAGGCGAGCCGCTGCATTGGAACCATATAGCGGCCTTTGGCTGCCTCATCGCCGCCGTATATTTTGTATTCATGAAATAAAATAGCAAACCCAATACCACCCCACAAAAATAATATCAGCCACGCATTATGAAAACAACGACGCTCTATACCGCTCTCGTCGCCGCCGTTATGGCACTGACACTGCCGGCATGCTCAAACAAGGAAGCTAAAGCGCGAGCTGCTCTCCAAGCGCAAGCCACCGAGATTAACGCAGACCTCGATGAACAAATCAGTAGCAACCTCTTCATCACCGACCAAGCCACCGCTGCTTTCACCGACAGCGCCTTCTGCATCGACATCGCCCTGAGAGACTCGGTGTTTGACATCAAGGAGTATGACAGAGCCTTGATAGACTATGCCGCAGCTTACTACATCAAATCATACGAAGGTGGCGCAGCAGAGTCATTCATCAACAACGTCTGCGCCGGCGCAGTGCCCGTGCAGCTCAGCCTCACCGACATCTACGGCCACAGCGCCACCTTTGACTACAGCGGCGAGCAGCTGAAGACCCTCTTCAAGAGCCAGCCGTCAGCTCTCAATCCCGGAGCGGCAAAAGAGAGCCTCGCCAAGGTCTTCAAAGATGCCGGCATCTATTATATGGCCGATGGCGTCACAGCCGTAGATTTTGACTTCGTGACCGGCTTTGCCACCTACACCATCACCTTCAAATCGCCCACATACTACGTCCACTACACCCCGGCCAACATCAAGGCGCGCTACCTCAAACCCATCGCCGCGCGCTACAGCCGTCAGAACTCATATCATGGCCACACCATCGATATCCTCCGCAGCCTCGGCATCGACGGTTATCGCATCATCTTCACCGGCACCGGCGATGACGCCAAGACCATCAAAGCCACCATGCCGTGGCGCGAGATACAAGAGGCTATCGCCGAATTATAATCACATTTCTTCTCTCATACATCAACCCTCCACTACCACCTCACAGCTATGAACCTCGTAGATCGCTTTCTCTCATATGTGAAATTTGACACCCAGAGCGACGAGCTCACAAATATGACGCCCTCGACCCCGGGGCAGATGATCTTTGCCAAGCACCTCAAAAAAGAGCTTGAGGCAATAGGGCTCAGCGACATCACTCTCGACGACAACGGCTACCTGATGGCCACCCTGCCCGCCAACACCACTCGCGCCGATGTGCCCACCGTGGGCTTCATCGCCCACCTCGACACCTCGCCCGATATGTCAGGGCGCCACGTGTCGCCCCGCATCGTGGAGAATTATGACGGCGGCGATATCGTGCTCAACGACAAAGAGGGCATCACTCTGTCGCCGCGCGAATTTCCCGAGCTGCTCCACTATCAAGGCCAGCCCCTGATAGTCACCGACGGCACCACACTGCTGGGCGCCGACGACAAGGCCGGCGTGGCTGAGATAATCAGCGCCATAGCCTACCTCAAAGAGCACCCCGAGATAGAGCACGGCAAGGTGCGCATAGCCTTCAACCCCGACGAAGAGATAGGCAAAGGCGCCCACAAATTTGACGTGCCTCACTTTGGCGCCGACTTTGCCTACACCATTGACGGCGGCGAAATAGGCGAGCTGGAATACGAAAACTTCAACGCCGCCATGGCGCGCGTCACCTTCAAAGGCCGCAACGTGCACCCCGGATATGCCAAGCATAAGATGATCAACTCGATGCGCATCGCCAACCAGTTTGTGATCATGCTGCCGCGATGGGAGACCCCCGAGCACACCGAAGACTATGAGGGCTTTTACCACCTCGTGGGCATGGACGGCACCGTGGAGCTGACCACCCTCACCTACATCATCAGGGACCATGACCGCGACCGCTTTGAGCGCCGCAAAAAAGAGATGGAGCACTTAGCGCGTAAAATCAACCACGAATTTCCCGGCTGCTGCTCATTGGAGATTAACGACCAATACTACAACATGCGCGAGAAGATAGAGCCGGTGATGCACATCATCGACATAGCACAAGAGGCTATGCGCCGCGCCGACATCAAGCCCAAAGTGCAGCCCATACGCGGCGGCACCGACGGCGCCCAGCTCTCCTTCAAAGGCCTCCCCTGCCCCAATATCTTTGCCGGCGGCCTGAATTTCCATGGCCGATATGAGTTTGTGCCCATACCCTCAATGGAGAAGGCTATGCAGGTAATCATCGAAATCACCAAGCTCGTGGCTCAGCGATAAGGCGAGCCTGAGATGCCACGCCATCACCACCGCTAAGTGCTCGCCGCCGCCATCGCTCACAAGGCAGCCGCGAGCACTTGCAATATCATCTGCCGACCACGCCGGCGCGCCCGGCGCGCCCGGCAATTCCCCCACTCCATCACCACCCACAGCATCAATGTCACCGACAGGCACACTAATCGTAATCACCGGCCCCACCGGCTCAGGCAAGACCGCCATAGCCATCAAGCTGGCTCAGGCCTTGCAGTGCCATATCCTGTCGGCTGACTCCCGCCAGATTTACCGCGACATGCCCATTGGCACCGCCGCGCCCACCGCCGCCGAGCTCGCGGCTGCGCCACACCACTTTGTGGGCACCCTGCCCCTCGACGCCTATTACAGCGCCGCACAATTTGAGACCGACGTGCTCAGCCTGCTGCCCACACTGTGGCAGCAATCGCCCTACGCCATACTCTGCGGCGGCTCAGTGATGTATATTGACGCCGTGGTCCGCGGCATCGATGCCATGCCTACTATCACGCCGGAGGTGCGCCGGCGCGTCATCAACCTGCACGAGCAGCTGGGCCGCGAAGGCCTCCTCGCCCTGCTCGAGATCTCCGACCCCGACTACTATCACAAAGCCGACCTCGCCAACACGCGGCGAGTGATGCACGCCCTCGAAGTCACGCTGCAAGCCGGGCAGCCCTACTCCTCGCTATGCACCGGCGCGCGGGCACAGCGCCCCTTTGCCATACGCCAATACGCTCTCGAGCTGCCACGCGACATCCTCTTCAGCCGCATCAACGCCCGTGTCGCCGCCATGGTGGAGGCAGGCCTGGTAGATGAGGCGCGCCGCCTGCTGCCCTATCGCCACCTCAACGCACTCAACACCGTGGGCTACAAAGAGCTATTCGCCTACTTCGACGGCATCATGGACTATGACACCGCCATAGCGCGTATCGCCAAGAACACGCGCGTATATGCCAAAAAGCAGCTCACCATGCTGGCCAAAGAGCGGCCGGAGCTGCGCCGGGTGAGCCCTGAAGCTGCGCTGGACAGCATCCTCGCAGAGGTAGCGGCGCTGCGGTGACAGCACATTGGTGACGCCGCGCAGCCGAAAGTGACATTTTTTGCACTTTTGGCATAGGTGGATTGGGTAAAATGTATTATTTTTGCAACATCAATAACACACGAAACAGTTTCTTAGACCTTATGACAATGCTCAAAAAGAATGTTGTGGTCATTTCGACCAGCCTCAGACCCGGGTCCAACAGCGATATATTATCTGATAAATTTGCGGCAGGCGCGATGGATGCCGGCCACAATGTGACTAAAATCACTCTTGCCGGCAAGGATATAAAGTTTTGCCGCGGGTGTCTTATATGCCAAAATATCGGGCATTGCAGCATACCCGATGATGCCAATGCTATAATGGAAAAGGTGTTGGAGTCAGACGTGGTGGTATGGGCTACGCCGATATATTACTATGAAATGAGCGGGCAGATGAAGACTCTCATTGACCGCATGAATGCTATGTACAGCCTCGACTATCGCTTCAGAGATGTGTATCTGCTCACGACAGCTGAAGCATCAGACCCTGAGACGCCACGAGGAGCAGAAACGGGGCTGATGGGGTGGATCAAGTGCTACCCGAAGAGCCGCCTTGCGGGCACTGTCTTCTGCGGTGGCGTCACGGGCGCGCGCGACATCACGGGCAATGCCAAATTAGCCGAAGCCTACTCTATGGGGCTGAATCTATAGCAGCCGGCGGTGGTTACTGACGGTCAGCAGCGTCGTCGTGGCCTTTGTCGGTGTCAATGGAGTAGCCTATTTTGGCGAAAGCGTCTTTGTAGTCGTCGTAAGATGCCTTGCGGTTGTCGTAGATGATGGTCACTTGGTTGCATTGGGCAGAAGCCTCGATGCGCTTAGTGCCTTTGACAAAGCGTATGTTCTCCTTGATGCGGTTTTCGCAGTTGCTGCAGTGCATAGGCGGTGTCGTGACCACCACAAGGGTGTCAGTGGTGCATTTGCTATCTTTTGCGGCTGCCGGAGCGAGTGCTGCCACAGTTAGTAATGATGCGATAATCAATCGTTTCATATCAGTATTGTTAGCTAAATAGGGTTATAACTTTTCAAATTTTATTCTAACGCCCACATAGGCCATAGCGCCTTCAGTGGGGCCCCACACCTGCGTGGCATCAAAAGCTGGCGCCCAGGGGTCAGATGCCGATATCACGGGGGTTTTCATCTTGTAGCCCGTGAGGTTTTCGCCGCCGGCATATATGGCGAAGTGTCTGAACTCGCGCGTGACTTGAGCTTGCAGCTGAAAATATGAGGGGTAAGAGGTGACGCGGTCATACAACAGGCCGGAGCCCACGAGGTGGCCCGTGACGTCGAAGTGCCACAGCCTGAGCGGTGTCTTGTATGACAAGGTGAGGAGGCCCTTGTATCGCGATGTGAGCGGCTGCCGGCGCAGCACGCCATCGTATGTGGTGCGGGCGTCATTGTATCTGAAAGCGGCCGTAGCCGTGAAGCCGTCAAATGCCTCGCAGGTGGCATCGACCTGCAGGGTGTGGCTGTAGCTTTGCCCGGCGAGGTTTTCAAACGACAGGGTGTGGGGGCCTTTGGCGCCATCGATGTTGACCACCATGCGGTGCAGGAAGTGTGTGTAGTAGTACTCGCCGTTGATCTCGATGTTGCGATCGGCGATGGGGATATTGAATGAAGCTGAGATGCCGTAGTTCCACGCCTCCTCGCGCTGCAAGTCGTCGGCAATTGATACAGCTCTGCCGCTTGCGAGCATTGTCACGTTCTCGGCGATGGCGTGAGGCGAGCGATATCCTTTACCCGCCGATGCTCTGAGCGTCACCACCTTGGCCGGCGCGTAACGCACATGCAGACGCGGCGTCACAAATGTGCCGTAGTGGTTTGAGTGATCGACCCTCAGGCCGGGCATCACGGTGAGCTTTCTGCCATATTTGTATGTGTATTGGGCATATGCACCGACCGTGGTCTCCGAGGGGATGGCATCAGCGGTGAGGTTTTGGCTGAGCTTCTCGCCATAGTAGTCATGGTTGACCGAAGCGCCCGCGGCGAGGCTATGGCTCGGGGTGATGTCGCTCTCAAACATAAGCTGTGCGTAGCCATTTTTCTGCGTCACATCATACAGTGTGTTGCCGAAAGTGTGGTAGGCGTCATGCCATGAGCCATGCAGCATCAGCGCAATGCTGCTGTTGCGGCTGTCTTGAAAGAGGTAAGCGTTTTTCCACTGCGCCTCATAGCGGTTTGTGGCTACGTTGATAGCATATATGGGCATCGGTGCGGCGCCGACATCGGTAGAAGCGTGGTGCTCGGCCATGCCTCCCTCGCGATTGTCTTTGAGCACACGCAGTGACAGCTGCGATATCACCGACTCAGCGACATAGGCCCACCGGTGCATGATATTGTATTGTCGCAGCTTGGGCATATCCATAAAGCCGTCGCCATTGCCGTCGTGGACATTCTGTCGGTTTTCGAAATGCAGGAGCAGGCTTGTTGAGAGCTTGTCGGTGAGGTGGATATTGGCGTCGGCGTTGGCATCCAGCTTGAGGCGGCTGTCAAGATACACATTGCCTCTGACGCCATCGGTGGCCTGCGGCTTGAGAAACTCAATGTTGATTTGACCGGTGATGCTTTCGTAGCCGTTTTTCACGCTCGAGGCGCCCTTTGACACCTGTATCGACTGCATCCACGGTCCGGGCACAAAACCCAGGCTGTAAGGGATAGCGGCTCCGCGCAGGTTGGGCACATTCTCCGTGAGCATCTGCACGTATGTGCCGCTGAGGCCCAATAGCTTTATCTGCCGGGCTCCGGTGGCGGCATCGGCATAGCTCACATCGACCGAGGGATTGGTGGTGAACGACTCGCCGAGATTGCAGCAGGCAGCGCGCTGCAACTGGCCCTGACCTATGATATCGGTGTTGCTGACGCGCGATAGCGATTTGATGCCGCGTGTCGATTTCACCTCCACGCCCTTGAGCTGATAGGGCGCGATGCTGTCATCGGCGGCGTCGCGGGCGCTGACGCTTGCGCCGATAGCTGCAAGTATCGCTACTGACAAGTATCGCAATGTATGCATTTATAACAATCTTATTACGCCACAAAGTTAGCCAAAAGAGCGCTTCACGGCTATTAAAGCGCATTTAATTAATCTTAAAGAATACTTAGCGGCCAACTTTTAGGCCCGGCAAGTGTTGCAAATATAAGAGTATATATGTAACTTTGCTATACTTATAAACCCGACCTTAATATGCGACTGGTAAGCACTACCGGAAAATCACGAGCCAGCTTAGCCGAAGCTGTATTGCACCCGTTTGCAGCCGATGGCAGCCTATACTTACCTGAGGCCACGCCCGTCATCCCGCGCGCCTTCTTCAATAATATGTCAGAGATGACGATTGAGGAAATCAGCTATGTGGTGGCCAATACCCTGCTGGGCGAAGATATCGCCTCGAGCAAGCTCAAATCTATCGTGGAGAGCACGCTGACCGGGGCTATCCGCATCCACCGACTTGACGACAGCACGGCGATAGCCGAGCTATATCACAGCCCTACTTTGGCCTACAAGGATATCAGCACATACTTTATGTGCCGGGCCATCAACGAGCTGCGCGGCATGCCGCGCCACCCCAATTTCATAGTGGCCACGACGGGCAACACCGGCGCCTCAATAGCTAATGCCTGCCATGCCACCCACTCGGGCAATGCCATAATCTTATATCCACACGGCACACTCTCGCGCGCCCAGCAGAGCCAATTCACCACCCTGGGCAGCAACGTGTATCCGGTGGAGGTGGCCGGCACCATCGATGACTGCAAGACCATCATCAAGCAGCTCTTTGCCGACCCGGAGCTATGCGCCCAATATCACTTAGTGAGCGCCAACACCATCAATATCTTGCGCATCGTGCCGCAGGTGTTTTACTTCTTCTACCTTTGGTCACGCCTTGGGGCTGCGTCAAAGACGCCGCTCGACATAGCGGTGCCGTCGGGCAATATGAGCAACCTCCTGGCCGGGGCTCTCGCCAAGAAAATGGGTCTGCCGATAGGCCGTCTCATCGCCGGCTGCAATGCCACAGGCATAGCCCTGTCCTCGCTGCTCCACGATGCTCCTGATGCCGGCGCCACGCTACGGCGCCGCACCATAGCCTCGGCCATGGACAGCGGCCGCCCCACCAACCTGCCACGCCTGGCAGCTCTCTACGGCGGCAATACCGAGCTGATGCGCCGCGACATAGCGGCATATATCATCACCGATGACGAGATCGCCACCACCATCTTATCGACGGGCGACTACGCCATAGACCCTCACACCGCCGTGGGCCTGGCAGCCCTGCGCTCATACGGCAGCGCCAACGGCGTGGCTCTCGCCACAGCCCACCCCGCCAAGTCGCTCGATGTGATGACCACGGTCACCGGGCGGGCCATGGAGCTGCCGCTGCAGCTCACCCGCTTCATGTCGCGCCCCAAGCCGTCAATCCACATAGCGCCCACGCTCGCTGCCATCAAGCGCTATGTGCTCGACACGCTGTCCTGAGCCATATTTGAGCTTTTTTTGCGGCGAAGCGCATTTTTTTAGCGACTAAAGATATAGTCTATTGATTTTTTCGCTAATTTTGTATCTAATTGGATAAATTTACAGCAATGGATACAAAACAAGGTAATAATATGACACCCGAGCAAGAGGAGCGCATGATAGAAGATGCGTTTCAAGATGTGCTCAACGGCTATCTCAATAGCAATCACCGCAAGAAAGTGGAGATTATCGAGCGCGCCTATCGCTTTGCCAAAGAGGCTCACGCCGGAGTGCGCCGCCGCTCGGGCGAGCCATATATCCTGCACCCCATTGCCGTAGCAAAGATCGCCAGCCAGGAGATAGGGCTGGGCTCCACCTCAATATGCGCCGCCCTGCTCCACGATGTAGTTGAAGACACAGACTACACCGTAGAAGACATTGAGCAACATTTCGGAGCAAAGATAGCGCAGTTAGTAGAAGGGTTGACGAAGATATCGGGCGGTATCTTCGGCGACAAGGCATCGGCGCAGGCTGAGAACTTCCGCAAGCTGCTGCTGACCATGAGCGAGGACATACGCGTGGTGCTCATCAAAATGGCCGACCGACTGCACAATATGCGCACCCTGGGCTCAATGGCGCCCAACAAGCAATACAAAATCGCCGGCGAGACGCTCTATATCTACGCTCCGCTGGCTCATCGTCTGGGGCTCTTTGCCATCAAGACCGAGCTTGAGGACCTGAGCTTCAAATACGAGCACCCTGCCGCGTATAAGCAGATTAGCGACAAGATACGCGCCAGCGAGGAGCGGCGACAGGCGGTGTATAGCGACTTCTCCGCGCCTATCAAAGCCAAGCTCGATGAGATGGGCCTGAAATATGAAGCCAAGGCGCGGCTCAAATCTGTCTATTCGATATGGAATAAGATGGAGACCAAGCACTTGCCCTTTGAGGAAGTGTATGACCTCTACGCCATGCGCATCGTCTTTGAGTGTGATGACCAATCCAAGGAGAAGAGCATCTGCTGGAACATCTACTCAGCTATCACCGACATATACCGCTTGCACCCCGACCGCACACGCGACTGGATAGTCACGCCTAAGGCCAACGGCTATCAAGCATTGCACCTGACCGTGATGGGCACCGACGGCAATTGGGTGGAGGTGCAGATACGCAGCCGCCGCATGGACGAGATTGCCGAGAAAGGCTTTGCCGCTCACTGGAAATACAAAATCGGCGAGGGCGACGAGGAGTCAGAGCTTAACGCGTGGCTGCGCACCATCAAGGATATCCTCGACAATCCGGAGCCCAGCGCCATGGACTTTCTCGACACGCTCAAGCTCAACCTCTTCTCGTCAGAGATCGTGGTGTTCACGCCTAAAGGCGAATTGGTGACGCTGCCGGCCGGCGCCTCGGTGCTCGATGCGGCCTTCGCGCTACACTCGGAGCTGGGCATACGCTGCATCGCCGGCAAAGTCAACCACAAGTTAGTGCCTCTGAGCCAGCAGCTCAAGAGCGGCGACCAGGTGGAGGTGCTCACCTCGATGTCGCAGTCGCCGCAGTCCGAATGGGAGGACTTCTTGGTCACCGCCAAGGCCAAGACGCGCCTGCGCGCCGCCCTGCGCAAAGAGCGCCAGCCGCTGATAGCCCAAGGCCACGAGATGCTGCAACGGTGGCTCGACGAGCACAACCTGCCGGCCTCCAACCCCGTGATCACCAAGATAATGGGCACATACCATATCCTCAAGCGCGAGGAGCTTTGCTATCAGCTCGCCAAGGGCGAGATAGTGCTGGGCGAGTTTTTAGTCCCGGCGCTCAAAAAGGCCGAGGAGCGCGAGGAGAAGACCGCCAACCGCAGCATGCTCAGCAAAATATTCCGCATAGGTCGCAGCAGCGCTGATAAGAGCGGCGACGCCGACAAGGCCGGTAGCGCCGCTACTGAGGCCGCCACCACCCCGGCCGCACAAAAGCCTAAAATCAACACCAAGGAGACGTATGTGCTGCGCTATGACGAGAATGGAGCCAACTTCAAGTTAGCGCAGTGCTGCGGCCCCATTCCCGGCGATGACGTGCTCGGCTTTATCACCGATGATGGCGAGGTGGAAATCCACGCTCTCGACTGCCCGCGCGCCCAGATGCTCAAAGCCGGCTATGGCACCCGCATCTTGGCCACACGATGGGAGACCGAAGGCGGTAAATACCTGGCTCACGTGCGCATCGAGGGCATCGACCGCCACGGCATACTGCAAGAGCTGATACAGATGATATCCACTCACCTGTCGATCGACATACGCAAGCTCGACATCGAGGCCTCGGGCGAAGTATTCACCTGCGACCTATGGGTGCGCGTGGCCTCGGTGGAGATTATCAAGGACTTATGCCATAAGACACAGACCATCGACGGTGTCAAGCTCTCCACACGCATCGCCTGACAACCGACCGAGGCCCTAAGATTTTGACGAAACAGATTGTTGGAATTAATTATTATGGACACACACAACAAAGGCATCGTAAAACGCATACTGATAGCGCTGGTGTGCACTATCGTGATTGTGTATCTATACCCGCACCCCAAGGCCAATCAATACAACTATGAAGAGGGGCGCCCATGGAATTACGCCAAGCTGATAGCGCCCTTTGACATACCGATACACCCCGACTCGGCCACGGTGCTCAAAGCGCGCGACACGCTCGACGCACACTTTGTGCCCGTCTATCGCATCAACCAACTTGCTATCGACACCATCGTGGAGTCGCTGCCGCTGTGGCATGGCAGCCGCCACTATGCCTCAGCTGTGGCGCGCGAGCTGCGACGCGCATACGCCAGCGGCGTGGTCGATGGAGAGACTCAAGACAAAATCGATGCGGGCAAGCTCAAATCGGTGAGGATACTCGAAGGCAACGTACTCAGCGAGATGTCAACAGCTGAATTTACCTCGCCGCGCAAGATTTACGAGCATATCGACACCACCATAGCCGATGATGAGATGCGCGCCTATCTGGCATCTGTCAACCTGCCCGAGCTGCTCAAGCCCAATGTGGAGTATAGCGCCGCCGAGAGCAAGCGTCACTATGACTATGACTACCAGACGCTGACGGCTGACCGCGGCGTGATACAGCAAGGGCAGACCATCATCGACAAAGGCAATATCATCTCGGCACAAGACTACACCAATTTGCAGACCTACGAGAGCATGATGGCCGAGCGTCTCGTCAAAGAGAGCAGCAGCTCGCTGGTGATGCTGCTGGGGCAGTTTCTCTATGTGGCGTTGCTGCTGGGGTCGCTCCTGCTATACATCAAATACAACTGCCCGGCGATACGCAATAATATGCGCGCCATCATCTTTGTCTTTGCCATGGTGCTGGTGTTCTTTATGCTGGCGGTGCTGATGAATGGTCTTGTGGCCGGCGGCATCTACATAGTGCCGTTTATGATAGTGCCGGTGCTGCTGCTGGTATTCTTTGACAGCCGCACGGCGCTGTTTGTGTCAATCATCGTGACGCTGATATGCGCCGGCATCACCACCTATGCGCTCGAATTCATCCTCTTGCAGTTCTGCGCCACGGTGGCCGTGGTCAACTCACTCAAGCAGCTGAGCCGCCGCGCCGAGCTGCTGCGGGCCTCATCAATAGCAGCCCTCACCTACATCGTGGCCTACGTGGCGCTGGAGCTGATGATGAACGGCACCTTCGAAGGCTTTGAGTGGCGCATGCCGGCATTTCTGCTCGTCAACGCCTTGCTCACCTGCATGACCTACATCATCATGTTTGCCGTAGAGCGCACCTTCGGCTTTGTCTCAGCCGTGACTCTCGCCGAGCTCACCGACTCCAACAACCCGCTGCTGCAGAAGCTCAGCGAGCAATGCCCCGGCACCTTCCAGCACTCACTGGCGGTGAGCAACCTCGCAGCCGACGCCGCGCGCGCTATCGGCGCCAATGAGCCATTAGTGCGCGCCGGCGCGCTATACCATGACATAGGCAAGATGAGCAATCCCGCATTCTTCACCGAGAACCAGCGCGGTGTCAACCCGCACGACACGCTCACGCCCGAGCGTAGCGCCCAGATTGTCATCAACCATGTGACCGACGGTCTGCGCCGCGCCGACAAGGCCGGGCTGCCCGCTGTCATTAAAGACTTTATCTCGGAGCACCACGGCCGCGGCAAGGCTAAATATTTCTATATCACAGCCGTCAATGCCGCCAACGGAGCCGATGTAGATCCCGAGCCGTTCACCTACCCCGGCCCTAACCCACGCAGCCGCGAGACCTCGGTGATGATGATGGCCGACGCCGTGGAGGCCGCCAGCCGCTCGCTCACCGAGCACTCCAAAGAGGCTATCACAGCCCTGGTGGATAAAATCATCAACAGCCAGATCGCCGATGGGCTGCACAACGACTCCACCCTCGAGTTTAAGGATGTGCAGACCATACGCGACGCCTTTGTCAAGCGTCTGCTCAACGTGTATCACTCGCGCATAGCATATCCCACTGCCAACGCTCCGGCCAAACCTCAAGGCAATAATTAGGGCATAGCTTCGTTATCTTTATAATGAACCTCGTAGAGCGATACAATACCGATGCTATTGCGAAAAGGCTGCGCCTGATTATCGCCCTGGCGGCCATAGTTGCCACTATGGCTATGGTGTCGTGCTCGCCTAAGAAGAATACCGCCGCCTCTCGTCAGTATCAGGCGTTTATCACGCGATACAACATCTACTACAACGGCGACACCCACTTCCGCGAGACTCTCAAGGATATGGAGGACAAATATGATGACGACTACTCGCGCCTGGTATTTATGCACCCCATCGAGGCTAAGGCTGACCCCGCTGCGCCGCAACCCGCCGGCAATTTTGACCGCTCGATAGAGAAAGCGCAGAAAGCCATACAGCTGCGCTCAATAAAAAAGAAGCCCAAGAAAAAGAGCGGCAAGTCAGACGCCAAATATAAGGCGTGGCTCAAACGCGAGGAGTATAACCCCTTTCTGCACAACGCGTGGCTGATGATGGGCCGCAGCCAATACTACAACGGCGACTTCCTCGGCGCTTCCTCCACATTCTTCTACATCAGCCGCCACTTCACATGGCTCGCCGACGTCACCACCGAAGCCAAGCTGTGGCAGGCCAACAGCTACATAGGCCTCGACTGGCTCTACGAGGCCGAGATGATTATCACTCGCATCAAGCCCGCCGAGCTCACCAACAAGGGCCTGCGACACCTGTACAATAGCGTGTATGCCGACTTCTGGATCAAGAGCGGCGACTACGCCAAAGCTATCCCTTACCTCGCCGAGGCCATCAAAGACTCAAAGGGATCGCAAAAGACACGCCACCGCTTCCTCTTAGGGCAGCTCTACGCTCGCATTGGCGAGAAGCAGAAAGCCTTTGAGGCCTTCCGCAAAGCCGGCAGCGCCTCATCGGCAAGCTACCGCACCAAATTCAACGCCCGCATCAAGCAGTCTGAGGTATATAGCGGCAACGACATCACCCCGGAGGTCAAAGCCCTCAAGCGCATGACGCGCTATGACCGCAATAAGGACTATCTCGACCAGATATACTACGCCATCGGCAACCTTTACCTCTCGCGCCAAGACACCCTCAATGCCATCGCCAACTATAAATTGGCGGCCGAGAAGAGCACACGCAGCGGCATCGACAAGGCCATCAGCCAGCTCACCCTGGGCTCGCTATACTATGGCCTTCGCAACTATGCCGATGCTCAGCCCTGCTACTCCGAGGCCGTGCCGCTGCTGCCCAAGACCTATCCCGACTACAACAATATCAAGCGGCGCAGCGATGTGCTCGATGAGCTGGCAGTGTATTCGCAGAACGTCAACCTGCAAGACTCCCTGCTGAAGCTCTCCGAGATGACGCCCGAGCAGCTCGAAAAGGTGATCAAGAAAATCATCGACGACCTCAAGAAAAAAGAGAAGGAAGAAGCCGAAGCCGCTAAGCTCGAAGAATATCGCGCCAACAAAGCCGCCAACGAGAACAATATGCTCAACAACCAGTCGTCAAAACCTAACACCTTCAACATCAACACCGACGACTCATGGTACTTCTACAACACAGCATCAAAGAATGCCGGCAAGACCGACTTCCAGCGTCGCTGGGGCTCGCGCAAGTTAGAGGACCATTGGCGACGCCGCAATAAGTCATCGTTCAGCTTTGACGACTTTGACGCTGATGCCGCCGACAGCGACGAAGAGGACACCACCCCCACCGACTCCGTGGCATCAGAGATGACCAAGGAGGAGCAAGAAGCCGCCGACAAGGCCTCAGACCCCCACAACCCCGAGTACTACCTGGCACAGATACCCACCACCGAGGAGCAGAAAGCCACGGCCCACGAGGTAATCCAAGAGGGGCTATACAATATGGGCGTCATTCTCAAGGACAAGCTCGATGACTACGCCGGAGCTTACGCCGAGTTTAGCCGCCTGCTCAACGACTACCCCGACAATGTGTATCGCCTTGATGCCTACTATAACCTCTACCTGATGTATATGCGCCTCGGCGACACCGCCAAGGCCGAGACCTACCGGCAGCTCATACTCACCGATTTTGCCGACTCGCCTTACGGCAAGGCGCTCACTGACCCCAATTACATCGACAACCTCAAGGCCATGGACAGCAACCAGCAATCGCTCTACGATGCCACCTATCAGGCATACCTCGACAACCGCAATGCTGATGTGCACCGGGGCTATGAAAAGATGCAACAGCTGTATCCGCTGAGCAAGATCATGCCCAAATTTATGTTCCTCAACGCCCTCGCCTTCGCCACCGAGCGCGAGCCGGAGAAATTTAACGAACAGCTGCGCGAGATGCTCGAGCGATACCCCGACACCGACATCACCCCCATCGCCTCGGCGTGGCTCAAGGGCATGGCGCAGGGCCGGCAGCTACAGGCCGGCAGCAGCGGCGCCAATATGCGCGGCATGCTGTGGGATCTGCGCCTGAGCAACGACACCACTGCCGTCGGCGACCGCGAAGCCGCCCATTTTGAGCTCAACCCGGCCGACAAGCAGCTGCTAATCATGACCTTTGACACCGGCGTGGTGTCAAGCAACGCCCTCCTCTACGAGATAGCGCGTCACAACTTCCGCTCATTCGTAGTCAAGGACTTTGACCTGGAGCAGATGAACTTTGGCCGCCTCGGCCTCATCGTCATCAGAGACTTCGACAATATTGACGAGCTCAACCATTACCGCAAGGTGATGGCCTCGGCGGCCTCGGGCTTCAAGCTGCCCGCCGGTGTGCGCCCAATAGTCATCAGCGCCAAAAACTTTGAGACCCTTATCAACGAAGGTCGCTCCTTTGAAGAATACTTCCAATATCTTGAGCAGCAACACTATGTAGATGCCCAAGCCGACATCTTGCAGCCCGAAGAAATAGAGACGCTGCAAGAGGCCGATGCCGACACCGCCGTATATCAAGCAGAGGCTGAAGCCGCCGGCGACGCCGACACCGACACCGACACCGAGCTGCCAAGCCCTGCAGAGCCGGAGCAACCCACCGCCACAGAGCAGCCCGGCCTCGAGCCGCAGCCCGCCGCCGGCGACAGCATTGAGCCGCAGCCCGCAGCTCCGGTCACCCCGACAGCCTCACAACCGACCGAGGCCAAGCCCGCCAAACCGAAGACGCCCGCCAAACCGAAGACGCCTGCGACACCCGCCAAGCCTGCGACACCGAAGACGCCCGCCAAGCCGGCTGCGCCGGCACAGACCAATCCCCTGCCCACCTACGCCCCGGGCAGCGAAGGCGATGACGATGACCTTATCAACTAACCTCTCTCCACTTATGATATGAACAATAAGTTTAACATCTTATGGGCCGACGATGAGATTGACCTGCTCAAGCCTCACCTGCTCTTCCTGCGCAATAAAGGCTATGATGTGGCCACTGCCAATAATGGCCGCGATGCCCTCGAGATGGTAGCCAACGCCAATTTTGACCTGATTATACTCGACGAGAATATGCCGGGCCTCACCGGCCTCGAGACCCTCGCCCTCATCAAGCAATCACAGCCTCAGATACCCGTGATTATGATTACCAAGAGCGAGGAGGAAAACATTATGGACCAGGCCGTGGGCAGCAAAATCGCCGACTATCTCATCAAGCCCGTCAACCCTAACCAGATATTAATCGCCATCAAGAAGCAGCTCCACAGCGATGAGTTAGTGTCAGTGCAAGCAGCGCAAGACTACAGGCAGGAGTTTATGACCCTGTCATCGCTCATTGACGATGCCTCAACTATCGACGACTGGTATGCCCTCTACGGCAAGCTCGTGTATCGCGAAATGGAGCTTGCGGCCACCGACACCAATATGGACGATATGCTCGCCATGCAAAAGGCTCAGGCCAACACCATCTTCAGCAAATGGGTGCGCCGCAACTATGAGGACTGGGTTGACCGCGACGGCCCCACAGCCGAGGCGCCGCTGCTCAGCCCGCGCGTGATGCCCGATGTGGTGTTCCCCTTGCTCGATGCCGGCGACAAGGTATTCTTCATCCTTATTGACAACTTCCGCCTCGACCAATGGCGCAGCATCAAGCCCCTGCTCGGCGAGTATTTCACCTTTGACGAGCAGCTCTACACCTCGATACTGCCCACGGCCACCCAATATGCGCGCAACGCCATCTTCTCCGGGCTGATGCCCTCACAGATAGCACGGCTTTATCCCGACCTATGGATTGACGAAGACTCTGACGAAGGCAAGAACCTCAACGAATCGCCGCTCATTGACTCGCTCATCAGCCGATACCGCAAGAAGTATAAATTCTCATACAACAAAATCAACGACTCTGCCGCCGGCGACAAGCTGCTGCGCGACTTCGCCCACCTTATGACATTTGACCTCAATGTGGTGGTGCTCAACTTCATCGACATGCTCTCGCACGCACGCACCGAGTCAAAGATGATACGCGAGCTGGCATCGACCAACGCCGCCTACCGCTCTCTCACCGAGTCGTGGTTTAAGCACTCGTCATCGCTCGAGCTATTCAAGAAAATCGCCGCCTCCGGCTATAAAATCGTGCTCACTACTGACCACGGCACCGTGCGCGTCGATAATCCCATCAAGGTCATCGGCGACCGCAACACCTCCACCAACCTGCGCTACAAGCTCGGCAAGAACCTCAGCTACAACGCCAAGCAAGTGTATGAAATCAAAAAGCCCGAGCGCTACGGCCTGCCCGCTCCCAATGTGTCCTCGACATACATCTTCGCCATGGGGCGCGACTTCTTTGCCTACCCGAACAACTACAATTACTACGTGCAATACTACGAGGGCACCTTCCAGCACGGAGGCATATCTATGGAAGAGATGCTGGTGCCCCTGATCACACTAAATCCGAAATAACACATAATTTACCCACATTCACCACCCCTATCCCATATATATCGCTATGCAACCTACCACTATCCACATACAATCGCTCACAGAGCTCCCCGAGGCAGCCCGCCAATTTGTCGCGCTCATGGGCGATGAGACCGTGTATGCCTTCTACGGAGAGATGGGCGCCGGCAAGACCACCTTCATCCGCGAGCTTGCCAAAGCCCTCGGCGTCACTGATGATGACGTCAACTCGCCATCGTTTGCCATCATCAACGAATACCGCTCCGACACCACCGCCGAGCTAATCTATCACTTTGACCTCTATCGCCTCGAGAGCCTCGACGAGGCCTTTGACATAGGCGTAGAAGACTACTTTGACTCGGGCGCCGTGTGCCTCATCGAGTGGCCCGAACGCATTGAGGATATCTTACCCGACGACACCGTGAAGGTGCACATAAGCGAGCTCGCCGACGGCAGCCGACAGATAGTCATCAAATGATACAGTGGCTCGACTCCTGCGAGTCAACAAATACATACATCGCCTCACAAGCCTCGCTGATGGCCGACGGCGATGTGGTGGCAGCCCGCACACAAAGCGCAGGCCGCGGCCAGCGCGGCAACAGCTGGGAAGCCGAGCCGGGCGCTAACCTCACCTTCTCGATGCTGCTCAGGCCTGCCGAGCTGGCGCCGGCGCGCCAATTTGAGCTCTCTATGGCGGTGTCGCTCGCAATCGTTGACGTGCTCGATGGCCTGCTCCCCCACCCTCTCAGCGCACAAATCAAGTGGCCCAACGACATCTACGTCACCGACAAAAAGATTTGCGGCATACTCATAGAGCACTCGCTCACAGGCAGTAAGATACAGCATACCATAGTAGGCATAGGGCTCAACGTCAACCAGCAACAATTCTTCTCCGACGCCCCCAACCCCGTGTCGCTGATACATCTCACCGGCCACACCACCCCCCCGGAGCCACTGCTGCAACAGCTTGCCCAAGCCATCATCGCCGCAACCCGCAGCTATGACACTGCCTCACTGCGCCGCCGATACTTTGCCAAGCTATATCGCGGCACCGGGCTGCACCCTTACATTGACACCGGCAGCGGCGAGCGCTTCCTCGCCGAAATCGCCGATGTCGC
Source organism: Muribaculaceae bacterium (assembly GCA_051871765.1). GTDB lineage: Bacteria > Bacteroidota > Bacteroidia > Bacteroidales > Muribaculaceae > CAG-873. The sequence continues at coordinate 55,751 of JBJEDF010000006.1, forward strand.
CGCCGATGGCATTATCACCTTGCGCAAAGCCGATGGCAATGAGCGCCGATATGCCTTCAAAGAAGTGGCATTTGGTTAAAATAGTGGCAAAAAATACCTAATTATTCTCCTTTTGGTCGAATTTGTGCTCGCGTTCATTGCAAAAATATTAAATTTGCAAAAAATTTCAATTACAGCATCACACATCTTATGAAAGTAAGATTACTTAACGCAGCACTGCTATCCGCACTTTTCCTCATAGCCACATCAGTTCCCGCCGCCGAGGCACAAAAAGTAGAAAACATCAAATACGGTGACTTCAGCAATTGGGTGACACGCCACATCAAAGAATCCGGCGTCATAGGCGGCAACCAAAAGACCATCTACGAAATAGGCCCTAACGCCACCATCAATGAGGCTTCACCCTACATACCCGCCGGCGGCAGTCCCTGGGCCACGTCCAACGTCTATGCCAAAGTGATGGGCATCACCAAGACCAGCAATGCCGTGTTTCCCGACACGCGCGAAGGCGGCAACCGCTGCGCCAAGCTGACCACCGTGATGGAGCACTGCAAAGCAATAGGTATCATCAACATCGATGTGGTCGTCGCCGGCACTATCTTCCTGGGCCGCATGTATGAGCCCATCAAATCCACCTCCAACCCCATGTCAAAGATGGAGATGGGAGTGCCTTTCACCAAGCGCCCCAAAGCCCTGCGATTTGACTACAAGCTCACTATCCCCAACACCAACCAGCGCACATACTCGTCAGGCCTTAGCAAGCAAAAGACACTCCAAGGCCACGACAACGCCGAAGTATTCCTGCTGCTGCAACGCCGCTGGGAAGACGAGAAAGGCAACCTGCACGCCAAGCGCGTAGGCACCGCCCGCCAGATATACTCCAAGTCAACCAACGGCTGGGTCAACAACCACGAGATGACAATATCTTACGGCGACATCACCGGCCAGCCCTGGTACAAGAAATACATGGGCCTCATAGCCAAAGACAAGAGCTACTATGCTCGCAACTCCAAAGGCAAGCTCGTGCCCGTGATAGAAGAAGGCTGGGACGATGCCAACGCCACCCCAACTCACATGCTGATGATGTTCTCAGCCGGCAGCGGCGAGCCCTACGTAGGCACCCTCGGCCTCACCCTCTGGGTTGACAACGTGTCACTCGTCTATTAACCCCCACCGCCCCCACATAGCTCCAATTAGTCTTATTGGGCCCGACCCGATTAGACTAATTTCTTATATTATAATATTACTGTCCGCTAAAACATGAGGGCGGCAACGCAGTGAGCCTCGAGCACTGAT
>JBJEDF010000007.1:0-3076 GCA_051871765.1 Muribaculaceae bacterium
CCCTCGACGGCCTCAATGAACGCAACCTCATCAAGTTCTACCGCCGCGTCTGTGGCTCCGCTCAAGCTTATAAGGACTTCTGCATCAACACACCACAAAGGCCATTAGACCAATTGCGCGATGAGCTCGCCGCCATCGAGACTCACGCTATTTTAGCCAACCCTACTTCCGAGAGATGGGACTTGGCAATCATCAGCCGCGATGACGCTATTTTCCCTGCCGTCAATCAATTCCGTGCATGGTGCAATACCCCGCGTCGTATGATCCCGGCGGCACACATGATCGACTTCCAAAAAATCATTGACCAATATTTTATCGACAAGCCTCTCGTTGGCAAACGTTTTAGCACCGGACGCCCCACTTACGACCACAATGCCCCGGTCCAGCTGTTCGCCATCCGATGCCTGGAGGAGATGCTGCGCTATAATGGTTTACTTAAAGATATACTATCCAAACAGCTCAAAATCATCGAGATAGGTAGCGGCACCGGGGCCCTCTCGCGCCGCATTGCAGCGTGGTCGCCGTTGAGCGCCATCGAGATGTGGGATCTTAGTGACGTCGGCGCTTGTCTCCCGCCCGGCGACTTTGTCTGCTGCGATGCCGAAACAGCAATATGGCAGAAACCCAAACAATCAGCCGACATCATAGCATCAGCATCCACTATCCAATGGTTCAACTCTCCCACACGCTTCATCAACGAGTGTCACAGAGTGCTGGCTCCGGGCGGATACCTCCTTATCACCACGTATATCGATGGCAACCTGAGCGAAATACGCCAGGCCACGGGACGCTCCCTACCACTCCTCACCGATGCCGAATGGCAGCTCATAGCCCATAAAGCCGGCTTCGACATCATTGACGAACACACCGAGGACAAAGCCCTCACATTCGACACGCCATTAGACGCCTTGCGTCACCTCAAAATGACAGGTGTCAACGCCCTCGGACGTTCCAATGACGGTATTCTTGCCGCACGGCGTATGGCCGAACGCATGCACCCCATGCTCGATGGCCTATACCACCTAACATACCGCCCATACATCGCTATACTCAAAAAACAACAATAAAAAAATCCACAACCACTCTCCACACAATATGTCAAAAGCTTACTTCATCACAGGCATCGACACCGATGCCGGCAAGACATACGCCACCGCCTTCCTCGCTCAGAGGCTTATGGATAAAGGCAAATCTGTCATCACTCAGAAATTTATCCAAACAGGCTGTGATGACGCCTCTGAAGACATCTTAAAACACCGCGAGCTCCTCGGCAGCGACCTCCTGCCCGTGGATATCGACCACACCACTGCGCCGGTAATATTTCACCATCCTTGCTCGCCACAGCTCGCCGCTCGCATCGATGGCCGTGAGATTGACCTCTCGGCTATTGACAGCGCCACTCAAAAGCTGCTCGCCCTCTACGACGTGGTCCTCATCGAAGGCGCCGGCGGGCTCATGGTGCCCATCTCCGATGAATTCCTAACTGCCGACTACATCGCTTCTCGCAACCTGCCGGCCATCGTGGTCACCAATGGCAAATTAGGCTCTATCAACCACACCATCTTGACTCTCGAAGCTATCAGTCGGCGCAACATCACACTCGCGGCCGTAGTCTATAACACCCACTTTGACACCGACCCTCAGATCGCTGATGACACCCGACATTTCATTGAGCGATACCTCGCGCGCCACCACCCCGACACCCAATACCTGATTATGGAGCAAACGGCGAAGGCTCGTTAGTTGAGCCGGGAAAAGCGCTTATATAACTTGGCGCCACAAGATAAGACATTGTGGATGGGAAGACATTTGTGCACATCTCCGGGGAATGGATAATCATAGATAACCATAGCGATGACTTGCCCTAACCATCCGGGGCGGCCGTTTCGCCCTTTTTATGCCCCATTTTTTGCGAATAATAAAAAAACATCACAAAAACATTTGGTCATTTCAAATAAACTTATTACCTTTGCACTGCTAAAGGCAAATGACTGCCTCATGGAGAGGTGGGTGAGTGGCTGAAACCACCAGTTTGCTAAACTGACGTAGGAGCAATCCTACCACGAGTTCGAATCTCGTCCTCTCCGCAAAGATAGGCCTGCCCCCCGGCAGGCCTTCTTTGTATTATCCCCGCCTTACATCAGAGCCATCAGAGCCTTGAAAACTAATGCCGAAATAAAGAGGGTATGGTTCAACCTAACTATTTTTCTTGTAGCTCTGCACTGCCCAAACAGCCATAACGGAGGCGATGCAAAAGAGTGAGCACATCTGATGGGCGATGGCTTGGAAACCGCCGCCGCGTACGAAGACGGTACGGATGGCATCAACAAAATAATGCATGGGATTGATGTAAGTGGTCAGATAGGCCCAGTCGGGCATGGAGCGTGTGGGAGTGAAGAGTCCGCTGAGCAGCATTAGGCATACCACAAAGAACCACATAACCAGCATGGCCTGCTGCATCGTGTCGCTGTAGTTTGAAACGATGAGTCCGAATGACGAAAAGAACAGTGCCAGCAGAATTGCCAACAGATACACCAACAGGAGCGGACCCTGACAGGTGATGCCATAAACGAGCCACGATAGCACAAGACAGAGGGTAAGCACCACCAAACCGATAATCCAGTAAGGGATGAGTTTGGCGAGAATGAACAACCATTTCGAGACGGGGGTGACGTTGATTTGTTCAATAGTACCCTTCTCCTTTTCACTCACGATGTTTAGCGCAGGCAGAAAGCCGCAGAGCATCATCATCAGAATACCCATCAGGGCAGGAATCATAAAGACCTTGTAGTTTTGCCCCTTATTATAAAGGTTTAGAGATGAGAGGGGATAGGTGGGTGATGAGAGATTACCATTGCTGACAATTTGCGAAAGATAGGCTGAGCCTATCGACCCTTTAGTGCCATTGACGGCATTGGCTGCGATAAGATACTTGCCGTCTCTGATTTCGAGGATGATATCAGCCTTCGAGGTCTCGATGTCATTCATCGCTTCCTGATAGGTGGCCTTTTGACCGTTAAACCATAATTCAGCAGCAGGATTACGTAATAGGGATGCCGAGGGCCTCGAGCTGGGC
>JBJEDF010000008.1:0-2952 GCA_051871765.1 Muribaculaceae bacterium
CATCAGCGCCACCTCACCCTCCGGCGGGAACATCGGTGAGTTGCCCTGAGGATGCTTCTTGGGCGTATGTGAACGGATTTTCTCTGCCAGTTCCTTCAATGGCAGTTGCGCGTAGATGCGCCCGAGCTCGCTGACTGCAAAACTCTCGCGGTATTTTTGCATGAAATCGAACTCGGTAAACGGCAATGTTGCCGTAATCTCAGATATTTTTCGTAACTTCACGTAGTTTTTTTTAAGAATTACCCCCGAATAAGCCCGTGATGGGTCCATCGGGGGTTCTTTGTAAAGTTACAAAATATCTATGACTCTGGCAAATAATCAATTAGCTATTAACTGAATATCCCTACCTACTAATCAGATATATAAGCATCGCTTGACGCATCGTCAGCCTACACCGACACTTGGGGCCCCTAAGCGCACCCATGACAACAGCCTCGATAACAACACTTAACGCCATGCCCGACACGCCCGGCGGCGTCAAAAATGAGCGTACCCAAGTCGGCGCCGACTTGGGTACGTCTGTGTACGCATTAGAGCGATGCAGAGAGTGGCCGCCGTAGGGATGGGGGCTGGCGGCAATCCCAATATATCAGTTAAGGTTTTTGCTATTAATCCTTTTCTGTGAAGTAGATTTTGGCAGCATCGTCTTTGATCATGTAGCTTTGTACCAGCACCTGCACGGTGAATTTGCCACCTGCCGCATCGTTGATGCCTTGAGTCACGGGGCGAACGGTCGTAGCGCCGGCTGACAGACATTCGCCTGCGGCGTTGCGGATCTCAAATTCGATGTATTTGTGGTCGTCGATATTGCCGCTAAGGCGAGCAGCGAGTGTGAGCTCCACGTCTAATGTGAGGCCTTCGTCTGAAGCCTTGGCAATGGTGGCTTTGGCGGCGCTGTATTGTTTGTTATCTACTTCAGTGGGGTATTCCTTGCCGATGAGGTCTTTGCAGGCTTCGTCGATTTTTGAGCCGAAGTATTCTTCGATAGCTTTGCGAGCTTCCTTCTTGGCATCATTGATTTTCTTGCTTTCTTTGAATGCGTCTTCGAGGTCGCTGATGTCTTCAACTTTGATTTTATCCTCGGCTTCGCGGCAGAATACTTTGAGAGTGTCAAAAGCCACGGATTGCTGACGCAGCAGCGAGGGATATTTGCCGAGTATGGCATCGTCGGTAAGTTCTACGTCGTCTTCGGCAGCGCTGATAGCGTTGTCTTTGAGGCTGTCGGGGTTTGTAGCGTCCACGCCGCCGCATGCCGCCAGCGCCATAGTCATGCCGCCGACCAGGATTGAAAGAAGGGTCTTTTTCATCGGTGATTGTGTTTGAGGTTGTTAGTAATAATATAGTGGTTGATTTCTGTGCTTAGAGGGGGGCAATGTCGGCGCAACGGTGTCGATGCACATTGCAAAGGTATAAATCTGCATCGTCAACGGAGTATCAAAGCGTCAAAAAAATGCTTCTCAGAGAATAAAATAAGTGTCAATTCGTAAAAAACCGATATCTAAAGCGTACGTGCGGGCGCTATCGGCGAGTCCGGCGATATTCGGTGGGTGTGCATTGCATGCGGCTCATAAAAGCACGGCGGAATGTAGATAGTGAGTTAAATCCGGATCTTGTGGCCACCATGTCGAGCGTGTCGTCGGTCTCTGAGAGCAGGCGGCATGCATACTCGATGCGTAGGTTGTTGACATAGTCAAAGAATGTGCAGCCGGAGTCTCGATTGAAGAAGTTGCTGAGGTATGTGCGATTGGTGCCGATCTGCTTTGCCACATCAGAGAGTTTCAGTTTGGGATTGAGGAAAAACTCATTGTCGATAAACAGTGCGCGAATGCGCTCGCTCATATCGTTGGGCGCAGCCGTCTCGGCATTTTCGCTGAAATCGGCGATGATGCCGTTGTGGTCTTGGGGTATGTTGGCGTCGCAGCCGTTGTCGTTGGCTGTGGTCTCAGCTGTAGATAGCTCATCGATGACGGATTCGTGGCGGTATAGGAAGTAGCAGATAAACATCCACAGCGTCAGGTTGCCCAGCAGATAGCTGCACTCTATGTACAGGTTAATAGTGACAGTGTCGATGGTCCAGAGTATCAGCAATCCCAAGAACGAGAGCATGATGTAGCGCAGCCATTCCAGGTTGATGTTTTCTTGATATGAAAATCGGTCTTTGAGTCTGCGGTTGTAGCGGGGTATCTCGATAGTGACCCACACGGCATATACGAGTCCGTAGATCGCGGCATAACCCACTTCGAGTATGTAAAAAATCTCAGAGCCGGAGGTGATGAAAAGTGTTATCAGAGACACAAATGGTATCTCGGAAAGGGCCAGCGATCGCCACGTCAGGTAGCCGGGGCGGCATAGCTCGAACAATATGTGAGTGTAAAGCGGCACCACTATCATGTCAATCGCGGTGAGTATCTGCCATGTGTGCTCGCTGAGCGAGTCGATATGGTCCACCACGAGCAGGTCTTTGACACACTCGGCGGCAATGACAGTCATCAGCAGCGACATCAGGCGCGACAGTTTGTCGCCATCGTTGCGGCGATAAAACACCCATGCCATTACGCTGTGAAACATAATGCACATGCCGTAAATCACAAAGTATAGATTGTGTATCATTGCAGAGATAAGCTTTGTGGTATCAGATAAGGTGCCGGATTGCACAAAAACGCGCCGCCTTGGCTATAGGCTCAGGCGACGCGATGTGGCATTGATAGTGAGCGCAGCGGCTTACTTGCGGATGCCCAGCTCTTTTTGCGCGATGATTGCGCGGTAGCGGTTGATGTCCTTCTTGATGAGGTAATCAAGGAGGCGACGACGCTTACCTACAAGCATCTTAAGAGCACGCTCAGTAGTATGATCTTTGTGGTTTGACTTCAGATGCTGAGTCAGGTGAGCAATACGGACTGAGAATAATGCAATCTGGGCTTCAGGCGAGCCAGTGTCAGTCTTACCCTTACC
>JBJEDF010000009.1:0-15506 GCA_051871765.1 Muribaculaceae bacterium
CGACGAATGAGGGTTGGTAGTCGCCGACCATCTCGTTGTTGACGGCGCGGAGGTATTTGGCTTTGATTTTTTGAGCGATGGGTAGTGTGTTCATAATTGTAATTTTTGTGTGTTAATCGTATGATGGTGCAAAGTTACTATGCGATGAATGGTGAAAATAGGACATTTGAGGGGGTGCGGGATTGATTTGTCCTATTTTTAACATTTGTGGGGTGCAGATGGCGTCTCTGAGGGCGGCGTGGTGGGCGGGGAGGGCGGAAAGCGTATAAGGAATTTAAGGTTTGTTAAGGAGTTGGGTGGGCGAGGAGGGCGGACTCGGAGCACTCAGAGGGCGCAGAGGACATGATGTAAAGTGGTTATTTTTAGGGGATTGGTGCAGATTTGTTGGCTGCGTGCGCCCCCGACGCCCTTGCCCCCGGCTATTGCACAGCGAGCCTTCCAGGCTCGCCGTGGTTACGGCTTTCAGCCTGAAGTTAGCGGCGGCTCTTGCGGGCTGCGGCCTGTCGGCGCGGCGCGGCGTGGCGCGGTGGATAAAGCGGTGGATAAAGCGGCGGATAAAGCGGTGGATAAAGCGGCGGATAAAGCGGTGGATAAAGCGGTGGATAAAGCGGCGGATAAAGCGGTGGATAAAGCGGCAGCCGCCGCGATGCGGGGCATCGTGGCGGCTGCTGTATGTGTGGGACCACCAGTGGTAGCGGCGGCTCGGGGAGGGGTTACTTGCGGCGGCGGACTGAGCGGGTTGCGTTAGAGGATGTGTTGCTCTTGGTCTCTTTGGGTTTCTTGGCTTTAGCTTTTGTGGAGCGCTTTGTTGAGCGCTTAGCGCTCTTGGTCTCATTGGCTTTAGCTTTGTCGTCGGAGGTGACGGCTGTGGTGTCGCCGGCGGCTGCGCGCTCGGCGGCTTCACGGGCGGCAATTACTTCCTCGCGAGATGGAGTCCAGAGTTTTTTCTCGAAGTTGTCGAGACGAGCTTGAATGCTGTCTTGAGCTTTCTTGCGGTCTTCGGTGTCGGGGTATAGCTGGACCATTGACTTGTTTTTGAGGTTGCGAGTCTTGTAGATTTCGCCCTCGTACATATTTAGGTTGAAGAAGTCGTCGTAGGTGCAGGTGGGGAGGTTGTTGTCATCGTTGACGAAAATCTGCTGCGCGGCGAGGTAAGGTCTGAGGTCAGAGAATTTGATCCAGAACATGGGGTATCTGATGGCCTCACCGCCGAAGTCGCCGGAACGGTGGAGCACGGGGCATATAGCATCGACGCGCGGGCGGAGGCGGTTGTTGCGTGTGTCGAAAGTCCATGTCTCGATGACGTAGTAAGATAGGACTTCGTTGGCCGGGACGTCAGACTCGTCGATGTTGAATTTCGGGTTTTTCTCAGTGGAGCCTTTAGCGTCAGAGTATAGGATGTGAAATCTGTCGAGGACGTCGCGCACCTTTACTCTGTACTTGTCGGAGAAAATCTCACGACCATCGAGGTATTCGTAAGCAGCGATCTGATTAGCAGCGAGTAGTCTCATGATGATGCGGAAGAGGTTTTCCTGATCGTCGATAGGCTCTTCGGGGAAGTATAGGGGTGCGTTTCGGTCCTTCTCGAGGTCAATCTGGCGATAGATTACGCGCATCCACTGCATGTCGGCGTCAGAGAGCGAAGACTCTGCCGAGTAGAATGATTGCATACGGTCAGTGACCTGAGGCCCGGCAGCGGCATCGCGTGCTTTGTCGCCGGCGCGGCGCCGTACCACTGAAGACGAGGAAGACGAAGCGCCATCGTCTTGGGCCACTGATGACAGAGAGATGCTGAAGAGAGTCAGAGCTGCTATTGCGAGTCGTAACATTGAATTATCGTTGAGAAAAATGAATAAGAGAGTTGTCGTGAGGATTATGTGAGGAGGTGTCAGCCTACAATGACTTCCATGGGTGAGAGGTCGCGTGTGATGCCGTCGGGGCCCACCGCTTTGATGCGCGAGATATAGAAACGCTTGCCACGCTGGAGACGCTGGAACGATTGCTTCTGCCTTGCGGAGAAGTTAGCGCCGTCGCTGACTTCGGGGATAGCGTTGCCCATAGAGTCGAAGAATACTGTCTCGAAGCTGAGCACCTTGAATGGGGTGTCGAGGAGGCCATCGTCGATGGCGGCCTGAAGGCCGCCGGCGGCGAGGAGGAGGCTCTTGGAGAAAGGCTTAGAGCCTTTGTAGTGGTCGATATTGCCCTTGCTGTCGGTGAAAGCGATGAAAGCAGTGGGGTCAGGGAGCTTGCGGACACGGAATGTGGTAGCAGCCACCTGCGTGGAGCGGCCGTCCATCATAGCGGTGACAGTGACTACGGCATCTTGGCCGACGGTGGTGGGGCGCGCCACCCAATGGTCACCGCTGCGGGTGAGCGTGCCGTTGGACATAGATGCCGAAATATCGTTCATGGCGACTCCGGGGACTGAGATGCTGATGGGGTTGTCGATACCGCCATAGAGTACGTTCATCATCGTGGCAGAGACGGTGGCCATAGGCTCGATTACGGTGTAAGAGGAGGCGAATGGGTGACGGGTGACAGTGCCATCGCCATGGCTGACCTCGAGGAAGCCCTCGTAGTTGAACGAGCCTGTGGCGCCGGTATTGACTTCGTATAGGCCCTTGTCGTTGGTTAGGGGCTTACCGCCGATGAAGATGCGCGGGCGCGCGGTGGTATCGACAGCCGCGAGAACGATGTTGGCTGAATACTTGCCGCCTCGCATCACGAGGCGCGATTGCGGGAGGACGTAGGCGTTGAGCTCATTGACGCGGACGTCGCCGGCATCGACCTGGGAGTATAGATTTTGCAGCACCTCGCCCTCGGCATACAATATATCGCTTTGAAGCTGTGTGAGGAGGGTCACGGCGGCGACAACGGGCTGCTGGTCAAACTTGGATTCCTCCCATGTCTGCGGTGCGAGGGTGCCCTTTTGAGTGACCGAAGCAGTGGAGAGAGCGGCAGCTATGGTGTTGCGCTTGACCGAGTCAGTCATGAAAGAGCAGACGAAATTGCGGTATCGGTCAATTTGCTCTCTGAGGAGGCGGCCGCGCTCAGAGCCGGGCGCGAGCATTATTACGGCAGCGGCCTCGAGGTCGTCGCGGTTGATGATGTTAGAAGGGTCGCCGTCGGGGCCATCAGCCTTACGCACGATAGCATATTTGACCGAGTCCACGAGCTGAATCATGCGTCGCGTCTCACGGCGCACCTGCGCGGCCTTGTCGTACCAAGCCTTACCCTTGTCGGGGTTTTGCTGAGCGAAGGCCTCGAGATAGCTGAAGATAGCATCGTTGCGGCGAGCGAAGTTCTCCGACGAACGAGAAAGGCCTTCGTGGACTTGAGTAAAACCGTCGAGGACGTCAGAAGAGACATTAAGTGCGAGCATCGCGGTGAGCACGATGTACATCAGGTTGATCATCTTCTGTCGAGGCGACAGTCTGTTGTTATTCGCTCCCATAGGCTTTAAAGTTCGGTAATTCCGGAAGCGGGTTGACCATTATTATTGGCGGCAGAAGATGCGTCAGGAGCGGCGCCCGGGGCCATCATAGGGCGATACATATTGATGGTCATAGCACGAAGCATCTGCTCATATACGGCGTTGAGTTGCTGCATATTGCGAGTCATCTTTTCCGTTTCGAGGCAGTAACCGGCGCTCTGTGCGGCGCTCTTCTCATACATATCGCGGATGGCGTTGATGCCCCGGTTGACGCGGTCGATGGCATCGATTTGCGAAGAGACGTTTTTGAGCTGTATCTCGTAGATGGTGTTTAGGCCGCTGATGTTGCGGTCGAGGGCCTCCATCTGCTCGACATAGCCTCGCGAAGAGCGGGAGATGTCGTCGGAGTTGCGCGTGATGGCCTCAAACGACTGGAGTAGCACGTCAGAGACCCTATTGAGCGACTCGGTGGCCACTCTGAGGCGTGTCATCTCGGCAGCGATAGCAGACATCTGGTCGAGGTAATTCTGAGTGGCCGAAGTAAGCTCGGCCATACGTGACAGCTGGTCAGCTGCGGCCGCCATCTTTGCGATGCTGTCAGAGAGGGTCTGCGCATCGTCAGCGCTGAGGTTCAGGCCTTCGGGGATAAAGGCTCCGCCGGCAGCGACGCCTCCGCCGGCAGCGACGCCTCCGCCGGTGACGTTGATGTTGACCTCGCCCTCGGGGGCAGCGCCGGCGACGCCGCCGCCGATAATCACGCCCGAGGCACCACCGCCTTCAAAGTCGGGGCGGTCTTGCTCGTCGTGGCTATCGAGGATTGGGAACACCTCTTCCCACTTGTATTCGCGAGGTGGGCGGTCAAAGGCAGTGAGGACAAACATAAGCACCTCGGTGCCCATACCTATTGAGAGGAGGGCGTTGCCACCGGGTAGGTGAAGGATTTTGAACAAGGCCCCCCAAATGACGACGGCAGCGCCGATGGAGTAAGCAAAGTTGAAAAATCGCTGACCTTTCTCGCTTGAGATGAAGCCGCCTATGCCTCTTTTATATCTTTGAAACGCAGTCATAGCTGATTGTTATAATGAAGTCTTGGCAAATGATATTGATAGGGATGATATATGCTATTAAACGGGGAGGGGATTGGTGGTGCGGATTACTTTCCGCCGGAGGATTTGAGCTTTGTGCCACGAGCAAATCCGATGTGTGTGCGCACGCAGCGGAAGCCGATGTAAGAGCGCTGCTCGTTTTGGTATTCCCACATGCGCAGGTCAGAGCGTATGTTGTGAGCCACGTCTTTCCAAGAGCCTCCGCGCACGATCTTGCGCTTCATCTTGTAGGGGTCTTCTTGTGCGGCATCGTAGCGGTATTCGGGGTTGAGGTCAGACGTGAGCCGCGCCACGCTCTCGGTGTAAGCCGTCGATGTCCACTCGCTGACGTTACCTGCCATGTCGTAAAGGCCGAAGTCGTTAGGGGCGTATGTGCCGACCCTTGAGGTGATTAGCTGCCCGTCGCGCACATAGTTGCCCTCGTTGGGCTTGAAGTTGGCATAGAAGCAGCCTTTGTCGTCGCTGAGAGCGAGGTCACCCTCCCAGGGATACATATTTTCGTTGACGCCGGCACGAGCGGCATACTCCCATTCGGCCTCTGTTGGGAGGCGATATGGCTCTACATATACACCTTCCTTGCCGAGTGCACGGCGGAGGTATTCGGTGCGCCAGTTGGCGAAAGCATTAGCCTGCTCCCAGCTTACTCCAACCACGGGATAGTCGCTGTAGCCGCCGTGAGAGAAGTACATACGCACGTAAGGCTCATTGTAAGCATTCTCGAAGTCGTTGACCCAAGCTGTGGTGTCGGGATATACGTTGACGATGTAGGTGTTGAGGAAGTCGTAGTCGCCGGTAAGGCCACGAGTGATGGTTTGGCGTATGATTTCGCCTTCGTCGTTGATGTAAGCTGTGTCTTTTGAAATCTGCGGCACGGCGGTGGGCACGGGGAGGTCGGTATTGTAGATGCGTCGCTTTGGATCGAGGCGGTTTTTGCGCTTTGCGGCCTCGGTGTGGTTGTAGATCTCGTAGCGATAGTTCATCTGCGTGGCGTCGAGCTCACGGGCGCCGGTGATTGGGTTGGTGCGATAAACGCTTTCGATGGCGCGAAGCTCGTCCTCGTTGGGGTTGCGCCAGGGGATGGCTTTGTTCCAGTTGAGGTGCGGCTTAATGGGGTTGCCGTCTTTGTCCTCCTCGATTTTGAAGTCCTCGTTGCCTCCGTAAGCCGGGTCAGCGAGCCTCTCTCTGATGATAGAGTCACGGACCCAGAATACGAACTGCTTGTATTTGGCGTTGGTGATTTCGGTTTCGTCCATCCAGAAGCCATCGACAGAAATGCCGTGGGCATCGGCGGCGAGATTCCAAGCGGAGTCGGGCTTGTTGACGCCGACGGCCATAGAGCCTCTATCGATAAGCACCATGCCGTAGGGGGTAGGCTCGCTCCAAGAGGTGCCACCTACGCCTGTGACTTCGCCGCCGGCCGAGCCGCGCGACCCGGTAGCGCATGAGACAGCAAAAGCTGCCACGGCAATAGTGCAAGCTGATAATATGCAGGAGGTTTTGTTCATAATCCGAGGATTGTGGTATTTTGATATATATATTGTTAAGAATATTCGAAATGAAGAAGAAATGGTGAATTGACGTCGTCGTGCAGAGGGAGGCGGGGCTACATGATGCGAATGCTCTTATGGCGGTTGAGGTTTTTGTCGCCGAGGTTGAGCTTGAAGCAATAACCGAGCGATATCTCGTGGCTGCCGCTTGAGGCTTTGTGGATAGCCGACGTGGCGTAGTCGTAACTGTAGCCGATGTGGAAGTTTTTGATGTCGGCCGCGATAGAGAAAATCAACGCATCGTCGTAACGATAACCGACGCCGAAAGAAAACATCTTGTTGTATCGACCGCGCAGGTGCGCCTCACCGGTGGTAAATGTGAAGTCACTCTTGACTAAAATGGCGGGTGCTATTTCAAATAACGTGTTTTTGATGGGAATATTGCCTTCGGCCATAAAATAAAGCGTGCGCCGGGCCTTAAACTCGTAGTAACGCTCAGAAGCGGCATCTGTAGAGCCGGTGTCGCCGGAGCCGGCAGCAGCATCGAGCTTTATTGATGGCGATGTGAGGTGGGTGGCTGAGACTCCGATGGCGAAGTATTTGTGCTTGTAGTGGATACCGGCGCCGATGTCGAATGTGGAGCCGTGGATGTCGCTTGTGGGGATACCCTCGTCAGAGCTTTGGTGGTAGTCATCATCGTCGGGGATAAACACCTCCGAGCCTTTGAATGCCTGGTCATAGAAGCCGGGCTGGACAGCGATGGACCATTCGCCGCCCCATTTTTTGAATTTGAAGGCGAGCTGGGCTCCTATGTTGAGCGACTTGTACAATCCGGCGCTCTCTTGGCTGACAGCGAGGCCTACCCCGAAGCGCTTGCCGAGAAACTTGAAAGGCATATCGGCGGTACCGAGGAAGGCCTTAGGGGCATTGTCGATGCCGAGCCACTGGAGACGCCCTCCGAGGCGCACTCTTACATTGTCAGAGAGGCCGATAGCAGCGGGGTTGTAAAGCGCCGGTACCTCATAGAACTGCGACAGCTGAATGTCGGTCTGCGCAGCGGCCGGCGCCGCCGCAAGGGCTGAGGCGAGGCAGCAGATGGCGATATGTAAGTGTCGGCGGAGCACCATATGCAGGGTCATATAATGATGGGCGATGGGTTGTTGGTGATTATAGAGTTATATGTATCTATCGAAAAGGTTGCAGATGCTATTCGAAATAGAATGTAAGGACTATCATCTTGCGTGTGGCACGGGTCACCGATTCGGTGATTTGTAGCTTTGCGGGGTCGTCGGCGAGGTCCGGGCGGTCCTTGCAGAGGACATCGGCGAGGCTGAAGCAGAATTTAAGCTCCGGAATGAGCTTGAAATAAGGGAGGTAGAAGTCGCAGCCGAAGCCCACCGAGATGAAGCAGTCAGCGGATTTGAGCTTGATGTAGTCGCTGCGCTTCTTTGCTACGTCGAAGATTGGCATCACACCTCCCACGACATAAGGGCGGGAGTTGCGGTATCGCAAGGCGGCAAATTTGAGGTCGAGCGGCATCACCACGTAGGCGGTCTTGATGTTTTGCTTGTATTCGTCGGCGCTGTTGACGTCGAGCATACGCATATCGTGGCTGCCGAAGTACATGCCGGGGGTAAAACGCACCGAGAAGTAGTCGTTGAGGCGAAACGAGAGGAGTCCGTTGACACAAAATCCGGGCTGATAATCGGGCTGCTGGAGGCGCCACTGTCGGCCATCGTCGGTGATAAGGCCGCTGTGAGAGAAGCGGAGGTCTTGCGTGAAGGCGCCGACAGAGAAGCCTAAATGCCAACGGCGCTGGTCGGCATAGGGGCGGTTGAGCACCTTGTCGTTGAGGTCACGGCGCGCACACAGGGGCTGCACACAAGCCAGCGCAGCAATCATCAATACTATTAAGCGCAATGATTTCATCACTAAGAATAACGCGGATAGGGCAATATTATTGCGCAAAAGGGCAAAAAAGCATCTCAGGCATCCACAGCGCGAGCGCGAGATGGAGCCTGAGATGATATTGATATTAAACGGCGCGAGCCTGGAGAGGCCGGCGATTATTCAGCCTTGCCGGCGCTACCGAGCACGTTTTCGATTTTGTGCTTGTAGAGCTTCTCCATGTTGTCGCGAGCGGGGCCGAGGTATTTGCGGGGGTCAAATTCAGCGGGCTTCTCAGCGAAGACGCGACGGATGGCAGCAGTCATAGCGAGGCGGCTGTCAGAGTCGATGTTGATTTTGCAGACTGCGCTCTTAGCGGCCTTGCGGAGCTGCTCTTCGGGGATACCGATAGCATCGGGGAGCTTACCGCCGAAGTGGTTGATAGTGTCAACCTCATCTTGGGGCACAGAAGAAGAGCCGTGGAGCACGATGGGGAAGCCGGGGAGCTTCTCCATAACGGCGTCGAGGACATCGAAAGCCAAAGGCGGGGGCACGAGCTTGCCTTCAGCATTGCGAGTGCACTGCTCGGGAGTGAACTTGTAAGCGCCGTGAGATGTGCCTATAGAGATGGCGAGGGAGTCGCAACCGGTGCGGGTAGCGAAGTCAACAACCTCCTCGGGGTCGGTGTAGGTGTGGTGGTCAGAAGATACCTCATCTTCGACGCCGGCGAGTACGCCGAGCTCGCCTTCGACAGTTACATCATACTGGTGAGCGTAGTCGCATACTTGCTTTGTGAGGGCCACGTTTTCCTCATAGGGGAGGTGCGAGCCGTCGATCATGACAGAAGAGAAGCCCAGGTCGATGCAGCTCTTGCAGAGCTCGAAGCTGTCGCCGTGGTCGAGGTGGAGCACGATTTGGGGATGTGCCCAACCGAGCTCTTTGGCGTACTCAACGGCGCCTTGAGCCATGTAGCGGAGGAGTGTGGGGTTGGCATAGTTGCGCGCGCCCTTAGACACCTGGAGGATGACGGGAGACTTCTCCTCGGCAGCAGCCTTGATGATGGCTTGGAGCTGCTCCATATTGTTGAAGTTGAAAGCCGGGATGGCGTAACCGCCCTTGATGGCTTTAGCAAACATCTCGCGAGTGTTGACGAGACCTAATTCTTTGTAGCTTACCATATTGATAGTATGTTTAGATATTAATGTCAGTAATACGAGCTTATTGAAATAGCGGCCCTACTGAAAGGCAGTGCAAAGATAGCAAATATTTGGCAAAGGGAGCGCTTAATTAGCGAAAAATTTCGTTAATAGCGCATGATGGCTAAGCGCAGCCCGGCGAGCTATTTGCCTAAGGCCTTTGAGAGGGCGCAAGCGAGCTGGTCGGGGCATGAGGTGAGCTTGTCGCGGCATCGTATTCCGCGGAGGGTGTCAATGACCTCGGCGGCAGGCCTACCCTTTACGAGGGCGCAAATGCCCTGGAGGTTGCCGTGGCAACCGCCTACGACTTTTACATCAGCGACAATGCCATCGGCATCAACATCAACGCTCATCAGGCGCGAGCACACGCCTTGCGGCTCATAATCAATGTGCATAAGATAAGTGGGGGGGATAGTGTAATCAGACTTAGGAGCGAGGATAAGGTGAGGAGGAGGAAGATTGTGTACCCGAAGTGGGACTCGAACCCACACAGCCGCTATGGCCAAGGGATTTTAAGTCCCTCGTGTCTACCATTCCACCATTCGGGCGCGGTAAGGCTAATGCGTTGCAAAGATAGCGACTTTTGGGCAACGGCGCAACTTTTTTTGAAAAAAACAGCCGTGGAGGCGCTGTAAGCGCAAAAAAAATGAAGCCGAAAATCTCACGATTACCGGCTTCTCCAAAACCTTAAAATCTAATCTTATGAAAAAAACTAATACGAATGTCACATATTATTTGACGCAAAGGTAGCGCATATTACCGAAAAAACGGCCACGTTTTAACATAATTTTTTTAATTTTTAGGGCCGAGCGTTAGGGCCGGCGCATCAGCCAGGAGCGCCGCGATGCGGGCGATGTCGGCAGCGGTGATATCGTTGATGGCATCGATGGCATCGGCCATCGGTGTGGCACGGCCACAGAGGAGTGTGGCACGCGCCGCCGAGAGCATGGTGTTCTCGCGGTTTTCGTTGGAGATGACGAGCTGGCCGAGAAATTGCTTTTTAGCGGCGGCGAGGCGTCGAGGCGACAGCGGTGTGTCGGCGAGGCGCTCAATGGTCGAGGCCACGAGGTTGAGGCAGCGGCGGTTGTCGTCGGGGTCGCAGCCGTAGTATATTGAGAATAGCCCGCAGTCGCTCAGGAGCGAAGCCGAGGCCTCCACGGTATATACGAGCCCTCGGCGCTCGCGCATGGCCACGTTGAGCAGCGAGTTCATGCCCGGGCCGCCGAGGATATTTGCCAGGAGCGATATGGCATAGCGGTCGGGGGTGTTAAGGCCGGGCATGACGGCCCCTACCACGGTGTGAGCCTGGTGAGTGATGATGTCCTTGTGGACTCGCTCGCCCGGGGTCATGGCGCCCTGAGGGGGCAGCGATATTGGCGCGGCGTAGGGGCGCGGTGCGGCGTGGCGTGGCAGCGATGCCATCTCGCGCTCAATCAGGGCAAAGACGCGGGCGGGCGTGTCGGCGCCGCTATAGAATGCCACCATATTGTCGGCGGCGTAGTATTGGCGCAGGTACTCGCGGCAGGCCTCCGAGGTGAATGATGAGAGGTGGCTCTCCGTGCCTAAAATGTTGTGGCCGAGGGTAGTATCGGCAAAGATGAGGTCCTCGAAGTCGTCATATACGGCATCGGCGGGGCTGTCGAGGTAGGAGTCGATCTCATCGGCCACCACCTCGCGCTCCTTGCATAGCTCTCGCTCGGGGAATTGCGAGTTGCATACCAGGTCGGCAATGAGGCCGGCGGCACGGGCGAGATTGCCGGCCGGGAAAACGCTATACACCACCGTTTCCTCCTTGGTGGTGTAGGCGTTGAGCTCGCCGCCGACGGCCTCCATGCGGTTGATGATATTGGAAGCGGGACGCGAGGCGGTGCCCTTGAAGATGGTGTGCTCCACAAAGTGGGCCAGGCCATATTGGTGAGGCCTCTCGTCGCGGCTGCCGGCACGCACTATCACGCCGCAGAAGGCTACCGGCGCCGCCGGGATGTGGCAATGCACCATGCGCAGGCCATAGGCTGAGGTGTGGTAGTATAGGGAGTTAGGCTTAGGCTGTGTCATGACTGCGGATCAACCCAATCGCCGTTGTCTTTGATGATTTCGATGAGGCGAGGTATAGCCTGTTCGGCCGGTATGTTTTGCACTAAGCACTGTTTGCCTTTGTAAAGGCTGACTTTGCCGACGGCGCCTCCCACATACCCGTAGTCAGCATCGGCCATCTCTCCGGGGCCATTGACGATGCACCCCATGACACCTATTTTGAGGCCGGTGAGGTGAGCTGTGGCTTGCTTGACCTTTTTGAGCACATCGGGGAGGTCAAAGAGTGTGCGTCCGCAGCCGGGGCAAGCGATGTATTCAGTCTTGGAGATGCGGCGGCGCGTGGCTTGGAGTATAGATATCGCGAGGTCGCGACGCTGCTGCGGCGTCATAGATGGCGCGGTGATGAGTATGGCCTGCCCGTCGCCGCGTAGCAGGGGGCCGCCCAAATCTACCGAAGCGGCGATGACGACGCTGTCGGCCGTCATCGTGGCCGGATATGATACATGGAGTGTGGATAGCGGCTCTGTGGAGCCATCGTGGAGCGGATTGACAGCTACGAGAGCCGCATCGGCGGCAGGCGACAACTCCTCACGGCGGAGCACCTCGGCTTGTCGCCGGGCCACATAATCGACGAGAGCGCGCGCCACGGGGATTTCGTTGACGGGGTCTTCAGAGAGCGACACGCGTATGGTGTCGCCAATGCCATCGGCGAGGAGCGAGCCAATGCCGACGGCTGACTTGACGCGGGCGTCCTCGCCGTCGCCGGCCTCGGTGACGCCCAGGTGCAGCGGGAAGTGCATGTCCTCGCTGTCCATGGTCTGCACCAGGAGCCTCACCGTCTGTGTCATCACCACCACATTTGAGGCTTTGATGGAGATGACCACGTCGCGAAACTCCTCGGCGACGCATACGCGCAGAAACTCCATGGCCGACTCCACCATGCCCTTGGGGGTGTCGCCATATCGGCTCATGATGCGGTCGCTGAGCGAGCCGTGGTTCACACCGATGCGTATCGCCACGGATTTGCTGCGGCAGATGTTGAGAAATTGCACAAACTTGTCGCGGAGGCGGCTCAGCTCGGCGGCATACTCGTGGTCGGTGTATTCGATTTTCTTGAAAGTGCGTCCGGGGTCCACAAAGTTGCCGGGGTTGATGCGCACCTTCTCTACCTCCTCGGCGGCGGCAAATGCCGCAGCGGGATTGAAGTGAATGTCGGCCACCAGAGGGGTGTTGAAGCCTTGTCGGCGGAGGATGCGCCGTATCACGCCGAGGTTGCGGGCATGGGCCACTCCCTGGGCCGTGAGGCGCACTATCTCAGCGCCGGCTCGCTGCAGCTGTATGATCTGCTGCACCGAGGCGTCGGTGTCCAAGGTAGATGTGTTGGTCATCGATTGCAGGCGTATGGGGTAATCGCTGCCGATCAGCACCGACCCTACCCTCACGGGCCATGTCTTACGTCGTAGCATAGGAGCGTATGTGTGTGAGATGGTGTGTGTATTTTTTACACCTTATATTTGTAGTCGGAGATTTGCGCGAGCTGCTCGTTGGCCTTGACAATCTTATCGGTGAGCGAAGCGCAGTATTCGGCATACCGGCCGGCGATGTCGCTGTCAGAGAGTGCGAGTATTCTCACGGCGAGTACGGCGGCATTGAGCGCGGCATTGATGCCGACGGTAGCCACGGGAATGCCCGGAGGCATCTGCACTATCGAGAGCAAAGCGTCTTGGCCCTGTAGCGTGGAGTCAATGGGCACGCCGATGACGGGCAGCGGAGTCATAGCAGCTATGACGCCCGGCAAAGCAGCGGCCATTCCGGCGGCGGCGATGATCACCTTGATGCCGGCATCGGCGGCATTGCGAGCGAAGTCCTCGACCTGCGCCGGGGTGCGATGAGCGCTGAGCGCCTTAAGCTCGAAGGGCACTTGCATAGCCTCGAGGAAGTCGGCGGCCTTGCAGAGGACCGGCAGGTCAGAGGTGCTGCCCATGATGATAGTAACCAGTGGTTTCATTTCGTGTGAGTGATAATATATATATATATATATATATGAGATTACGGATTGTTGATTATTGCGTCATAGCAGTGGTTTGCAGCTGCCGGCGTCAATCCACGCCGGCAAAGCTGAGGGTGATGAGCTGTGCGGCGCATCCGAGGACAAAGCCGCAAGCCACCTGGGCCAGGGTGTGGCGCCCCAGTATCAGGCGCGAGGTGAGGACCGCCCCGGCGAGCAGTATCACCGCCGAGAGCCATATCATGGTGTTGACGTTGGCGAGGCCTACGAGGCCAAACCATGCGAGCATACCCACCATGCCACCTATGGCCGCGGCGTGAGCGCTGATTTTCCAAAAGCTCGTGATAATCAGCGACACTACGGCAGCAGCGGCCGCTCCGACAAAAAACAGGGCGAGCCATACCGGGCCTCCGATGTAACGCACATACAGAGCCGAAGCCACATAGCACAAGATGCCCACTATCATAGGCAAGAGACGCTCGCTGCGGTCGGCGATGCTGTTGTCACTGACGCGCCCGATGCGCATCAGCAGCTTGATGAAGATGTAAGGTATCAGGCCCGTGATGACGAGGATGCCCATCGTAGCTATCATGCGATTGCGCTCGGGCAGGGCCTGCAGCGGTGTTATCCACATGGCCATAGCCATGCAGTAAGTGGGCAAGAGCAGCGGCGAGAATACGTCGCTGACGATTTGCGCGATTTTTACTATTGTACGGTTCATCATTCTTTACGTAAACGAGCAACGGGGAAATTCATTTTTTCGCGATATTTTGCCACGGTACGCCGAGCAATGTCGTATCCCTTGTCGGCGAGCATCTGAGTGAGCACTCTGTCGCTGAGGGGGTGGTGCTTGTCCTCATTATTGATGGCGTCACGGAGGGCCTCCATTATCTCGTGAGAGGAGGTGTCGGCGTCGGCCGTAGGCGCCTCGTTGAAAAACATCTTCAGAGGGAAGACACCGGCGCTTGTCTGCACATATTTACCGGCAGTGGCGCGCGAGATTGTTGAGAGGTCATATCCGGTGATGGCTCCGATGTCGCGGAGCACCATGGGCCGAATGGCCGATCGGTCGTTAGTCCGGAAGAAAGCGCTTTGGAGGCGCGCTATTGCCGTCATTACGGCCAATAGCGTGTCGGCGCGCTGTGTCATCATCTTGATAAAGGCCGAGGCATCGTCGCGCTTGCGACGCACAAAGGTGTAAGCCTCGCGCTGACGGTGTGAGGCACCGAGCTGCGGCGGCTCAGAGTCGGCAAAAGAGGCCTCGATGGCGAGCTCGGGAGTGCGGCTGAGGAGGGCCACGGTGATGAGGCCGTCGGCATCGACCTCGACGCTGAAATCCGGCACTATGTGGCGCATGCGGTCAGCCGACGAGGCTCGCTCCAGGAGGTTGCCGGGCTTGGGGTTTAGGCTGCGTATCACATTGAGGGCCTTCTGCAGCTCGTCATCATCGATGCGTAGGGCGGCACGCAGCCGGGAATAGTGCTTTTTAGCGAAGAGGTCAAAGTAGTCTGAGATAATCTCACGAGCGATGCGCGATGACAGGGTGTTGCTGCGGCGCGCCAACTGCAGCAGCAGACAGTCGCGCAAATCCACGGCTCCCAATCCGGCCGGCTCGAGCGAGCGCACCGTGTCGGCGGCGCGCCGTAGCTGCTCCTTGGAGGTGTCACGCCCGGAGGCAATGCAGTAGTCATCGGCGATAGCCGCGAGCGAACGCGTCAGATAACCGTTATCGTCAAGATTACCAATGATATATAGGGCCAAATCGCGGTCATCGTCGGAGAGCTCATAATCGTCGAGCTGGCGAGCGAGCGTCTCATACATCGACTCATCGTCATCGGCCGCTATTGTCACCGGGTTGAAGGCTTCGCCATCGTCAGCCGAGGCGTTACCGGCACGGAACTGATATTCGGGCATATCCTCATCGTCGCGATAGTCGGCGCGCTGGAGCTGCTCGGCGCTCTCGCCGAAGTCATCGTCAGCCGACGCTGTCTCATTAGCATTACCGGCATAGTCGGCCTCGTCGCGGCGCTCAAGGGCGGGGTTGTCGTCGAGCTGCCGGGCCACTTCATCTTCGATTTCCTGAGCCGACATCTCCAAGTAACGACCAAACTGCACCAACTGCGGGCTAAGCACCTGCTGCTGACGCATCTGCTGGGTAATGTCTAATTTCTCGTTCATCACGGGTAGTAATATTATGCAAAGTTACTACACAATTCCGTAATATGCAACAGCATTTTTGCAGCTCGGCGTTGACATGGAGGATAGATGCCATAGAGATTATGCGCTGACCACTAATACATTAAAATATGAAAAATTTTTGGCGGAGTCAATATCTTTTGGTAACTTTGCCGCCAA
>JBJEDF010000010.1:0-2874 GCA_051871765.1 Muribaculaceae bacterium
AGGATTAGAGATAGATGATGGCATAAAAAGCAGTAAATGTAATTGGGATTACAAATTTACGCATAATCCACGAAAGAACGCGATATAAATGGTAAAAACATTTGCTAAGCGGAGGGGTCGGCGATGCAATTGACGAAGGAACGCGGGAGGATAATGTTGTGGATATCAATAGCTTTTGCAAACAGTGGCG
This sequence comes from Muribaculaceae bacterium, assembly GCA_051871765.1. Lineage (GTDB taxonomy): Bacteria > Bacteroidota > Bacteroidia > Bacteroidales > Muribaculaceae > CAG-873. The sequence goes on from JBJEDF010000010.1 coordinate 191, forward strand.
CTATGTCGGCGTCGCGAAAGCCTGCGATGCCGCAGCCTATTCTCGTCACTAAGAAAGAGAGCTGCGGGTTTTCGGCGGCAAAGCGTATAAAGTCATCGACGTAGGGCTTGATTGTATCTACCCCACCCTGCATGGTGGGTATTGCATAGCTCTGCCCTTGCAAGCCGACGCCCCGGCCCCACACGGCGCCAAAGCGATTGTAGGCAGCCCGGGCAGCGCCGCCGCCGTGAGCACCGGCGAGGTTGCTACCAAAGACGAATATCTCATTGTGGGCGAGTGTATTTACGATGTCGGGAGTGAATTTGCGATTGTACATATCTCGAAAGTGTTATAAAGAATTACAAGTTCACAGTTTGCACAAAATTAAGCAATTGACACAAAAACGACAAATAATATTCAGAATAAATATAGGTAAATTTCATAACGACGCGGCGATGATGCAATGGCATGGAATGTCTTAGGTGACGGGCGCTTTGAGATATTTATTCATGCGGTCAATACAGCGTTTCTTTTGGTCGATATTAGGGTGGACGTAAAGATTGAGAGTTGTGGCGACATTGGAGTGACCGAGGATGGCACTAACGGTCTTGTAGTCACATTGGCTCTCTATGCATCGAGTAGCAAAAGTATGGCGAAGCCCATGGAAGACTATCTGCGGGATATCGAGTTTGCGCAGTAGTCGGCTGAATGTCTCGCGATATGTACGCGGCTCTTTAGGCTTTGAGCCGTCACCAACGACAAAGCAACCGCCGTCTTGCAATCGTCGCACGGCAATTAAGGCAGAAAGGAGTATCGGCGAAATGGGTATTTCGCGGTTGCTGCTTTTGGTCTTAGGCGATGAAGTGTAATGCTCGGTGTGCATCGTGTCACAGTTGTATATTCGGCTCAGTGTGGCGTTGACAGTGATAATGCGCCGCTGCAAATCCACGTTGCGCCACTGAAAGGCGCAGACTTCACCGATGCGCAGACCGCAGCACAAGGCTATCATTATGCCGATGTTTTGAGTGGAGGGATTAGCCGAAAGCACGGCGAGGAGTTTGCGATGGTTATGCAGCGAAAGGATAGGCAGGCGTCGCGCCGTGGTGTCAGTGGGATACTCGATATCCCACGCCGGCAGGTCGAACAGCTTATGTTTGGCGCCATACTTGGCTATTGCTTTGAGCACAGCGAGTATGTCGTGGACTGATTTTCGGCTCAGCCCGGAGTTTAGTTTGCCGAGCGCGAACTGCTGGACTTGATCTTCGGTGATGATTGTTGCATCAGCGAAGTGAGGCAATATGTGCGACTTCAGTATAAGCATATAGGCGCAGTAAGTAGAGTGCTTGACTATACTGCGCTTACTGTCTTTCCAAAGGTCGGCAACCTGGCTAAAGGTAAGATGTTTTGTCATATTCAGTGAATTATAAAATTATGGTCATTCACTGAATATAATAGTTTTAGACAGAATTAGCGATTTCCTTTGGCACGGTTGTGATGACGGCAGAGCATCTGGCAGTTTTCAATAGACGTAGCACCGCCATGGCTCCAAGCCGTGACGTGGTCGGCATCCATTTCGCTCTGCTTCCATATTTTGTGAGCGTTGGCATCGTGTCCGATAGCGCAGAATGGGCAGTTTGACACCCCGTTTTTCTTTGCAGCGTCAGTCTGGCGGGCATACACGGTGCGTTTTGTAGCTTCGTCAAAGATGCGTATGTCAAGCAGCTTGGTGTCTTGTTCGCCCCCGAGCAGGAACTCATACACCCCCTTGCGGTTTTTTACAAATGGGTCGGCATAAAGCTCGAGCACTCGCTCCTTCATGAGGGTTGGGTTGTAGGGTGTATTGTGATATTTCTCATATAACTCACCCCAAGGCAATCCGCGCATCTCATTCTCGACCAATGGGAAAACCGCACGCACCCAGTCAATTACACTGTTGAAGTAGCTTACCAGCTCTGAGATGTCGCTGCTGAAGCGGTGGTCTTTCATGTAATTTTCGGCGCACCCTCTACTCACCCAATCAAGGGCATTAGCGAGGATATCTTGACGATTAGGCACACCGGCCACGTAAGCCTGCCACATCTGCATCTTGGCGTTTTGAGTGTTGCTGAACACGGCCTTAGCCGCGGTGACAAAAGGGCCGGAATATACGGCGTTGAGCAGCTCTTGAGCGTTGAGCGGCACGCCGGCGATGTTGATTGTTCGAAACCATTCTTTGATTTCGCTCTCGGTGCCTTCACATTCGTAAATCAGCAGAGGCGTAGCGAGAAAGTGCTCGCGCATCTCTTTGGCAATCGAGCCTATGCTTTGCGGCAGCCCATTGGCGTCTTTGATGGCGAGCTTGCCGTTGCAGAAACGCCCCAGTGATGTGATGCGCTGTTGGCCATCGAGCACTTCGAGACGACCATCGGCGGTGCGATTAAAATAGATAAGCCCCAAGGGATACCCTTTGAGCACCGACTCAATCACGGCGACATCGCGCTTGCCATCGGCATAGATGTAATTGCGTTGATACTCCGGCTGAATGGTGAGGAGGCCCCCCATTCCAAAAAGCCCCTTTGCTTCAAGCTCGTTATAGACAAAGCCGTCGCAAATGTCGGCCACAGTCCATTCAGTATGTAGTTTCGTTTTCATTTGCTGTTTGAGTTGTTATTTAGGGATATTCAGTTAATAGCTAATTGATTATTTGCCAGAGTCATAGATATTTT
>JBJEDF010000011.1:0-2864 GCA_051871765.1 Muribaculaceae bacterium
GGCAAAATTCCATCGAAAAATTTCTAAAAAAAATTTTTCGGGGTGAAAGTTGGGTTAATAGTATAGAGTTTGGAGAGAGGGCGTTAAACAAGCGCTGTGATGATGAGATATTGCGTGCTGCATGTAAGGAGTTGTACCCCGATGTGCATTTTGATGGCTTTAGCAATCTTTACAGCCGCTATAAACAAGGCGAAGATGTAGGCGAGCAGGGCCGCTCTATGATAGATGCTGTTGAGGCGAAAGTTCGGTCAAGACATTACAATATTGATGAAGCCAGACCGCAGGGCTTGCGCCGTCGCATCGCCGAAGAGACCGGCATTGACATTGACGAGGTTGTCGCCAAGAGATACGACGACCGCAGCGCAGACGAGCAGGCCTTATTGCAGCGCTATCTGAGGGAGCTGTATGGAGTTAAGGAGCAGACGGAGAGGCAAGCCTCACCTATTGAAGCGGCAAAGCGTATAGAGGGCGGCGATGATGCCATCATGCAAGACGACACTACGCAGCCGCAAGGTGGCGGAGGTGTGCCTCCACATGAAGAAGGAGGCAACTCTGCGGCGCCGCGTGGCACCTCGCAGCAAGAGGCGATAGACGCGATGAATAAGGCATACGCCGATGCGATAGACACGTTTGGCGAGAATGCAGAACAATACGGCGCTGCATTAAACGACGACCCGATGAGTTTGTTGGGTAGTGGCGTGCTCGATGGCGAGCAGGAGGCTGCGGTGCTGGCGTTTTATAACGCGAGGGAGCGCGCGCGGCGAGCTGTGGCTGATGATGCTGAGGCCGCGGTGCGCAGCGAGGTGGATAGCAAGGCGCACCGCCGCAGTGGCGTTTTGATGCCGGCCACGATGCGTGATGGTCGCGAGGTGTATGTGGTACAAGGTGATGTTGCGGTCAACGACGATGGCTCGGTCAATGTAGGCGAGTCGTCAGGCTTCCTTATTGTGGCAGATGCCAAGACGGGAGAATACTTCTCTACTGCGCCTAAGTTTATTTCCGCGCTGGGCGAGGCTGTAGATAAGCGGACCGCCATTGAGATGGCGCTGAAGCAGCAAGCCACCGCCAATGAGCAGTCAGCGCCAGCGACCGCTGCGATAGATGCTGCTTCTGATAATGGTGCGATGTCTTCCCCGCAGGATTTACCCATAGAGCCCACGGGGACTGAAAAGCAGACGCAAGAGCAATCGCCTGTGCCGCGGGTAGTCGGGAATGAGGATGCCGCAGGGGGCGAGCTTACTGCGCTGCAGCGCATACCTGTCGGCGAGGATGGCGAGCCGATGTTTGAGCAGGCAGAGAACCCGGAGCATGGCTGGGATGCGCTTGTGGAGTATTGCGATGGCGACAAAGATATGGCCGGGCAAATAGCAGAGCAGATGGCCGAGAAGAAGAGCAAGGAGTATGCGCAGGCACAGAAGCTGAAAGCTAATGGTGCTGGCGTGGCGGCTCTGAAGGAGTCTATTCGGCAGAATAAAGCAAAGATAGAGGCAGCCAAAGCGGCGTATGATTTTTGGCGCAAAGCAGCCGCCGTGGAGAATGCCCGCAAAGAGGCAATATTGGCGCAGCAGGAGGCCGCGGCGCGCCAAGCGGCGGCTGAGAGGGCGGCGGCAGAGAAAGCAGAGCGTGAAGCGCGCGAGGAGGCCGCACGTCAGGAGCGCGAGGCATTGGAGGGCATACCGGAGTGGCATCTTGACACCCCCGAAAATGCCCGCAAGCGCGGTGCGCGTCGTTTCAGCGGTCAGATGTTCACCCGACAAGAGCCCGTGCAAGGTGTGGTCGGTAAAGATGTGGAGGTTAAATTCTCGCAGAAAGATATGCCCAAAGGTCGTGTAGTCGTAATTGAAGCCTCGCAGTTACAGCCCTCGCACATACAGGGACAGCGCAACCCTATGTTCTTTATTGAGGAAGCGCAACCAAAGAACCGCGCCGAGGCCGTATCTGCGTTTGCCGCCAAAGAGATGGCAGAGCGCATCCGTCCGCAAGAAATCACCGGCAGCGCCACGGCCTACACCGGCGCACCAACCGTCAATACTCGCGGCGAGGTGATACAGGGAAACAACCGCTCTGATGCTCTCCGTTACCTGTGGGAGAATGAGCTGCCCGAACAACAGCAGACCTATAAGCAATACCTCCTCGACAATGCGGAGCAATTCGGTATCGACCCGGAGGCAGTCAATGCTATGCAGCATCCTGTCCTCGTCAATATGCTTGATGTGGATGATGCTGAGGCTATCCGATTGGGACAAATGACCGCCCAGGACACCGAGAGTGGCGGTGTGGAACGCATCAAACCGAAGAACGTGGCGCAGAAACTTGGTGATGATATGCGCTCGTTCGCCAACCGCTTGCTCAGCAGTGGTGATGAGGAAGCCACATTCGGCCAACTTGTTGACCGCAACGGTACTGAGGTGTTGAAGTGGATGAACCAAACAGGTGCAATCACAAGTACGCAGTTTCAGTCGGCCTTTGACAGCAAGGGCAATCTGACGGCAGAAGCCAAGAACGACTTGCAGAAAGTGCTGTATCAAGCCGTGTTCAAAGGAGGCTCGCAGCAGTTGGAAGAAATGTTCGACAAGCTCCCTGCCAAGGCGCAGCGAGCAATACTCGCGACAGCATTCCGCGATATGGACTCGCCGCTCGCCGGCAAGTTGCTTCCGGAAATCCAAGCGTCAATCGCGGCATATGTGCAGTTGATGAATGACCCGACCTTCGCCAACGCTAAGAATATGGAGAAATTGTTGCGAGCAATTGAGACGTTCAAGAAAGCTACAGCGCTTGACGACCGATTTGAAATATACGTACCTGCGGATAATTAGGGATATTCAGTTAATGGCTTGAATTTTCAACCGGGGAAAGGCTCGTGA
>JBJEDF010000012.1:0-15189 GCA_051871765.1 Muribaculaceae bacterium
ACGCTATGGATATGGCCGACACCGCCATCATGCGCCGCCTCACCGGCTTTGGCGATACTATTTCCAATGATGGTAAACTTAACGCAAATGGTGCGATGTTATCAGACATAAAGCATAAAGTCGCTGACTTGTTTGAAAAAGCACATACCGGAGAGTTTAATGGCAAACCTCAAAGTATTTGTCGGTTGAGCAAGAAGGGAAAAGACTATCTGGAAAAGTTATCCGGCTTGCAGTTCAAAGATTATGTTGACTTTGTACTCAATCCATCAGACTTGAACCATATACGCATTGACCATTATGGTCAGAATGAAAAAGACAAAGGAAACAATATTCCTTTGACTGACGAAGATATTCGCAATATGGTTGATGTGTTGAACAATCCAGACGGCATACTCTTTGGTATTGACAAAAATGACGGACGTAAATTGTTCTTCTTTTGGAAAGATGCGGGAAACGGATTGTACAATCTAACGGAAGTGTGCAGTACAAAAAAAGGCAACCTCACTGCAAAGAGTTTCTTTAAATCAAAAAAGAAAGGTATCAACCAGCGAGTTGTGGAAATAAAACAAACCCTACTCCCTACGTCCGTAACGTACTCTGGCGAATTCCTTTCTTCGGATGCAAAGATACCAACTTTGTTTGAGAAGAACAAAGTTTCAGGCGAAAATGTTGATGACAGCGATGCTCTATTGTATCGCGATGGCGAGAAGAGCCTCGAGGAGACCATCACCGAGATGCGCGTGGCGGCGATGCAAGCCAACGAGGGCAACCTGCAGGCCAAGCGCGAGGCGATGCGCGCCATTGGCGGCAACCTCAACCACCTGCGTCAGGCGATGGCACGCCAGCGCGAGTATGACATCGCCACGGCCAAGAGCGTCAAAGACCTGGCGCAAATACTCATAGACAACGGCCTGCTCAGCGACATGGCCGCCATCGAAGTCAAAGGCTTGCTCAAAGCCACCGCCGACGCCATAGGGCGCCAGGATATCTCGGGGCAGGTAAAGCGCGTGTTTGACATCATGCTGCGCAACCACCTGCGCAACCAGGAGGCTGACTTTGCACGTCTGACATCGATGCGAGGCAGCCGCGTTGACGCCCGCGGCATTCAGGTGCAGGGCGAGCTTGACGCCGATGGTCAGATGACGCTGAGCGTATTTAACCGCGCCAAGGGGCTAAAGAGTAACAGCCCTGACGAGCAAGGCCAATACTCTCAAGACAGCATAGAGTGGTATATCGGCGATGCAATGGATAGGATGGGTAGCGACAACGAGCAGATAGCCTCAGCCGCCGCCACCGAGTATGCAGCCCTGGTATCAGCTAAAACGTTTATTGATGGCATCACCTACCACAAAAATGCCGAGAAGTTATTGCGGCAAGAGCTGCGCAAGGCCGAACAGGAGTATAAGGCCGGCCTTATCGACAAGGCGAAATTCGACGGCATTAAAGCGTCAATCGAAGAGGCTATTCAACAGGAGCAGATGCAGCGCATCGAGGGCTATGACGATGTTATGGCGCAGCTTGGCGGCGTGCTTGGCGAGAGCGTTGAGCGCGCCAAAGCGTGGCGCGAGGCGCAGAAAGAGCATGTGCGCAGCATACAGCATCTTGCCAACTCCGATATGCAAGGGCGTGAAGGCCGAGGCCATAAGACAGACACACGTCTGCAGAAGCTCGCCAACAATCCGATGGTGCGCTATGCTCTTAGCCCATTAGCGTCACTTGACCAGATGCTCAAGATGTTTGGCCGCAAGAACGCCAACGGAGAAGGCTATCTATGGAACTACTATATGCGCGGCATCATGGACTCGCTTGACAACGAGCAGCTCGCCAAGGAGCACTATTACAGCGCCATGGATGAGGCTACAAAACAAATCTTTGGCAAGGATAAATTCACACAGTTGTACGCAATAGCCGACAAAGGGCCATCAATGACCGTCAAGTACTATGATGGCGTGGCTGAGCGCGAATATGAGCTTCCACAACAAGCGCTGATGTATCTCTATGCTGTTGACAAGATGCCGATGGGGCGCGCCACCAACCGCCGCATGGGCATCACTGATGAGCTTATGGAGCAGATAACACAAGCCATCACGCCGCAGATGCGCGACTTCATAGACTGGGTGCAAGAGGAGCTGTTGCCGGAGCTTGGCAAAGCTGCCGATGAGGTACACCAACGTATGTTTGGCGCGCACATGGATGCCATTGAGAATTACTTCCCGTTTGTACGTGACGCCAACGCCATCAAGCGTCAGGTCGAGAACGGCATGGAGGCACGCAGCAACACCCGCATTACTCTGACGACAGGCGCCATCAAAAAGCGCGTGGTAAGTGTGGCAGTATGGGATATGCGCAATATCAACTTCCTTGACGTGCTTGCCAAGCATGTTGACGAGATGGTGCATTGGCTCAGCTTCGCCGAGATGAACCGCGACCTCAGCACGTTGCAGTCGTACAACAGATTTCATCAGCAGGTGCTCGGCATGTCGAGCATGTACGGAGCGGGTGAGAAGCTATGGAGCAACTTCACTAAGGTGTGTGCCATCGCCACCGACTCTTACGAACCTATGCGTGCCGCCGCCGACAAGACAGCAGTGCAGATTGCCAAGGGCGTCACAATGGGCAAGATAAGCGGGCGCCCGTTTACGGCGCTTAAGCAGACACTGTCATTGCCGGCATTCTTTGGCGATGTGGATGTGCGCTACCTCTCACGCTCTCTATCCACGGCTGGTATTGAGGCGATGCAGTGGGCGTGGAAGAATATGCCCAACTTCCGCAAACGCGTCTTGAGCCGCACCATTGGCGACTATCGCCTCAAGGCCAGCGAATACGACACCAAGATAATGAAAGCCGCGACATACGGCATGATGCCTAATATCGCCGTTGATGCGTGGACTATCGCTATCGGCGCTCACGCCAAGTATCTGACTTCGCTCAACAAATACTTGCAATGGGGTATGGATAAAGATGCGGCGCATCGCAGAGCAGTGCAAGATGCCGAGCTGTGCTACAACAAGTCGCAGCAGTCGAGTGAGGGTGGATTTATGGCGCCGGTGCAGGTTGACCACAGCTGGCTTACAATGGTGATGATGCTCTTCCGTAATGCCTCCACGGCCTATACGCGCGAGACGCTCAACAGCGCCCGCAACCTCCGGCGCATCACAACCGGCCAAGCCGACATTGACTTCATGGCCAAGCAGTGGTTGCGCACGATGGGTAAAGATGAGGCCGATTGGACCGAGGCCGATTGGGCGCAAGCTCGCAAGGTGGCCGCACAGGAGCGGGCAACAGCAGTCAAGCGCAACGGCATCAACTTGCTGATGTATGGCTGGATATTGCCGTGGCTGTGGCGCATAGGAGCTGTGGCACCATCGCTACTCTTGCTAAGTGATACACACGAGAAAGACGAAGAAGTCACAGATACGTTGAGAAGCTCTATGTTTGGCCCGATAGAGGGCCTCGCCTATGGCGATGTAGCGGCAGACGGTTTAAGCCTCATCGCTAACAATGCAATTGATGGCGAGTGGTCGTGGGATGGCCTCAACAAGGTGGGTCGTAGCAACCCGCTGTCTTCAGACATCGCCGCAGTGGTAAAAGATATGGGGCGCGACTGGGCGGTTGGTGTTAACGACATCCTTAACATCATGGGCGCTACATGGACAGGCGTCAACCCGCAGACCATCACTGATTGGATAGCGGCCATTATGGATGCCAGTGACGACCGCGACACGCGCAATGAAACCGCATTGCTTGTGGCGAGGTTGCTCAACTGCCCGCAGTCGCAGCTACAGAAGCTATATCTTGAAGAGCTTGATATGAACGGCGATGAGGCCTCGCGCTTAACGCCTATGGAGCTTGCGGAGCGCTACGCCGCATATAAATCCATTAGAGAGACGCCGATGACCGACTGGATGCGCGGCGCTGACGACAAAAACAGCAGCGCCGACAGAGCGCGCAAGGTGGTGCTATCGGCAGCCAAAGATAAGGCAAAAGCGTTGGTTATGACCGAGCGAAATAAAGCGCTCACCGAGGAATACCACGCCATTGACACAGAGCGCAAAGCGATACTAAAGACAGCCAAGACAGACAGGGATGCTTTTAAAAAACAATGGAAGCAATTCATCAACCGCACCGATATGAAACGTTTCTTCCGCGTCAAGATGTTACTAAGGAACATGGATGACGTGATTAAACAATACGTTCAAAGCAGCAATGCCGAGGAGATGCGCAAGCTCGAAGGCGACATTAAGACGATACGCGACAGCTTGGCCGCGGAGGCGGAAAAAGGCTCTATCCGACAATAGATAACATCACCTTTGAGGACTTATGGTGTAACTTTGCAATGACCAATACACACGACATACTATGAAAGGATACAATGACAATAAGAGCGTACTCCGCCGGGCGAGCAAGGTGATGCCCGGCGGAGTAAAGGCTTGCGCCAAGGCTGCCGCCGAGGGGCGCTACCGCAAGGCTATAGATGTATTATGGGAGGCGCAGCAATATTGGCTTGCGATGGACACCTTTCGCCGCGACAGAGAGCGCAACAAGAACTATACCTACGGCAAGCAGTGGGACGACACAATATGTGTTGACGGTAAGATGATGCGCGAGGCTGACTATATAGCGCAGCAAGGCAACATACCGCTGAAGAATAATCTTATACGCCGCCTGGTGCAGTCGGTGCTCGGTGTGTATCGTAGCCAAAGCAAAGAGCCTATATGTACGGCGCGAGACCGCGATGAGCAGCAATACGGCGAGACGATGACTACGGTGCTGCAGTGCAATATGCAGCTTAACAGAATGTCGGAAGTCAACGCCCGTTGTATGGAGGAATTTCTGATTTCCGGTCTTGTGGCGCAGCGCAAGTGGTATGGTTGGCGTGCTGACAGGCTTGATTGCTGGACAGACTATGTGCAGCCAAACAACTTCTTTATTGATAATAACATGCGCGACTTCCGCGGCTGGGATGTCAGCTGCATAGGAGAGATACACGATGTATCGTTTGAGGAGCTGTGCACCTGCTTTGCACGCAGCAGTGAAGACTATGCCAAGCTGTCAGAGATATATGCGGCCTGCAAGGATAGTAGCCACCTGTCATCGGCGTATGACGACTTCGGCTATCCGCTGCAGGGCTATTATGACTTTTTGGTTCCGCGCGACGTAAGCCGCTGCCGTGTTATCGAGGTGTGGCGCAAGGAGAGCAAGCCGCGCTACCGATGTCATGATATCAACAGCGGCGATGTGTTTAAGGTAGAAATCGAAGACTATCAATCACTCGTCATGGATGTCAATGCCCAGCGACTGCAGATGGCAGCCGAGGTGGGCATGGATGAGCGCGATGTGCCGTTGATACAAAGCGAGTGGTTTATGGACTCCTATTGGTGCTATTACTTCTTGTCGCCGATGGGCGATGTGCTGGATTGTGGCGAGACGCCGTATGAGCATAAAAGCCACCCGTATGTCTTTAAGGCGTATCCGTTTATTGACGGCGAGGTTCATTCTTTTGTATCCAACGTCATCGACCAGCAGCGCTACACCAATCGCCTTATCACGATGCACGATTGGATAATGCGGGCGAGCGCCAAAGGTGTCTTGCTATTCCCGGAAGACTGCCTACCCGATGGTATGTCGCCTGAAGACATAGCCGACGAGTGGGCGCGCTTCAATGGTGTGATTATGATTAAGCAGCCAAGGGCCGGCATGGCATTACCCCAGCAGGTCGCCAACAACAGCACCAACATAGGCATCAGCGAGCTTTTGAATTTGCAGCTGAAGCTCTTTGAGGATATTTCCGGTGTCAATGGTGCGCTGCAAGGGAAGCCCGGCTATAGTGGCATGAGTGGCACGCTATATTACCAGCAGACACAAAACTCCACCATGTCGCTATTGGACCTCTTAGAAACCTATTCGGCGTTTGTGCGTGATGGGGCATACAAAGATGTCAAGAATATACAGCAATTCTACGATAGCCCGCGTGTGTTCAATATTGCAGGCAAAAGCAAAGGCCTTGTCGAGTATGACCCGAGCAAGATACGCGATGTGGAGTTTGACCTCAGCATCGTAGAGAGCGTGATGACGCCGGCCTATAGAGCGGCGAGCAACGACATACTCATGCAGCTGTGGCAAGCGCAAGCTATCAGCGTGGAGCAGCTGTTAGAGCAAGGCGACTTCCCGTTTGCCGACAAGTTGCTGCAGAGCATCAAGAGTCAGCGCGAGCAGATGAGCCAAGGGCAGATGCCCGATGGCGTATCGCCGGAGCTTGCTCAGCAAGCCCAACAAGGCGCAGACATGCAAGCTGTGCAGCAAGCGCAAGCAATGCTCCGTTAGGCTTATTCGCAGAAAAGGATGCGAAAGAAATAGGCTTTTGACAATCCGAGGTTACGAAGCGCGTTTTTACGATAAACTCCGGCACAGGGTCAATGTGTGTCTGGACGATAATCGGACGCAACAACCCCGGCTTAGTCCATTTCTCGTGACCACTCTTAATGTCTTCCGACCGACATCCAGCCTTAGAAAGGAACTCTTGAAAATCTTTCAGTGGAATATTTGACAACTTCCGGGTGTTCATTAGTTACGCGATGACAGGAAACGGCTCTGCAACCTTGCGGTATTCTTTATTCTCGAGAATGTCTCGGAATACATCATTGTTGTGCAACAGCATATCAAATGGAGGCGCTGACATCTTGCGCTGCTTCAGCGATTTCACCTTCCAGCCGTGTGCTCGCAAATCTTTGATGAGTGTCTTGCGTGATATACCATAGGCTATGTATTCGTCCATCACTATCGCAAAAGACTCTTTTGCCGCCTCCTCTGACTCGCCATAGCCGCTAAGGTCGAGAGCCGGACTATATGCTATGTAAGCGCCTCCGTCCATAAAGACATACACGTCTAATGTCACTGAGAGGCCTCCGTTGCGATTAACTATTTTGTTAGAGCATTCCATAATATTTGCCTATGACGAACTGTCATTCAGTAACTATTGCGCAAAGTTAAACATTAAATTAAAATTCGACAAAAATATAACGCGGCGGTTATGTGAAAAAGTTTTAAATCACAGCTTCCGAAATACTGTGGCTGCGTTTCCGTGGCTGTCTTTGCTGCTTCGCGATAATCCGCGGCATAGCCATCTCATGGAAACATATATGCAGCCCTATAGCGCGTGTCATCAGCAAGTCGTCGTGCTTGCCTACGATAGCGCCATAGGCGCCGTTTGCCTTGCGCTCGTAGCATAGGTACTCATCAAGACATCGCTTATCGCGCTCGGTGTATAGGTGCTCGCGTATCACCTTAACCAGGGTGGTAATTATCATAGGCTTGGTGGCTACGTTGGTGTGAAAGCCATACTTGCGTGGCACACCCTGGCGTATCTCATCCTCTGATTGTCGCCGCGCGTATAGGTTAGGATAAATCTCGGATATTTGGTTGAGTATGTATTGCGATTGGTCGCCACCCTCAATCTGGCGCTCGCGGTCATGCGTCTCCAGAGTATTACTCTCTATCACTAACAGTGAGTTGTCATAAAAGGCGGCTATTTGTGCAGCCTTCCATGCAAGCAAGTCTATGTCGCAATGCCCATACCACTGCGCTACTACCGTAGGTCTATCGCCATCAATCATATTGACGCGGTCTATCACCAGCACTACCGAGTAGTCAGCCTTGCCTGAGCGGCCACCGATATCCACTACCGTCAGATAGCGGTCAGCTACCGTCACGTTGCTCATATCGTCAGGCATCTCCCATATAGCAAGATGCCCTTGTGTATCGGTGTTGAAGCGAAGGTTGGCGAGAGCACGTTTTCCCTCGGAGGCATCGCCATCTACCTCACCGATATAACACGGCGGCTTGCAGGCCTTTGCAAACTCCTCAACACGGTAGCGGTCAAACACCATCGTGCCCGAGTGAACGAACGCCTCGACGTCGTCAGACGGAAATTCAGATGCCATGACGGCGTGGTCGTTACGACCGCTGCGCTCGGAGATATACCAGTTTATAGCCTCAAGCGTAGCGCCCTTTTGCCATAGCCACCATAGATATCGGCCTGACTCCTCGCGTGTAGTTGCAGCCATATCGCTGTTGCGATGTTTATATAGTTGCAGCGCAAAGTCACGCCGCGCATCATCGGAGGAGAAAGGTATAGAGTATTGCTCAATCTGATACCAGGCGATAAACAACGCCTCAAACTGCGATGGCGTATCGGCATCGGCGGCAGCGACATATTCAGAGTGGAAGAAGTTGCCGGTGCCGTTGGCTGTTGACTCCATAACAATCATTGTCAGTGGCTTTAGCAGCACGCCGGAGCACGCCGAGCGCACAATATCTTCGGGAGACTTACCCTCTGTTTTCTTCCACACGCCGACTTCAGAGAGATGCACGAGCGAGTATGCGCCGCCGCGGCAGCTATCCGGGCGCTCAGCCGTGCCTATTTTTATCTTGCAGTTGCGCCGTGGTATTCGTGATATATTTCCGGAATGGCCTACGCCCACCATCTTTGGCTCGTTGGTGTTGAAAGGCTCGCCCATATCATACAGCAGCTCGGTGGGGTATGCCTTGATCATAGTGTCGAACATATCCTTTATCTCGTCAGAGGCCACACCTTGGTGCGCGATGATAAGCGAATTAAGGCCTGCCTTATGAAACAGCTGTAGCCATGCCATGTATAGCTGCGTAGTGGTAGAGCCGCCCCATTGGCGTGCCTTCAGCAGCACTATGCGTATTGGCTGATTAGCGAGACGCTTCTTCTCAAAGCGAGCCACGAGCAGCCGCTGCGGATAGCGCAGGCGAAACAGCACATCGTTGCCGGCATCCTTGTTGTGTATCCACACGGTTGAAGCCGCCCAGAAGGGGAAGTCATAACGATAGCGCAGACGGATAAATGTCTCAGCCACCTTATGCCTGTCTATGTCGTTAGGCTCTGTGTGGAGTACTCTCTTCAGGAACGCGTCAATAGAGCCGGTCGCTACGAGCTTGGCAACAAACGGCACGCCGAGCATATCGATAGGCAGCCATTGCACAGGCAACACAAAATCGGAGATTTCCACTCTGCGGCGCTCGCCCACGGAGTTCTCACCGGTGAGCGGGTCAAACTTGGCGTGCATCACTCCGTTGCGGCTGTCGTTCTCGGCGAGGATGTCCGCTATCGCATCTATGTCGTTATCTACATTTGCCATAGCGTTTGTGTCGTGTGCGATATATTAACTCTCCAACCGTGCGAGGGGTAAGGTAGAATTTCGGCGCAGGCTGATGCACCACCAAGGCCACAACATCGGCCAGCGGCTCGCCGGGCATATACCGAGCCAGCTCTTTATAGCGGTGGTAAATCTCGTTGTACATCTCGCGCTTAGTAAGCGTCATGCGCGGCAGCTCTTTGCCATTAGCCATCGCCGCTACAACGATTGCGGCTCGGCTCTCGCTCACCCAGAAGCGCGAAGAAGGGGAGTTTGCCACCCGGCGAAATATCTGAGGCATCACCACATGTTTGGCGGCGGCAAGGTGCAGCCTGAAAGTGCGCAATAACTCAGCATTGCGCTCAGCAGCGAAGTTAGAAATACAGCCAAAATGTTTCATAGCAAAAGGTCAAGAAATGAGGTAAAACAAACATTATCACAAAGATACGATAAATGTTTGTAAGATTGACACTTAGATACACAAAAAAGGAGGTTGAGGAGGCTATTATATCGGCTATACCTATAAAAATTGCGCATCATAGTCACATGTCACAAAAGATAAAATTACAAGGCGGAAATATGTGAGTATATTTGCGGAAGATAACGAACACACATATACGATACAATACTATGGAAATGGCAGAAAATGGCACGACGGTCGGCAATAGAGAGCGACAATTAGCGCGTCTGCGCGAGCGTTACCCCGACAAGAGCTTCGAGGATGACGAGAGCATCTATGGTCAGATAGGTGAAGATTACGACACTTACGAGCGAGAGCTTGAGGACTATCGCGGGCGCGAGAAAGCTCTCGCCGATATGCTTGCCACCGACCCGCGCAGCGCAGATATCCTGGTAGGCATACATCGAGGCGAAGACCCGGTGGTAGGCCTTGTGCGCAACTACGGCATCGAGATAAAAGACGTGCTTGACAACCCCGAGATGCAGGACAAGATAGCCGAGGCTCAGAAAGACTACGTAGAGCGCGTGAGCCGAGACAAGCAGCTCGAGGAAGAGTATGACAAGAACATGCAGGCCACATACGAGACACTGCGCCGCTACCAGGAGTCGCGCGGCCTCAGCGATGACGAGATAGACCGTTTGGTAGATTTTCTGCTTGGTGTGATACGCGATGGCATCATGGGTAAATTCAGCGAAGAGACCCTTGATATGGCGAGCAAGGCGCTCAGCTATGATAGCGACATCGCCGTGGCCTCAGAGGAGGGGCGCATCACCGGGCGCAATGAGAAGATAACTGAGAAGCTGCGCAAGGCTAACGAAGGCGATGGTATGGCTATGCTTGGAGGTAAGAACGGCAACGGAGTCGGAGGCAAGCGCCAGCAGAACATGTTTGACTTAGCCAACGAAGCAATGTAATGTAATGATGGATGGTGAAGTTGTAAAGGTAGTAAACGGTAGCGGCGCACCAGTGAGCGCCGGCAGCTGTGGATTAAAGACACAGGTACACGGCGCAGCCACGACAATCAGCAGCGTGAGCGCCGCCACCGGAGGCATAGGACACGTAATAGATAAAGAGACAAAATAATGATAACCAATTAAACAAAAATATATGGAAGGAGAAGTAGTAAATGTAGGAGGGCAAGCCCCGGTAGCCACCGGCGGCTCTGCAGGTTTAAATTCACAGGTAGCGGGTGCAGCCACCACCATCAGCGGCGTGGCAGGCGCCACCGGCGGTATTGACACCGGCAACCTTATACAGAGCGATATCGACAACGAGCTGTACAAGTTTAAGTCAGACGACACCCCGCTTATGCAGCTGATGTTGCGCGCCAAGAAGGTCAAGGTGTCGTCGCCTGAGGTAGAGCATTATATGATAGACGAGCCTCGCTCGAGCGTCACCACCGTGAGCGCGGTTAATGCCGGCGCAGCACAGCAGTTCATCCTGCCTCTGGCAGCCAATGACGCCACGTTGCCGCGCCCCTATGGCACGTTGCTCTGCGACGGCGTTGACGGTTATGCCGAAGACGGCAAGACTCTGACACCGGGCAAGCCCGTGATGCTGTTTGTCACCGGCCATGACCCCGCCACCGGCAATCCCATCGTGCGCGCAGTCAACGGCCCCAAGGCCAACACGTCAGACGAGTATTGCACCACGCCCGCAATCCCCAACGGCACCACGCTCATCATCTTGTCCAATGCTCTCTATGAGACACAAAAAGAGGTTGACCCCGACCTTGTGGTGCCTCAGGCCACCACGGTGTACCTCCAGAAGCGCGGCATGAACCAGATTGTATCAGACTACTATGACGCTGTGAAGAAGCGCATCCCCTTTGGCAAGGCCGTGATAGCCGAGGCTGCTATCACCAACTTCAAGGTCAAAGGCAACCGCACGCTGTATGCAGGCCGCAAAGGCAAATTCAGCGTGCAGACTCCCAAGGCCGGCGTACAAACCGTCTATACCACGGAGGGCGTGCGCTATCAGGTTAAGAAAGAGCTGCAGCACATAGGCAAGTGGACTATCGAGGAGGTCATCGCCCTTTGCAAGATGTACTTCACCGGCGAAGACGTGCCCAAGACCGGTCTTTGCTTAGCCGGCAAGAACTTCCTGGAGAACATCCAGTGCATCGACTACTCCAAGCACCCCGAGATACAAATCTCCACCAAGACCAATCCCGCAGGCTGGGTAGTGACCAACTTCCACACCGTGTTTGGTGATTTGGAGTTTAAGCACGACCCCACCCTTGACCGTCTGAAATGGAGCAATTCGGCGCTCATCGTGGCCCCCGACCGCCTGGTGCACTATCAATACAGCGCCGAACATACCACACGCGACCGCATGGAGGGCGAAGAAGCCACACGCGAGTCGATGCTCGTATGGGATGCCCTCGCTCTTAAAGGCTCGTGCCATATTTGGATTAACGGCGAGACAAGCACCATTGACAGCGGCATCAACACCGAGGCTGTTCACTACCATTTCTATGAGGGCGCAGACGCACCTGCATCACCCGCTGATGGCTGCGTCTTCTATCTGCTTAGTGACTGCCCCGGCATCAGCGCTAACGCCGTCAAAGGCACGCTTTGGCAGGCCGTCAATGGCGGTAGCGGCGTAGAGTGGGTAGAATACGCCGGCGATGTCATGGTAGAGATTTAACGATATTTTCCGAGACACTAACCTTATAGAGGCGGGAGGTAAATTTAAGAGCCGCCCGCCTCTAACTTTTAGTAAAAACATGAAAAAGAAAAGGATAACCTACGGAGTTATAGGGCTGATGGAATATCAGACAGTGGTAAAGATAGGCCACAGCCGAGTGAAGGTGCATTTTGCCGATGGCACAGTGAGCGCCATGGGCGTTAACCCGGCCACATTCACCACCGACAATATCATGGTGCAGATAGCCATCGAGGGATGCGCGGATTACAAGCGAGGTCTTATCAAGCGCCTCAAAGTAGTCGAGTTAGACGATGAGATTATAATAGAGCGTAACAGCGTGGTGTCGGCGCCAACAGTAATAGCATCATCAGAGGTAGCCGAGACTAAACCTGTTGCAGCCGACGATATGGCAACAGATGAACAAGAAGCCGCGCCTCAGGTGTTAGAGTTCACATGCAACGATGATGCGAAAGACTACCTTGTTGACAAATACGGAGTAGAGAGCAGCAGGCTGCGCACACGCGCCGCCATCATAGAGGTCGGTCGCAATCAAGGCGTGGAGATAGTCTTCACCAAATAGTCGCAGCTATGATATACCAGGTGAGAGACATAGAGCGCGATGTGCGTGAGACCCTCGACGAGAACAATGCGTCAGCGTCATTTCTTGACGAGGAAGACGCCGAGACGCTGCAGCTCAACGAGCTGATACGCTCCAAGATAGAAGAGGGTGTTCGTATGGTAGAGAGTATAGCGCCGCCGCAGATGCTCGAGTCAGGACATCTCTTTGGCGAGGAGATATACATCGACGCTGAAGGGCGCGGACGTGTGGTGCTGCCGGAAGACTTCATGCGGCTCATATATTTCAGGATGAGCGATTGGGGCGTTGGCGTCACCGAGGCCATAAGTGAGAACGAGGCATTGTATAAGCGTCAGCGCTCGCGGTGGCGTGGTGTCCGTGGCAATGCAGAGCGCCCGGTGGTAGCTGTGGTGAGCCGCAGCGGCGGCAAGATATTAGAGGTATATAGCACGAGCGAGGGCGCGCAGGTGAGCGAGGGCATCTATCTGCCCTATCCCAAGGTCGAAGCCGGAGGCATAGACATCGCCGAGCCGTGTTATGCAGCAGTAGTATATGCGATAGCATCACTGGTGCTCATATCGTATGGCAACGTTGATAAGGCCAAGGCGATGCAGGAGGTGATGCAGGTAATGATATCATAAGGGATAAAAGATAAGATATAGCGATGGCAACAAACAAAGAGATAGATGGGCACGTCATGGTGCGGCGCAACAGCACCATAGGAGGCAATGCCAAGATATGCGGATTTGCCACCGTGGGACACGACCTACGAGTGGAAGGATGGCTTGACGCTCCAAATATCAGAGGTGCAGGCAAGGGCTTGTACGCGACCGAGGCGATGCTCAACGAGATGCGCCCCCACCCGGAAAATGGATGGTGGGCGTTAGTGGGCGACACACTACCGGCTGATTTATATGTCGCCGTTGGTGGTAAGTGGGTAGCTACCGGCAAGCAAGCCGGAGATGCCGACATAGAATTTGAGCAATACATGGAGGCGTTGAAAGAGGCGCAAGAGAAAGCCGAGAGCGCCGAGGCGGTATCGGCACAAGCTCTGACGGTGGCCGAGAGCGCCGACATAAAGGCCGTAAATGCAGCCACGGAGGCTGCTAAAGCGCAAGGAGCAGTCAGCGAGCTGCGCGAGGAGTGTAACAATTCGATAGTTGGCGTGACCGAGCAGACCGATTTGAAGATTGCCGAGCTGCGCGAGGAGTGTAACAATTCGATAGTTGGCGTGACCGAGCAGACCGATTTGAAGATTGCCGAGCTGCGCGAGAATGCCCCCGTGCTATCGATACAGGGCATTGTCAATATCCCCGACGAGGTAGGCTTTAGCGGTCGCTACGCCACAACCTATTCACATTACTTTGTCAATGCCGAGAGCAAGTTTTATTATAAGCCATACGGCGCAGAAGCGCCAATCGTCAGCCCTTATCCCTACAACATCGCCGAAGGCTCGGTTGGCAATCCGAACGTGATATTTGCTTTGGGTGACACGCTCTACCGCTTAGATGAGCATCCGTCAGGTATCGAGAGCCAGATGATACAATATATCGATGCGGAAGATTTGAGCGATAGCGAGGCGTCAATGCGTGCTGCTGTTGCAGTTGTAGATGGCAAAGTTGGTGACGTGGATGCGCGCACGCATATATTAAGCGAGGAGCTCAACGGCGGCGACATCATCGTCAACATCAACAAAGAGGTGGGCATCGAAGATGGGTGGTTTGAGCTGGACAGCGCCATTGCCAATGTACCCGACCGTTACAAATATCGCTGCGGATTGTTCATCACATTCCTGTGGCAGCGCCCTGCAGACGGCGAAAAGGTATGGCGGACTTATCAGTTCAAGGGCTGTGACAGCAGCGGCGAGCAAGAAGAGCAATGGCAAGACACTTCGCGATGGAGCCAGATGGCCGATGTGCGCTTTGTTGTCGAGAATGCCATGTCGCGTTGCAGCGCCCTTGAAGTTAGCCAGCGAGAGCAAGACGACAAAATCGCAGCTAACGCCGCCGCTATTGACAATCACGAGAAGTATTTGGAGCTTGTAGATGCTAAAAAAGCATCATACATCAACGTGCACGCCGAGCTGCCTGACTACTTCGGCGAGCCGGGGTTGATAGGCAACAACATACGCAACGTGGCCTACACCCTATCGATGTACGGCGACAAATACGCCACGGCAGGTATCATCGTGAAATTTTTCGCAGGCCCGGGATGGCAGGTTTGGCGCTACAACGGCGGCAACATGACCGATGAAGCCAGCTGGACTCAGCTCGAAGAGATGACAGCGGAGCAGGCACAGGCGGCGGCTACCGAGCAGGAGGCGCAGGCGGTGAGGCTCACGG
>JBJEDF010000013.1:0-52209 GCA_051871765.1 Muribaculaceae bacterium
TAAGTGAATGGATTGAACCATTCGAATGGGTGGGAATGCTCCGTTTTCGCCATTGACTCGAAACTGACCGATGACAAGATGCATTATATTATGATAGATGAAATTCAGTTGGTTTTTGAATTTGAAGACGTGTTGAACAGCTACCTTAATATGCCTAATGCAGATGTGTATGTCACGGGGAGTAATGCACGATTCCTTTCCAAGCAGGTACGCACCGAATTTGCCGGACGTGGTGAGGAGGTCAGACTTCATCCCCTGACGTTTAAGGAATTCATAACCGTAGTCAAAAAAGATATAGCAGATGCCTTAAGAGACTATATGATTTACGGAGGCCTTCCACAAGTGGTTCTTAAAGACTCGCACGAAGAAAAGGTTGAGCTTCTTAATGCACTGTTTGAGAATACGTATGTCAGTGACATCGTAGCTCGTTATAAAATTCGCAACACCGAGGTTCTTGATGAGTTGCTTGACATTCTTGCTTCATCAATTGGAGGTTTGACAAACGCTACTAAACTTGCCAATACTTTTGTAAGTGTCAAACATGAAAAGATCAGCCGAAACACTATAGCCAATTATCTTGAATTTATCTGCGACTCATTCTTAACGGAAAAAGCGAGCAGATATGACATCAAAGGTAAACGCTATATCGAAAGCCCATATAAATATTATTTTACAGACTGTGGGCTAAGGAATATGCGTCTGAACTTCCGTCAAGTTGAATACACTCACCTCCTTGAAAACGTCATTTACAACGAACTTATCGCACGAGGGTTCAGTGTAGATATCGGTGTGGTATCCAAGCAAAATCGTGATGATAATGGAGATGTTGTACGCAAACACCTTGAGGTTGACTTTGTCTGCAATCAAGGTAGTAGGCGTTACTATATCCAATCAGCATACCGCATGATTGAAGAGGATAAAGTAAAACAAGAAGAAGCATCTTTACGAAATATTAATGATTCATTCAAGAAGATCATTATTCTCGGAGAATATACTCCAGTCTTGCATAATGAGTCAGGAATCACCATAATAAGCATATATGATTTCCTATTGAAAGAAAATTCTTTGGAGTTATAATTAACGAAATCGAATATTTACGAGTTAAATAAATGAGTGTCTGTCGGTTTGGCACAGGTAAGAAGCCTACCGGCGATTATAGGGCTATCAAAAATACCGTATGAATAGGAAAAAACATCAGCATTTGATATTGTATTGCACCTGGATATTGTTTTACTATTATTACTGTCCGCTAAACTTATTTTGAAGGCAGATAAAAATTGGGGTCGGCACCTATTGCAGGAGTCAGCCCTTTTCGGTTACTTTGCTTCTCCAGTGAGAGCGCCAATGCCATCAAAGTGCAGATATGGGTGACGTTGATAGCAAACCTGTTGCTGATGGTGATGCAGAAAGGGCTGACGCGGCAGTGGAGTTTCTCGGGGCCGGCGACAATGGTCAGGATAACGCTGATGTACTATGTCGACTTTTACAGCCTGTTCAACAACCCCGAAAAAGACCGGGAGATCCTGCTCGGCAAGGCATCCGACGCCCCGCCGGAGCCATCGCTGTTCGATTGAGGGGGGCTTGTAAAATGAAAAAGAAGACTCTACCGCCGTACAAACAGCAGCCGAGCCCGATATCTTTGCGCCAGTAAATTTTTATCGGACAGCAATATATAATTTCAAGAGCGTCATGGCTGTATTTTGCTATCGTTAGGCTGCATTTTGGTCTTTCTCGACGAGTGTAGGCAAACTTTGAGGGGCAACCTACGCTGTATGTCAAAATAATTTGCTAACTTTGCAAGCTGTAATCGGCATCGCTTGTCGGTTGCTCCACTACCTGATAATATCTAACCGTCATATTATTGATCTTGAATGATTTGATGATACTCTCGTCTTACCACACTGCCGGCAGCAGTCGTTACAGCATCTTGCGCCACATCCCGGGGCGCATATACGCCAATAGTCTGCAATATCTATCATATTGACGATGGCTCTCTCGTTTGTATCAAGCATAGCATTTTTTTGATCGTCATAATAAAGGAGAAGCAAAAAAGTAAGTATATATGAACAATCGCGTCTTGGTCACCGGCGGTGCCGGTTTCATTGGCTCAAACCTATGTGAGCATCTTCTCGCCAACGGCTACATAGTGCGCTGTCTCGACAACTTCGCCACAGGGCATCCCGAAAATATCATTCCGCTCCTCGACAAGTATCCTGATGCCTTCAGCCTGCAAGTGGGCGACATCCGCAATATTGACGACTGCCGCAAGGCGGTGACCGACATCGACTATGTGCTCCACGAGGCCGCTTTAGGCTCGGTGCCCCGCTCTATCAAGGATCCGGCCACAACCAATGCCGTGAATATCTCCGGCTTCCTCAATATGATTATCGCCTCGCGCGAGGCCGGTGTCAAGCGTTTTGTCTTTGCCGCTTCGTCATCGACGTATGGCGACTCGGCATCGCTGCCCAAGGTGGAAGATGTCATTGGCAAGCCCCTATCGCCCTATGCCATAACCAAATACGTAGATGAGCTTTATGCCGATGTCTTTGCTCGCACATACGGCGACTTTGAGTACATAGGCCTCCGTTACTTCAATGTCTTCGGACGCCGCCAAGACCCCAACGGCGCCTATGCGGCGGTGATACCTCTCTTTGTCAAGAAACTCATGCGCCACGAAGCGCCCACCATCAATGGCGATGGCGAGTATTCGCGCGACTTCACTTATATAGATAATGTGATACAGATGAATATGCTCGCCATGACCACTGACAATAAAGACGCCGTAAACCAGATTTACAACACGGCCTTCGGCGAGCGCACATCCCTCAATCAGCTCGTCGGTTACCTCAAAGAGATGCTCGGCCACTATGACCCTGCCATCGCCGCCATCGAGCCCGTCCACGGCCCCAATAGAGCCGGCGACATCCCCCACTCATTGGCATCGATTGACAAAGCACGCCGCCTGCTCGGCTATGACCCCCAATTCTCTATGCGCCAAGGCCTTCAGGCTGCCGTGCAGTGGTATTGGGACAATCTTAAATAACCCGGGATATCATCATCGCGCCACTCTCAAAAAAACGATACTAACACGGTAAAACACCAATTATATGCAAGATATCAAAATATGTGTCATAGGCTTGGGATATGTAGGGCTTCCGTTGGCTCGCCTGTTTTCTACTAAATACCCCACTGTAGGCTATGACATGAACCAAGCTCGCGTCAATGCTCTAATGGCCGGGCATGATGCCACGCTCGAGGTGGCTGACGACCTGCTCCGCGATGCTATTGACAATCACGGATTTACATGCACCACCGACCTCGATAAGATACGCGACTACAACTTCTACATCGTGGCTGTGCCCACGCCCGTGGATATCAATAAGACGCCTGACCTAAGCCCTCTTATCGGCGCCAGCACCACCGTGGGCAAGGTGATAGCCAAAGGCGACATCGTGGTGTATGAATCTACCGTGTATCCCGGCGTTACCGAGGATGAGTGTATCCCCGTGGTAGAGCGCGTATCCGGGTTAAAACTCAACACTGATTTCTATGCCGGATATTCACCCGAGCGTATTAACCCCGGCGATAAGCTCCACACCGTAGAAAAAATCAAGAAGGTAACCTCCGGCTCTACTCCTGAGATAGGCAAGATCGTTGACAGCGTATATGCTTCGGTTATCACGGCCGGCACACACCTCGCCCCGTCAATCAAAGTAGCTGAAGCCGCAAAGGTCATCGAAAACTCGCAGCGCGACATCAACATCGCCTTTGTCAATGAGCTGTCAAAGATTTTTGCCCGCATAGGCATCGACACCCAAGACGTGCTCGAGGCTGCATCTACCAAGTGGAATTTCTTGCCTTTCAAGCCGGGACTCGTTGGCGGCCACTGCATAGGTGTGGACCCCCATTACCTCGCCCAATGCGCTCAGCGTCACGGCTACCACCCCGAGATAATTCTTGCCGGACGTCGCATGAACGATGGCATGGGCCAATATGTGGCTGACCAAGTCATCAAAAACATGCTGCGCAAGGGCATTCAGGTCATTGGCTCCAAGATTTTGGTCTTAGGCTTCACCTTCAAAGAGAATTGCCCCGATGTGCGCAACACCAAGGTGGCTGATATCATCAACGCCCTGCGCGAATACGACCTCCACATCACGATTTATGACCCATGGGCTAATCCCGATATCGCACGCCGCGAATACGGCATCGACGTCACTAACGAATTACCCGCCGACCGTGACTTTGACACCGCCATCCTCGCCGTGGC
The DNA here is from genome assembly GCA_051871765.1 of Muribaculaceae bacterium. Classification (GTDB taxonomy): domain Bacteria; phylum Bacteroidota; class Bacteroidia; order Bacteroidales; family Muribaculaceae; genus CAG-873. The sequence goes on from JBJEDF010000013.1 coordinate 4,271, forward strand.
TCATCGTCAGTTTGCCGACATTGACATATTGCCCTTGCTGCGCAAAAACCATGTGGTCTTTGACGTCAAAGCATTTCTGCCGCGAGAAATCATTGACGCGAGACTATAACACCTCACCTACCCTCTGCAATAGCGATGAAGATATTCCATATCGTTTGGGGCCTCGAAGTAGGCGGCATAGAGACAATGCTGGTAAATATCGCCAATGGGCAAGCTCATTTGGGGCATATTGTATCGGTAGTGGTCATCAACGATATGGAGTGTCATCAGATAGCCGACAGCTTTGATAGCGCAGTCAAGATAATACGCCTGCATCGACGCCCGGGCAGCAAGAACCCATGGCCCATTGCCAGGCTCAACCTGCTGCTGTGGCATCATAAGCCTGACGTCATACACTTTCATGCCTTGAATATGCCGCGGCTCGTGGCTAAGCGTTTCCGCCGCCATAGCATCACCACGCTGCACACTATCTGCCACCCCGAAGACTTGCGCTATGTGAGCCAAAGCTCTCACATAGCTGCAATATCGCGCGAAGTGGCTGACGACCTGCGCCGTCGCAGCGGCGCCTCTGCCACCGTGGTGCTCAATGGCATCAACAGCGCAAATATCATGCTGCGCGACACCGACAGGCCGCTCGGCGAGCCGCTGCGCATCGTGCAGGTGGGGCGCCTTAACCACAAAGTCAAGGGGCAAGACCTCATGATCGAGTGCATGGCGCTGCTTGCCAAGCGAGGCATCAACGCAGAGCTTGATTTAATAGGCGACGGCCCCTCGCGTGAGGCTCTGTGCAGCTTGGCCGCCCGGCTCGGCGTTACCGACAAAGTGCACCTGCTCGGCGCTATGACGCAAGATGAGATATTCCGCCGCCTGCGCGACTACGACCTCCTCGTGCAGCCTTCGCGCATCGAGGGCTTCGGACTCACCGTTGCCGAAGCTATGGCGGCACAGCTCCCCGTGGCCGTGTCCAATCTCAGAGCTCTCGTCGAAGTCATTGACAACGGCTCATGTGGATACATCTTCAAAAACAGTGATGCCGCCTCTACCGCCGAGTGCATCGCCGACATCGACGCCGCCGGCATCGACGCCGAAAAGGTGAGCGCCGCCCGCCGGCGTGCCATCAGATTATACAGCATCGATGCCACGGTCTCAGGCTATCTATCACTATATTCGCAAATATTATCAAAATAACTGCCATCATATACAATAAAAGCACCCACTTATTCGTTAAAAAATATAAAGGAGGCTCTTGCCGCCGCGATAATCTAAATTGAAAACGCCACGATATGAAAATTGCGCTACTCAACTATCGTTATTTTATATCCGGAGGCCCCGAACGCTACCTCTTCAACATCAAGGAAGTGCTGGAGCGTCACGGCCACGAGACTGTGGTGTTCTCAATCAAAAACTCGCGCAACGAGCCATCGCCCTTTGAGCAATATTTCCTTGACTCGGTCGAAGACAGCGCTTACTTCGCGCAGAGCAAGAAAAGCCTGTCGATGGTCCTGAAGTCTTTCTCCCGAATGTTCTACTCCTTCGAGGCCAAGCGCAAATTCAGCAAGCTCTTGCGCGACACGCGCCCCGATGTGGTGTATATGATGCAGTATCACAACAAGATATCGCCCTCAGTCATCGACGCTGCCAAGGCCTTGCATATCCCCGTGGTGCATCGCATCAGCGACATGCAATATATGTGCCCCGACGCGCTATTCTATACCCCCGAGCGGGGCATCTGCGATGACTGCCTCCGGGGCAAGCGCCTCAGCTGCATCAAGCACAAATGCGTGCTCAACTCGCGCATCTACTCTGCCATCAAGGCCGGCGCCAAGCTCTTCCATGATATGATTGGCGTCACGCGCCGCATTGATGCCTTTGTGGTGCCCGCCCGCTTCACCGCGCAGCGCCTCGCCGAATACGGCATCCCCCAATCCAAGCTCCACCATGTGCCCACTTTCTTCAATATCAAAGAGCAAGACCCGCAAGTCGAGTATCAGCCCTTCGCCCTATACTTCGGGCGCATAGAGCCGGCCAAGGGGCTCACAACCCTCGTCAACGCCTTCATTGACACCGATATGGAGCTGAAGATAATAGGCGCATGCACTGATGATTACATCGACACACTTAAAGCAATGCTGCAAGGCCGCAAGCACAACATTCAGTTCCTTGGCGAAATGCCCTTTGATGAGCTGAAGGAGCACCTGCGCCGTTGCCGCTTCTGCATTGTCCCCTCAGAGTGCTACGACAATTTCCCCAACGTGGTGCTCGAGAGCTTTGCTTTCAAAAAGCCAGTGGTTGCAACCGACCTGGGCTCGCTGCCCGAGCTTATCGAAGATGGCGTCACCGGGCACCTCTTCAAATATCGCGACGCCGATATGCTGCGGCAGATATCCCGCCGGCTCATGCTCAGCCCCGATGATTGCGCCGATATGGGCAATAACGCCTACCGACTTATTCTTACAAAATACAATCCTGAAACGCATTATCACTCGCTGATGAATATCTTCACCGATGTTATTGCTTCAAATAATCACTCCTGACTTACCCCATGCCCACTATTACAACACCTACTGACGCTTCAATCATCTTGACCTATCGCTGCCCGATGCGATGCAAGATGTGCAATATATGGAAATACCCCACTGACTCGCGTGAGGAAATCAAAGCCGATGACCTGCGTTCTCTGCCAAAGCTCAAATTTATCAACCTCACCGGCGGCGAGCCTTTCATTCGCGAAGATTTGCCACAGATAGTGGCCGAGTGCTATCGCCACACCGACCGCATCGTCATCTCCACTTCCGGTTACTTTGAAGACCGCGTCATTGAGCTGGCCAAGAAATTCCCCAAAATAGGCATACGCATCTCTATCGAAGGCCTCAGCCAAAAAAACGATGAGCTGCGCGGGCGCGATGGCGGCTTTGACAAAGGATTGCGCACTCTGCTGCGCCTTAAGCACATGGGCCTCAAAGATATAGGCTTCGGCTGCACCGTGTCAAACAACAACTCGGCCGATATGCTGTCGCTATATCAGCTGTCTCTGTCGTTAGGCATGGAATTCGCGACAGCTGCATTCCACAACTCATACTACTTCCATAAAGACGACAACGTCATCACCAACCGCGACAAAGTATGCGCCGACTTTGAGCAGCTCATCGAGTGGCAGCTCCAAGAGAAGCACCCCAAGTCGTGGTTCCGCGCTTTCTTCAATATGGGTCTTATCAACTACATAGAGGGCGGACGGCGTATGCTGCCCTGCGAGGCCGGCACCGCCAACTTCTTCATCGACCCCTGGGGCGAAGTGTTCCCCTGCAATGGCATGGAGGAGCGCTTCTGGAAAGACTCTATGGGCAACATCCATGACGCCGACTTTATGACCATCTGGCACAGCGACAAAGCAGAGCAAGTGCGCGCAAAAGTGCGCCGATGCCCCAAAAACTGCTGGATGGTGGGCACCGCATCACCCGTGATGCACAAATACCTGCGCCACCCGCTCAAATGGGCTGTCAAAAACAAGCTGCGCTCTATGCGCGGCCTAAAGCCCTGCCTCGACAAGCAGTGGTATGACGTAGGCCAAGACCCCTGCCAGGGCGACCTCAGAGAGAAATTCTGACGCCCGCCCCCCCATCCTCTCCTCCTCTAATACTTCACCTTTTATCAATGTCTTTATGAAAATTGTTGTCATCGGCACTCGTGGCATTCCAAATATCCTCGGCGGTGTGGAGACTCACTGCGAAGAATTGTATCCGCGCCTCGCTGCTATGGGCCACGACGTCACCATCATACGTCGCAAGCCATACATCGCTGACAACAATCACATACCCGAATTTCGCGGCGTGAAGCTTATCGATGTGTATGCCCCTCACCGCAAGAGCTTGGAGGCCATCATCCACACATTTTTAGCTATCATCAAAGCCAAGCGACTAAAGCCCGACATAGTGCATATCCACGCCATCGGGCCTGCTATACTCACTCCCATGGCGCGTATGTTAGGCATGAAAGTAGTAATGACCAATCATGGACCCGACTACGACCGACAGAAATGGGGGCGCCTCGCTAAATGGGTGCTGCGCACCGGCGAGAGGATGGGTGCACGATACGCCAACAAAGTGATCGTAATCTCTAAAGTCATAGCCGATATATTAGCTACAAAATATGGCCGCAACGACACTGTGCTAATCTTCAACGGCGTCAACACCCCCACCCCTGCGCCTCGACACGACTATCTCGACAGCATAGGCATCGACGGCCGCCCATACATATTCGCCATGGGGCGCTTTGTCAAGGAGAAAGGCTTTCACGACCTCATCGAGGCTTACTCCCGCTCAGGGCTTGCAGATCGATACGCTCTGGTGCTCGCCGGCGACAGCGACCACCCCGATGCCTACTCGCGTGAGCTCAAAGAGATGGCTCGCAGCGCCGGCGTCATTCTCACCGGATTTATCAAAGGCGAGCCGCTGCGCCAATGCCTCAGCCATGCCGCCATCTTCGCTATGCCCTCATACCACGAGGGGCTCCCTATTGCCTTGCTCGAAGCCCTTAGCTACCGCCTCGACGTCGCTGTCAGCGACATCCCGGCCAATCGCATTGACGCGCTCAGCGCCGACGACTTCTTTGAGGTGGGCAACGTGCAAGCGCTTGCCCACAAGCTTTGCGAAAAGCTATCCAATAGTGATGCCACTCCGCGCCGCCGTGACTATGACCTCAAGCCTTACAATTGGGACATCATTGCGCGGCAGACGGCTCACGTTTACAGCTCCATTGTCGGTCGATAGCCTCGCCGGCTGTTTTTACTATCGCAAGGTTAGGTATAAATGATGCCGTGCGGATATCAATCCTGTTACTTTGAATATTAATACAGTGACATTTTCACCTTTTCACGAGCTTTTTTATGCTCAAAAGCGTTTTAGCGGCAATAATGCGCCCTCATTTTCGTTATATTATCATAATGTGTTATGACGATGAAAAGTAATATCGCTATATTGGCATTGTGTGTCGCCGCAGGGATGGCGCTCGGCAGCTGTGGTGGCGCTAAGCTATCCACCGCACGCGAGCAGAAAGAGCGCGGCGAATACTATGATGCAGCCAAGACGTATCGTAAAATATACAATAAACTCACTAAGAAAGAGGAGCGACCGCTGCGCGGACAAGTTGCCTACGAGATGGCTCAGTGTCATCAGGAGTTAGGGCAATTTGCGCGAGCCGCCGCCGCCTATCAAAATGCCATACGCTATGAGCAGGGCGACACCGCCGCCCGTCTCTATCTGGCCCAAATGCTGCACGCCGATGGCAAATATGCCGCAGCAATCAAGGCATACGAGGAGTATCTCACCCTCAAGCCCGCCGACAAGCGAGCTATCGAAGGCCTCGCCGGCGCCCGCCTGGCATTGGACAAGGGCGGCCGCACTCGTTATGTCGTTGCATCGGCAAAGCTCTTCAATTCGCGCCGCGCCGACTATGCCCCTATGTATCTCGACAAGGAGTATGACCGACTCTATTTCACCTCTACCACCGAGAAAGCCACAGGCACCAAGCGCAGCGAAATCACAGGCATGAAAAACGGCGACATCTTTGTGGCCGGCAAGAATGAGCGCGGCGAGTGGCAGCGGCCCGAGCCCGTAGAGGGTGAGCTTAACACCGAGCTCGACGAGGGCATCACTTCTTTCACCCCCGACGGCATGACGATGTATCTCACCAAGGCGCGACGTGAACCAAACGCCCCCACAGGCGTGGAGATTTACACCTCGCAGCGCAGCGATGCCAAATGGTCTGCTCCCGTGAAATTTGAAATTACCGCCGACACCCTCTCCAACTATGGACACCCCGCCGTCTCGCCCGATGGCCGTTGGCTGTATTTCGCCTCCGATATGCCCGGCGGCAGCGGCGGATACGATATCTGGCGCGTAAATCTGCAAGAGCGACAAGGCTCGCTCGAAAACCTCGGCGAATGGATTAACACCAAGGGCAATGAGATGTTCCCATACGTGCGCTCTGACTCCCTTTTATACTTCGCCTCCGATGGCCGCGCCGGGTATGGCGGCCTCGACATCTATCGCGCCGAGCTTACCAAGTCCGGCGGCTGGAGCGTCACAAATATGGGCACACCAATCAACTCCTCTGCCGATGACTTCGGCATAACCTTCGGCCCCGGTGAGAGCGGCTTCTTCAGCTCAAACCGCGGCGACAACCGAGGCTATGACCACATATACTCTTTCATTCTGCCCGACTTGAAGGTGACGGTGTCAGGGTGGGTCCTTGACCGCGACGAAGAGCCGGTGCCCGGCGCCGTGATACGCATCGTGGGCAACGACGGCTCTAACCAAAAACAAGTGGCGCGCGATGACGGCTCGTTCTCATTCCCTCTCGACCGCGGTGTCAGCTATGTGATGCTCGCCGGAGCCAAGGGCTATCTCAATGCCAAGCAGGAGTTTACCTCTGACACCGCTGAGGAAGACGCCGAGTATGGCGTGGATTTCATCCTCGCCTCAATCACCAAGCCCGTGGTTATCGAAAACATTTTCTATGACTTCGACAAAGCCTCGCTCCGCCCCGAGTCAAAGCAAGCGCTCGACGAGATGGCGCAGGTGATGCGCGACAATCCAAATATCACCATCGAAATGGCGTCGCACACTGACCGTCACGGCACCGACGAGTACAACATTGACCTGTCATCACGGCGCGCACGTTCGGTCACTGACTATCTCATTTCGGTGGGCATCGCGCCCGAGAGACTGCAGTCACAAGGCTACGGTGAGTCTCGACCCAAGGTCATCACCAAGAAATTAGCGCGCGAATATCCGCAGTTTGCCGAGGGCACGGAGCTGACCGAGGAGTATATCCTGACGCTCTCGCCCGAAGACCAGGAGGCCGCCGACCAAATCAACCGCCGCACCGAGTTTCAAGTATTGTCGATTGATTATCAGATGTTCTGATGTCACGAACCATTGTCGAAACACCGGCCACGCATATAAGCATTACGCCCGACAGTCGCATTGCTATGCTGGGCTCGTGCTTTACCGACAATGTAGGCTCACGACTCGAGGCTGACGCATATAGCGTGGTGCACAACCCTATGGGGCCGCTATTCAATCCGGCTTCGATAGCATCAGTGGTGGAGCGGAGCTACCCTTACACTATGCACGACTTGCGCCGCGAGCCCGACGGCATCTGGCACTGCCTCGCCTACGCCTCGCGATACCTCGACGCCGACCCTCAGGCCTTGCTCGCGCGCGTAAATACCGAATTTGGCGCCCTGCGCGCGGCTCTCGATGAGGCCGATGTGCTGATATTCACCTTCGGCACAGCTTTTGTCTTTGAAGAAGTAGCTACCGGCCGCATCGTAGGCAACTGCCATCGCATCCCGGCTCGCGAATTCCGGCGCCGACGCCTATCCATTGACGAGATTGCTGACCTATGGCGACCGCTGTTGGACCGCTGGAGACGCGCTGACAAGCGCCCATCGGTGATTTTCACCGTCAGCCCAATACGCCACACCGCCGACACCCTCCACGGCAACAACCTCAGCAAAGCCATCTTGCACCTCGCCATTGACCGGCTCGTGGCTGAATATGATTTCGCCGAATATTTCCCCGCCTTCGAGGCGCTAATCGACGATTTGCGCGACTACACTTTTTACGCCGACGACTTGAAGCACCCCACACCCCAAGCGGTGGATTACATATACCAACTTTTCAACAACGCGTATATATCTCATAACATCAAGCGATGAATACGACTACCTCTACCGACTTTTTTAACGACCCTGATATAAAGTATCTGCTCACCGACTCGCGCGACCTGCGCAACGCGGCGGCAACAGCATTTTTTGCACTTACCACTGCCTCATCTGACGGGCACCTATACATCGCTGAGATGATTGACAAGGGTGTAAGACGATTTGTGGCGCGCCACAAACCGGCCGACGCTCCCGCCGATGCCCAATTCATAATAACCGACAGCCCCGAGGCAGTGCTCCAACGCGTAGGCCACGACAAGCGGCGCGCATCTCACGCCACCATCATCGCCGTCACCGGCAGCATAGGAAAGACCGTGGTCAAAGAGCTATTATTCAACGCTTTGGCGCAGGCACACAGGGTGTCGAGAAGCCCTCGCAGCTACAACTCGCAGATCGGTGTGCCTCTGTCGCTATGGGAGACCCGACCCGACGATGAGTATGCCATAATCGAGGCCGGCGTCGATGCCGCCGGACAGATGGCCTCGCTCGCCGACATCATAGAGCCCAACATTGGCATCATCACCCGCATTACTGATGAGCACAGCGCCGGCTTCAGCTCGCGCCGCCAAAAAATCGAGCAAAAAGCGTTGCTCTTTGCCTCTGCCACTGACATCATTTACGACGGCGACGATGCTGAGGTGGAGGGCGTACTCCGGCAGATGTATCCGGCAAAAAGGCTTCATGCAGCCCACGGCGCCGGCACGGCTGTGAATATCTCGTTGGCACGCGAGGCGCTCAAGGTGCTGGGCTTTGACGCTAATGCCGTATCGCAGATGACTGATGGATTGCGCACCGACATTGACACTCGTCTCGATGTGCGCGAAGGCACCGGCGACACCCTCATCATCAATGACATGTTCACCCCCGACGTGCGCTCCATCGAAGCCGCTATGGCGTTCATGCGCCGCCGTGCCCTGGCATCGCAGCGCAGCTGTGTGCTGCTGCTCGGCGCCCTGATGTGCCGATATGGCGAAAACGCCGCCGACACATATCGCAAGGTAGCTGCCGCGGCTGCTGACTATGGCATTGACGAGGTGTTTGCAACTGACGATTGCGCCAACGCCTATGCCGGCATTTTCAGCGAGCGAGGCGTGACATTCTCTGCCGTGAGAGGTGGCATCGCCGACTTGCCCGACCTCAGCCGACGTATGATTTTAGTATGCGGCATGCCGGCCACGGTGGCCGCGATGCTCGAAAACCCACGCCACGAAACCACCCTCGATGTCAACCTCGATGCTCTAATTCACAACTTCAACCATTATCGCAGCCTCGTCAAGCCATCGACAGGCATCATCGCCATGGTCAAAGCATCGGCCTACGGCATGGGGGCGCTCGAGGTGGCCAAGACGCTCCAAGCTCAAGGCGCTGCTTATCTCGCCGTGGCTGTCGTCGATGAGGGCGTGGCTCTGCGACGCGCCGGCATCACCATGCCAATCATGGTGCTCAACCCCATCACCACCAACTTTAGGGCGCTCGTGGATTACAGGCTCGAGCCGGCTGTGTTCTCGCTGCGAGAGCTCGAGATGCTTCTCACCCACTTGCCCGAGCCTGCTGCCTCTGACATGCCCTACCCCATACACATCAAGCTCGACACCGGCATGCACCGCGTCGGTTTTATCGCCGAGGAGCTGCCGGCCCTCGCTCAGGTGCTCAAAGACACACGCCGGGTGGCTGTGGCCACGGCATTCTCTCATCTCGCAACAGCCGACTGCCTCGACAAGGACGACTACACCGATTTGCAGCTCCGCACATTTGCGAGCATGACACACACCCTGCGTCAAGGCATAGGCTATGACTTTAAGCGCCATATCCTCAACACCGCAGGCATCCAACGACGCCCCGAATATCAATACGACTATGTGCGCCTCGGCATCGGGCTATATGGCATTGACCCCGTAGATACAGCTGACCCGGGTCTCGACGTTGTGGCCACGCTGCGCACGCGCATCATCTCGCTGCATAAGTGGCAGCCCGGTGTCACCATCGGGTATGGCCGATATGGCTGCATCACAAAGCCCTCTACGATAGCTACCATACCTATCGGATATGCCGATGGCATCAACCGCCACTTCGGCCGCGGCGAGGCTTCGTTTGTGGTCAAAGGCGTGGAGTGCCCCACCGTGGGTAATATTTGCATGGACCTGTGCATGATAGATGTTACCGACGTGCCCGGTGGCGCCGCCATAGGCGATGAAGTGGAGATCTTCGGCCGACACGCCTCTGTGCGCCGCCTCTCTGACACCCTCGGCACCATACCCTACGAGGTCTTCACGTCAATCTCCCCGCGAGTGGCGCGCATATACTATCGCGAGTGATAGCCATACATACCGCTCACCGTATCACCACAATACAATCGGCGGGCGACTCTCTCTCGATGTGAGCCGCCCGCCTTTGCGTGTGTATGTATTCAGTCAGTGATTATTTCACAAACTTGATAGCCTCGGTGCCGCGTTTTGCGATATACACGTTGCCATCTACGAGATTGTTGACACGCACACCCTGCAGATTGTAGTAAACGGGAGCTGCCGTGGCGTCAACAGCGATGTCAGATACACCGGCGGCGCTGGTGAAGGTCACAATCTTGGTGTCAAAGTCAAAGCTGATTTCATAACGGCCGGTGAGGTTGATGTTCATCTCGTCAGAGTGACCCACAACTACGAGTTCGGATTGCAGACAGCTCTCATTGATTTCATCAGCTGAGAATTCGCCGTGGCCATACTGGGTGCCCCAACCGGTGTTGGAGATTTTGAAGTAGTTGGTGCCTTCGGTGTTGTAGAAGAGGTCGGTAACCACTGATATCACAGAGCCTTCGCGAGGCATTTCAAGGCCTCCTTCGCCGGCTGTCCAGCCTTCGGCGATGCAGTCGCCTACAAAGTACCATTTGATAAGGCCTTCGGCCTCTCCGGTGACTACTACGCTGAAGTCGCTGGTGTCAAGGGTTACCACGGCATTCTTAACCATGGTGAAGCCATCAAAGGTGATGTTGCTTGAGGGAGTATCTACCTTGTTGCCCATCATGAACTTCTCGCCCAGCGTCAAGACAGCTTCAGCCGACGGCGAGCCGTAGTCATACTGTTCGGTCCAGCTGCCATCGTTGATTTTGAAACCGGTGCTCAGGCTCTCAAGCTCCAGTTGGAACACGCCGTCTTGGCCTTCAACGGCTGTGAACGTAGGACCATCGGCCGGGCTCCAGATTTCTTGACCATTGATGCCATTGCCTACGATGTGCCAGGTCACGTCTTGCGCAGATGCGCACATTCCCATTGCCGCAGCAATGAGTGCGAAGTAATACTTCTTCATTTTGATTGGATTTAGTAATTAAGGATTTTGTTTTTAAAATGGTTTTATGTGTAACTCTTTACACTGCCTCAAAGGTAAATATTTTTTACGATACCGCAAACAATTTAACCATTGTTAACCAACCCGCTCTCTCATCATCATCACTTCGCCTCCACATTTTTCCCTTAAGTGCGCGTGCCCCAACAATACGCCATAATACACTTGCCCGTTTGGATAATTTTTGTCTATTTTGTCTTATGTCACACATAATACTACACATATTTCATTGTGCAAAACCGATTTTTTGCTTAACTTTGCATTTTGCTACGGCATTCAATAAGCATTTTTATATATCTTTAATAGGACTCTATGCTGATATCTTCATCACTTGCCACCTTTGGCCGTTACTGCCTCTTTATGAAGCGGGTGTTCTCGCTGCCCGACCGTTGGGGCGTATTCGGCAAGCGCACCATTGCCGAGGTGGGAAAATTAGGGCTCGACTCAATACCGCTGGTTATCATTATTTCAATATTCATAGGCGCTGTGATTGCTATACAGATGCAGCTCAATGTGTCGTCGCCTATGATGCCCGCATATTCGGTAGGCCTTGCCACTCGCGAAATTATTTTGCTCGAATTCTCCAACTCTATCTTATGCCTGATATTAGCCGGCAAGGTGGGGTCAAACATTGCTTCGGAGATAGGCACCATGCGCGTCACCGAGCAGATTGACGCTCTGGAGATTATGGGCGTCAATTCAGCCAACTATCTGGTGCTGCCCAAGGTGGTGGCGTTTGTGCTGTTTATGCCCGTGCTCGTGATTTTGTGTATGGGCACTTCTTTCTTCGGCGGATACATGGTGGCCGTGCTTACCGACTTGATTTCGGTATCCAAATTCGTGTATGGCCTACAAGCCATGTTCCAGGAGTGGTATGTATGGTACGGACTAATCAAATCGCTCGTCTTTGCATTCATTGTGGCTTCGGTATCGTCGTTCTACGGTTACTATGTCAAAGGCGGAGCCCTCGATGTGGGCAAAGCCTCGACCAACGGCGTCGTGGCAAGCTCCATCTTGATATTGCTTTTCGATGTTATTCTTACTAAAATCCTGCTCCAATGATTGAAGCAAAAAACATATCCAAGACCTTCGACGGCCGCACTGTGCTTCACTCTGTCAGCGCCACATTCCAAGCCGGAAAGACCAACCTCATCATCGGTCAAAGCGGCTCCGGCAAGACCGTGCTGATGAAATCTCTCGTAGGCCTTGTTACCCCGGAGGAGGGCGAAATACTATTTGACGGCCGCGACATCATGCGCATGGACACCGAGCAAAAAAAGCAGCTGCGCAAAGAGATTGGCATGCTCTTTCAAGGCTCGGCTCTCTTTGACTCCGAAACAGTGCTCGGCAATGTGATGTTCCCACTGGTGATGTTCACCAACCAATCCTACAACGAGATGCGCAGCAGAGCCATGTTCTGCCTCGACCGCGTCAACCTAATCGGTGCCGAAGACAAGTATCCCGCCGAGATCTCAGGAGGTATGCAAAAGCGTGTGGCTATCGCAAGAGCTATTGCGCTTAACCCTAAATACCTCTTCTGCGACGAGCCTAACTCCGGCCTCGACCCCAAGACATCGATTGTGATTGATGAGCTCCTCAGCGACATCACTCACGAATACAACATCACCACCGTAATCAACACTCACGACATGAACTCGGTGCTCGGCATCGGCGAGAATATCGTATTCATCAACAAAGGCCAACGAGAGTGGGTGGGAAATATGCACCAAATCTACAACTCCGGCAACGACACTCTCAATGACTTTGTCTTCGCCACGGAGCTATTCCAAGAAGTGCGCAGGTATGTTGCTGACAAGGGCCGCGGAGCCGACTCAATCTCGCAGCGCAAACCCTGACACTCATATCATCATTTTTATATTTGTAGTATCATTATTATGTCGGTTAGCAAAAACACCAAGATATATGTGGCAGGCCATCGTGGCCTCGTCGGTTCGGCAATATGGAACAACCTCATCAGCCGGGGATACACCAACCTCGTGGGCCGCTCGCATGCCGAGCTCGACCTCCTCGACCCCGTGGCCGTAAGGCGTTTCTTCGACGACCAACAGCCCGAGATGGTGGTCCTCGCCGCTGCACACGTCGGTGGCATTATGGCCAACTCTATTTATCGTGCCGATTTCATATATCAAAACCTCCAGATACAGCAAAACGTCATCGGCGAGGCCTTTCGCCACGGCGTCAAAAAGCTGCTCTTCTTGGGCTCAACTTGCATTTACCCTCGCCAAGCTCCGCAGCCTATCCCCGAGGATGCTCTATTGACTTCGGCGCTCGAATACACCAATGAGCCTTACGCCATCGCAAAAATTGCCGGCCTCAAGATGTGCGAAGCTTTCAACCTACAGTACGGCACTGACTACATCGCCGTGATGCCAACAAACCTCTACGGCCCACGCGACAACTTTGACCTCGTCAACTCTCACGTGCTGCCCGCCATGATGCGCAAGATGCACCTCGCAAAGCTCCTGTCGCTCGCCGACTATGATGCTCTGCGCGAGGACCTGACACTCAGACCCATCGCCAATCACGATCACAACACTATGAGCAATGCTCAAATCGCTGACCTCCTCGCCTCATTCGGTATTCATAGTGATCACCTCGACCTCTGGGGCTCAGGCACCCCGCTCCGCGAATTTCTATGGAGCGAAGACATGGCCGATGCTTCGGTATATATGCTGCTGAATGTCTCGTTCCGACAGATGCTGGAAACCAAGGGCGACGCACCGCTCACCAACTTCCATATCAACATCGGCACCGGCAAAGAGGTCACCATTGCCGAGCTCGCCGAGATGATACGCTACACCGTGGGCTTTGACGGTGAGATACATTGGGACGCCTCTAAGCCTGATGGCACCATGCGCAAGCTCTGCGATGTCACCAAGCTGCACGCCCTCGGTTGGCACCACTCTGTCGAGCTACCCGACGGCGTCAGCCGCCTGTATCAATGGTATATCGACAACAAGTAATATCTCACCATCTCCCTTGACCCCGGATTATCTATAACTGCAACTATGCTCCACAGCGCTCCCTTCTGGATATCCTCGCTCATAATATTAGTATGCGAAATCGCATACTACAAGGTAGCCACAATGTTGCGCATAGGCTCCCCGGTGACTCCTCGCTCGTCACACAAGGTGTTCACAGCCACAGGCGGAGGCATCACCACCATCGTGGCGCTGATTTGCTACTATATATGTTGGGGATACGCCCAATCCACTGACAACACCGTGATGCTCATCGGAGGCCTGACGCTCGCCGTTGTGTCATACTGCGATGACCTCCGCAACTTGTCGCCGCAACTGCGCCTTATGCTGCACGTTGCTGTCGTGGCCGGCGTGTTCCACGATATGATGTTCAGCGGGCATATTGACTATTTCGTAATGATACTGATATTTGGCGTAGGCATCATCAATGCGTTCAACTTTATGGACGGCATCAATGGCATGCTCGCTCTATATGGATGCGTAGTGCTCTCCACACTCATCTATGCCTTCAATATCTACATGCCCGAGTCTTCACTGCTCCCGCTATTGGCTTTGCTACTGGTGTCGCTGCTCGCTTTCGCCATCTTCAATCTCCGCAATCGGGCTCTGCTCTTCTGCGGCGATGTCGGAGCCATCACCATTGGCTTCTTCGTGGCCGTAGCGCTGACGCTGGTTATCTTCAGCACATCGCATATATCCATGCTGGTGTTTGTGGCGGTCTTCTTGGTCGATACATTCTTCACCATCATTCAGCGCCTCTTTGCCGGTGAGCATATCCTCGAGCCGCATCGCCACCACCTATATCAGGTGCTCACCTTCAAGCGCTCGATGCCGCACCTGTATGTCTCCGCTGCATACGCCGCCATCCAGGCTGCTATCAATGTGATATGGTTCACCATCCCCAACGGCGGACGTCTCGCCTATGCCATCGTAGTATATGGCGTGCTCACAAGCATCTACTTCTATCTCAAACGGCTCCGCACCAAATAAGCCTACACGCCCCGCCCCCACTCTGTCATCTGAGGAACTTCGGCGGCAAGATAAAGATGCCAAACGAGACACCCACATTCCATTTCGCGCCCGGCGAGGTGGAGTAATTGGCATATAAATTCAGCGATGCAAACGGGAACCGATACGTGATATCGGCCTCGCCGAAAAACTCGGGCGAGTGAAACCACTTGCCATAGATGGCGCCATCGCTATCGTCGGCCTCGCTTATCGCGCGCAGCGGCATAAAGCAGTAGCTCTGCAGGCGCGCCGTCAGGTTGTCATTGAAACGATATATCGGCACCACGCCGGCGGCAATGAAGCTGTTGGCGCGAAACGCCGGAGCAAAAGCATTGCGCGACGATGGCGTAGGCGCGAAATCCGGTGCCCCGGTGATTGAGGCGCCATAGCTTTGCAGCAGCCCGCGCGTCGAGAGCATAATATCGCTCTCCAAGCCTAAGGCAAAATGCTTGGATAGCTCCCAATAGTTGCGGCTCCGCAGCTCCATCTGCAGCCATTTTACGCTGTGGCTCGCGTAAGTGACCATTTGAGCCGCCTGCAGTTCGGCGGGCATCGTCTCTGCAGCACCGTCACCGGCCCCATCTACGGTCGATGTCATCGGCCGCTCAAGCCTATAGTTGCCGAGCACGCCCATTGCCTTGATTTGATAATACGCGCCCTTGGTGGGAAATGACACATCATCAATCGTGTTTGACGTAAACGTGGCATAGGCCTCTCCCAAATTATAGTATGAGTGATCATGGCCGCGTCGATAGCTCTCTATGCGATTGTTGGGATAATACCGGCTGTGCAAGTGGCCATAGCCGCCGCCTATATCAAATTTGCCTTTGGCGCCGGCGGCGATGCTCCACTGCAAGCGCCCGAAGTATTCGTGGTCTATGATAAACGACGGATTGCTGTCATCGTAAAAGAGACGATCGCTATCTGAAAACTTTGACCGCGTAGCCACGCCCTCAAGCTCGAGCGCCGACAGCGTGTGAGTGTGCAGAAACAGCCGGGCGCCCAACACGCCGGCCATCAGGCTCTGTCCCACATACGCGTTGGCGTAAGCATTGAGCGAGCTGAAACTCAGCGTGGAGTAATCGGCCGACAGAAAGACAAAGCTGTTGACCGACGAGGTGATATAGCCGCCAAAACCGATTTTGAAGTTATTCTTAACCGCGGCCGCCAGGTCGAGCGTGAATAGCCCGGTGCTGTCGTTGCATATGGCATGCGGCTGCAAATCGCGCAGCTTGCCCGATGATACGGCCCGGTAAAACGACTCCTTGGCCTGACGGATGCCGAAGGTATCAGCCTTGTTGCGGTCAAACAGATACTTGATGTATTTATTCTGACGAGGCGTAGCGCCGCTCACGGCCACCGAGTCAAAGCGCAGATAGGGCGTGTGGGCCTTAAAGGCGTTGCGCCGCTGTAGCAATGTAGCGCCGGCACGCCGGGCCCTGACTCGCGTCTTGATTGAATCCATCATGCTCATCGCGCGGCTGTAGCCTTCATTGTAAATCTCTTGTGCCTTCGCAAAGTCAAGAAGATTATATTTGCGCAAATCCACATGTATCCTTATCCCCTCATCGGCCGGCAAATCATAATCGCCATCTTGCACCACCAAATTGTCGAGCTGATCCATAATCGAGGTGGCAGGGCCGCTGCTCGGTGTGCTGACATCTACTCCTATCATTATCGAGGGCGCAAAGTCATGACGCATCACATCAAAGGGGAAATTATCATATATGCCCCCATCATAGAGCAGCTTGCCTTGTATCCGTGTCGGCTGAAACACTATCGGGAAGCTCATCGAGGCGCGTATCGCATCGCCCAGCGACCCCGTCGAGAGCACCACCTTACGCTTATCCACCACATCGGCGGCTACGCACCGATACGGCACAAACAGCTTATCGAAATCGCCGCCACATTGGTCGGTATAGGCGGCAAAAAGCTCCATAAACGCAAAATTCATAGGCAGAGGCGAGATAAGGCTCGCCGGCACCTTCAGCAGCCCGCTGGTGTTTTCTCCTGTCCCTATCGACGACGACGACGACCCGCCATGGCCGCCTATATCCACCGATAGCATCGCCGGCGTCATGCGCGACGTGTTGAAATAGAAGCGCCGCTGCGGGTCTATCTGACCCGTGGACCAATAAATAAAGTCTTTTGACAGCATCAGCTCCAACATCTCTTCCGGCGTGTAGCCGGCTGCATATAGGCCGCCCACTATAGCGCCCATCGAGGTGCCGCACACATAGTCTATCGGTATATCATTATCCTCCAGCGCTTGTATCACGCCTATGTGTGCTATGCCCTTGGCGCCGCCGCCGCTAAGCACCAAGCCTACAGCCTGATTTTCAACGGCCGTGGTATCGACGACTTGCGACACGCCACATATATTTGCAGCCACGGTCATCGCCACGCCTACAATACATAGCCTACGCCACATCGCGATAGCAACACCCCGAGGAGTCATAATCATTGTGCCGTGATAAACGAATCCTTAAATCCCAGGAAATACAGCACGCCGTCAAGACCGATTGACGAGATTGACTGCTTGGCAGTCTGCTTTACCTTTGGCTTGGCATGGAACGCGATGCCGAGACCCGCGGTGGCAAGCATTGGCAGGTCATTGGCGCCATCGCCCACCGCTATCGTCTGTGCTATGTTGATATTCTCCACTTGCGCTATGATGCGCAGCAGCTCGGCCTTGCGCTTGCCGTCAACAATGTCGCCCACATAGCGCCCCGTGAGCTTGCCATCAACGATTTCAAGCTCATTGGCATAGACATAATCGATGCCGAATTTCTGCTTCAGATAATTGCCGAAATAGGTAAATCCGCCCGAGAGTATAGCGGTCTTATATCCGGTGCGCTTGAGCACCTGCATCATCCGCTCCACACCCTCGGTTATCGGCAGATGCTCGGCGATATCGCGCATCACGCTCTCATCAAGGCCTTTGAGCAGAGCCACTCGCTCCTTAAAGCTTTCGTTGAAGTCTATCTCGCCACGCATCGCCCGCTCAGTGATTTGGCGCACCTGCTCGCCCACCCCGGCGCGGTCGGCAAGCTCATCTATCACCTCTGTCTCGATTAGCGTAGAGTCCATATCGAAACATACCAAGCGACGACAGCGTCGATACAAGTTATCCTCCTGCAGTGAGATGTCAAAGCCCTCGTCGGCTGATATCTGCATAAACCTGCGCTGCATATCGTTGTGGTCCATCGGACACCCGCGCACCGAGAATTCAATGCACCCCTTGGCCTGTGGCTCTACATCTTCGCCCAAGGGCATTCGGCCGGTGAGGCGTTGTATGGCATCGATATTCAAGCCCTGACGCGCTATCTCGTTGGTGACCAACGCTATATGGCGAGCCGTGAGCCGGCGCCCCAAGATGGTGATAATCCACCTATCCTTGCCTTGAAGCCCTACCCACTCTTCGTAGGCCGGGATGGTGATGGGCGAAAAACGTATCTTCACATTCAGCTCATAGGCCTTGAATAGCAAATCTTTCATGATATCGCCCGACACATCGGCATTGGTCTCTATCAATATGCCCAGCGACAGATAGTGATGGATATCGGCCTGGCCGATGTCCAATATCGTGGCATTATATTTTGCTATAATCTCGGTCAAGGCCGAGGTAACGCCCGGCCTGTCATATCCTGATATATTGATTAATATTAGTTCTACCGGATTTGCCATATCTTGTCTGTTTTATGTATCAAATTACTGTATAAGGTTTTTACTTTGCAAAATTAGTCATTTTTTACGAATTTACGCACAATCACCCTGCGTAAAACGCGGATTGGGCGCCCCTCGCCGCCATATAGCGCAGGCGACTCGCAGTGCTCGCCCGTGGCCTCAAAGCCGCATTTCTCCGGCACTCTCCCCGACGCCGGATTATCCACAAAATGTCCGCTCACAAGCGTAGATATGTTAGTATGCTCCTCCACATATCGTATCACCAATGCCAAGGCCTCGGTGCAGATGCCACGGCCCCAATACGGCTTTGCCACCCAATAGCCCACTGTAGGCTCTCCTTCTCGCGAGGGCATATCACAATCGCATGACTCGCCATAGCCTATCGCGCCCACCACTTGGCCGGTGCTCTTCAGCACTATGGCCCACGTCGTAGGTGTGTCAAACACCGTGGCTATTATCTCGCGGCTCTCTTCGATTGTGGTGTGTGGCTTCCAGCCGGCGCGATAGCCGATGTCAGGGTCTGAGGCATATCGATATAGTTCCGGCGCATCTGCCGACTCCCAGTGGCGCAGCATTATGCGTTTTGTTTGCAGTAGTTCAATCTTCGTCAATTTCATCGTTACAATTCTTATGATTGACTACTATTCTTTAGTCTCCTCAAAAATTTGCCTGTAAACCCGCCATCGGGATACACTTTACCATTTCCCATACCTACATATTATCATAATTGTGATTATAAGAAATTCCTTGATAATTTATAGATCGAAGCCATTCCCAAATGGTTACGTTTTTATCCTTAATGCCAATTTGGTGTAGTTTGATATTAAGAGCATCATAAAGATTCATAGTATGAACCTCATCTTCGGGATGAGTGGTGCATCCTACTATATACTCATCGTATTCCACTCTAACTATGTAAATGCCATCAGCATTGTCTCTTTCAGACATTATGAGGTCATTTGACAAAGTTAATTCATATTCCTCCTTGAACTTCATATTCTGAAAGAAGTTAAGCTCTTCAGGCGTTGTACTTGTACATCGCATAGTAGCAAACAGCTCCTTATCTACCGACCAAAGTTTATTTCCTTTATTTTCCATCTCTAAAGTGTTTAGATACAAAAGTTGGAAGAAACATAATAGGTACATTAATACCTGAAATGTCAAATTCTTCTCCGTAGATTATTATTAATGTGGGATTTTTTACGCCCTATCTTTTAGCTTTGTTTTGCCTTTCTCATAAGGACTCGTTTATTTAATTTATACACTCTGCCATTTACAATTTCATCGTAATCTGACATTCGCACCAAATCGAACATAATATTATACTTTTTAAAGTCATATCCGAAAGACTGAAACATTGCCGTTGTTTGCAAGTAGAAGTATTTGCCGGACTTGACCACTTTAAAACTGTCTTCATCCTCATTCGGTACGAGAACCATAAACAAATCATTTTCATGATCATCATCTTTCGCAAACTTGACATAGACTTCATCCGATAGTTTTAATTTATCGGCAGTATCAGCTCAAGGCGACCGGACAAGTGAATTGTAGCCTTCAGTTTTACATTATACTCTGATGTTTTTATTATAGTAATCTTATTTTATTTTTTACAAAAGTACAAATAGTTTTCAATCCACAAAATATATCCACAATATTATTTGTTATTTGTTATATCACATGGTGGGGAGCCACCGACTTTATGGCAATCCGCTCCGTTACCGATCCCTTTCGATAGCTGAGTAGTCGCATAACGACAATTTGACGTTAAAATACCTTAAAAACATTGCCGCAGCAATTAATTTTAGTAACTTAGAGCCGATAATCATTAAATCTACCTTTCACCATGAACAAATCTTTATCTCTATCAAAAAATGCCGTAGTAAGATGGGCGCAAAAACCGCCGGCCGAACTCACGCGCGACGACATCATATCATTCGTCACTATGCATGGCATAGAGATGATCAACTTCATGTATCCCGCCGGCGACGGTAGGCTCAAGACGCTCAACTTCGTGGTCAACAATATGGCCTACCTCGAGACAATACTCACGCTCGGCGAGCGTGTTGATGGTTCGTCGCTTTTCTCCTTTATCAGCGCCGGCAGCTCTGACCTTTACGTGATACCCCGATATGCCACCGCCTTCGTGGACCCCTTTGCCGAGATCCCTACCCTCTCTATGCTTTGCTCTTTCCTCGACAAAGACGGAAAGCCCCTCGAGAGCTCACCGGAATACACCCTCCGCAAGGCATGCGAGGAATTTACCCGCGCCACCGGGCTCCGCTTCCAAGCCATGGGCGAGCTTGAATACTATGTCATTGCCGAGGAGCAATCGGCATTCCCGGCTTCTGACCAGCGCGGTTACCACGAATCGGCTCCGTTTGCCAAGTTCAACGACTTCAGAGCGCGGTGTATGCAATACATAGCTCGCACCGGCGGCCAAATCAAATACGGTCACTCCGAAGTCGGCAACTTCACCCTCGCAGGCACAATCTACGAGCAAAACGAGATAGAATTTCTGCCCGTCGATGCCACCGATGCCGCTGACCAGCTCATGCTCGCAAAATGGGTCATTAGAAACCTCGCATACCGCGAAGGCCTTGACGTGACTTTCGCTCCGAAAATCACCACCGGCAAGGCCGGCTCCGGATTGCACATCCACATGCGGCTCGTCGATGCCGACGGCCACAGCGTCATGCTTGATGATCGCCGATGCCTCAGTGAGCAGGCTCGCAAAGCTATCGCCGGCCTCATGAAATTGGCGCCGGCGCTTACCGCATTCGGCAACACCAACCCCACCTCATACTTCCGCCTCGTGCCGCACCAGGAGGCTCCGACCAACGTATGCTGGGGCGACCGCAACCGCTCGGTTTTAGTGCGTGTGCCTTTGGGATGGACCGCCGACAACGACATGTGCCACACCGTCAATCCCGGCTCGGTGATGCCCGCCGATATCGACCCGCTGCAGAAACAGACCGTCGAAATACGCTCGGCCGACGGATCGGCTGACATTTATCAGCTGCTGGCCGGCCTCGCTGTAGCCGTGCGCCACGGCTTTGAGCTGCCCGACGCCCTCGACATCGCTCGCCGCACTTATGTAGATGTTAATATTCATGCCGCCGAAAACGCCGAGCGCCTCGCTGCACTCGACAGACTACCCGTCAACTGCGCCGGCTCGGCTGACTGCCTCGATAGCGCTCGCGACGTCTTCGAAAGCGCCGGCGTCTTCTCCCCGGCTATGATTGATGGCATCTTAGCCCACTTGCGGTCATACGACGGCGAGGAGGCCCGAGCAGCTCTGGGCGATGCAGCCCTGATGGCGCGCCTCGTGCGCCGTTTCTTCCACTGCGGTTGATACCACACTATATATAATATATGGATGTCCTCAGACGCGAATTAGATGCTATATACGCTCGCCAGCAGTTGTGCCCCGACACTCTGCCGGCGAGCGTCTTGCAGCATGCCATTGATGAGGTCAAGGCTATGACGTCGGTCCTGGGCTGCTGCGCCGTTATCACCGATGCCGCTTGTGACCGCTCTTACTTTTTTGGCGGTCGTGTAGCCGACCTGCTCGAGCTACCGAGCAGCCATAGCACATACCTGGAGATTGACTCCAGCGACGAAGATTTCCTTTACGCCAGAATTCACCCCAAGGACATTGTTGACAAGCGCATGCTTGAATACGAATTTCTCAAGTATGCCGACAGGCTGACACCCCGGCATAAAACCTCGGTGAGAGCCGTCTGCCGCCTGCGCATCAGCGATGCCCATGGCCGATACTTCACTGTGGACAATAGCACTCGCGTGCTGAAACTTTCGCCCTCGGGCAAAATTTGGCTCATATTATGCTGCTATGACCTTTCGGCGCTCGAGCCGGACCCCGCCGGCATCTGCGCCGGCATCGTTGATGTCAACGGCGGCATGGTGGAGGCGCTCTCATTTGCCGACAAGCGCGCTGCCATTTTATCCGACAGGGAAAAGCAAATCCTCAACCTCATACGCGCCGGAAAGCTCAGCAAAGAGATTGCCGACGTGCTCAGCATCAGCGTCAACACCGTGAGCCGGCACCGGCAAAACATTCTGCAAAAGCTCAGCGTAGGCAACTCCATGGAGGCCGTCAATGCTGCAATAGCAATGGGGCTGCTTTAGGCGCGTGCCGCCCCTATTTGGCCCGGCGGCAGCCGTTTATGGTTATTATTAAGTATTGCAAATCTCCGACTGCATTGCTACCTTTGCCTGTGATTTTCATACTTCTCATTAATATAATACCAACATTATGCGCCTTCTCCACTATCCGGCATCTATTTCGCTGTTTGCCGCTTCTTTATTCTCAAACATTAACACCTTTGCTGCCGCCGCCGATGACTTCTCATGGGGCACCGCCACTGTATATTTCGTCATAACCGACAGATATGCCAACGGCGACAAATCTAACGATATCAATTACGGCCGCATCAACGATTACGGCTCCGACCGCTTGAATGCCGCAACATTCCATGGCGGCGATTTCAAAGGTATGCTCGAGATTGCCCGACAAGGCTACTTCACAAAGATGGGCGTCGATGTGGTGTGGATGACCGATGTGTACGAGCAGCTTCATGGATGGATGTCGGGCAGCGGCGACATCAATGACTTCCCTCACTATGGATACCACGGCTATTACCCTCTCGACTATACTCAGATTGACAAAAACTATGGCACGGCCGAGGAGCTGCGTCTGCTCATCGACACGCTCCACGCTCAGGGTATTCGCGTGATGCTCGGCGCAAATCTCAACAATCCCGGATACCCCACACTCCTCGATGCCGCTCAATATGGCTTTGCCGACACGATGCCTTACACCGATGCCGCTGCACATCACCCCCAATGGACCTACAGCAAATGGGCTGCCGACAGCCCCAATTGGCCACGATGGTGGTCCGGCGGATGGCTACGCACTGTCGATGACAGCTCTGACAAGCGACGCCTCACACTCTTCGGCCTCCCCGACTTCCTATCCGAGAGCCGGCAGCATGTCAAGATACCTCAATTCCTCAAAGACAAATGGAGCGCCGAAGGCCACAGCAACGACGCCTGGATATGCCCGGCGGCGGCAGCGCTCCGCCATGACCGCGAGTGGACTCCGATGCAGTATCTCACAGCCTGGATCGCCGCTTGGGTCGAAGAGTTTGGCATCGATGGCTTCAGATGCGACATTGTGGAATACGTTGACATCGACTGCTGGAGCGCCCTCAGCAATGCTTGCAACACCGCATTGCAGCGCTGGCGCCGCGCTCACCCCGACGACTGCGCTGCCCGGTGGTCTGATAGTTTTTATATGACCGGCGACTTTGACAATGCCGATATTGACTATAAGCCCGAATATGCAGCCGCTGGTTTTAGCAGCATGGTCAATTTCTTTTTCCCAAAGCGCGGCGACCTTGATGCCGCAGTGTATCAATGGCAAGCGTATGCCGACAGCATCGCCGACCACCCCGATTGGCATCCATTCAACTATCTCAACAATTCATACCATCGCGATGCCGATATGGACCGCATCACCGACTGCGCCACCACACTGTTGCTGTCACCCGGAGTAGCTCAAATCTTCTACGGCGATGAGTCGCGGCGCCAAGCCAACGCCGGAGCATCTCTCAATGTTGACAGCGACCAGGCCTTCCGTTCCGATATGAATTGGGCCTCCGCTGACACCGCCGTACTCGCTCACTATCGGCTGTTAGGCTCCATTCGCAAGAAACACAAAGCCATCGCGGCCGGCCGACAGCACACAATCGATTGCCACACCTGTGTCAGATACGCCGACACCGACACCGTGGTCATCAGACTTCGGCCACAACCCGGTGAGCCTATCGCCACCGCCGATGCTTTCGCCGATGGCTCCATCGTGACCGACCTTTGCACCGGTGTCACTGCCCGCGTCACCAATTCAGCCGTTACCCTCGACTCGGTATATCGCCCCGGCCAAGTAGCCATCCTCGCCCTAACCCCTAACCACTAACCCCTAACCACTAACCACTAACCACTAACCCCTAACCACTAACCCCTAACCCCTAACCCCTAACCCCTAACCCCTCCGACCCCAATTTCCCCTTACAATATTTGGTTTATAAAATAAATATGTTTATCTTTGCAGCATCAACCGCCATGCTTAGATAAACAATGCCAAACGTCAAATCACATATATGCCTGATTGCATGCGCATTAGCGCACATCGCCTCATGGGCCGAAACGCCTAACGACTCCACTCAGCACTACCAACTCAAAGAGATTGCCGTGGCGGCCCCGCGCCAGACACGCTCTGGCAGCAAAACAATCTATATGCCACCTAAGGAGCTCCGCGACAACGCCGGCAATGCCGTAAGGCTTTTAGCCGGCATACAGGTGCCGCAGCTCATCATCAATCCCGCCACAGGCAGCATCGAGATTTCGGGGGGCGGCAAGCTGCTCGTCCGCATCAACGGGCGACCAGCCTCTGCAACAGACCTCGCCTCTATCTCCGCTGCCGACATCACCAAAGTAGAATACGATGCCTCACCCGGCATTCGCTATGCCGATGACATCGCAGCTATTCTCGACATCTCCGTCAAGCGGCGCGACACCGGATATGCCCTCTCGCTCAACCTGCTCCAATCACCCAATCGCGGGTGGGGCGACTACACCGCAGCACTGCGATATAACATAGGCCGCAGTGAATGGACTCTCGACTATCACTCCAACCCCATGTGGCACATGGACTGCTATCGCGACAACACCGAGCACATCACCACCGCCGACGGCACCACTATCCTACGCTCCGAGCAAGGCGACAAGGCGCCCAACCGCATGGTCACTCACCGCGCTGCCGTTCAATATTCCTACGCCATGGGGCGCGATATGCTCTTCAATGTGCAAGGTCGCATATTCCGCCGAAATGACAGATACATCACCCACGGCAATATCACCACCTCCTCTTCATCTGAGCCTGATATATCCACTGACTATGAGACCGAGCTCAACCCTATCACTTCGTGGCAGGCCGACCTCGACATTTACTGCCAAAAACGCATCGCCAACGGCACCAACATTTATGTCAACATCGTGCCCTCGATTATCGACAGCCACTCCGAGCGCCTATATCAATCTTCCGCCACAAACCTCAGCAGCAATATTGACAGCCGTGACTATCGCTTGCTCGCCGAAGGCATCATCGAGCAAAAAGTCTCTAAAAGCTTGATCACCGCCGGATATCGCGCCACTGGCGCTTGGATTGGCAGCGACTACACTGCCGCAGAGGCTGACGCCGGCATAATTCACTCTCAGCAAAACAGCTTCAGCCACTACATTTTCGGCCAATGGTCCATGAAAACCGAGATGTGGACCCTCGAGGCCGGCATGGGATTGACATATTACCACCTCGCAGCTCCAATGACCCAAAACCGCGTGTTCCCTAACCCAAGGCTCGCTGCTTCTTTTCGCCACAACGGCAACACTGCCTCGATTTCCGCACGCATCAACACCGTGGTGCCCGGAATAGCCGACCTCAACGAGGCGCTGCAGCAGATTGACTCGTACCAGTGGTTTGAGGGGGACCCCGGCCTCAAGCCTTATCGGCAATTATCGCTTAAAGCCGACTACGAGCGCAAGATTTGGCGCATCACCTTAAACGCCGCCATCGAAGACACATACTGCCACGACCCCATCATGACAGCAAAACTATATCGCGAGGACATGATTGTGCAGAAACCATGCAACAGCGGCTTCAACAACGAGCTTATCCTGCGCCTGAGGATGAGGCTACCTATAATCCAACGCAAGCTCTCACTTACCGTTGATGGCGGGTGGCACTCAATGGTCAGCAAAGGACTAAACTATCGCCACCAATACTCTCAGCCTTTTGTCAATGCTCAATTGACCCTCACCGTAGGGCATTGGTGGGCCATGATTTCTTACAACAACAGCTACAACAAGCTCTGGGGCGAAATGCTCACCTCTGCCAATCAAAACATCACCAACATCGGCGCCGGATACACCTTCAAGGCCGCAACATTTATGGCCGGTCTCGTTAACCCATTCGGCAACGTCGCCCTAAAATCACGCGACATGTCGCAGATCGCCGGTTTTGACCGCACATATCAAGCCGCCGGCTCGCAACGCCTCATCTGGATCGGCGTAACGCTCAATCTCAAACACGGTGCTAACCGGGCCGCCTCACGAAAGAAACTCGACAATAACCAACAATACGAAACAATCAACAACGCTAAAAAATGAAACGCTTATCTTCAATCATCATCGCTGCAATCGCAGCTCTGTGCGGCGGAGCCACTTCAGCCGAAACACTTTCGTTTGTCAACCTCCCTTACGCCGAGGGCACCCTCTACGTGATGGTGACGGCGGCCGACAGAAGCCTCGCTATGCAACGCATCCCTATCACATCAGGTGTGATCGACATCAATGCCGACTTCAGCTCTGTACCCGACTCTACACTCGTCAACGTGATGGCCTTCCAAGACCTCAACGACAACTACAACCTCGACCTCGACAACTACGGCCGCCCCACCGAGCCTTGCATCAACACGCAAATCTCACTCTCTTCTCCCCGCACTGACAAATACACCTTTGAGCTGACTCAATACTGATCCCCGAGCATCGTGCATCGAGCATCGACATTCTCATCTATGCTCTACTGCTCAGACGTCAGCTGGCGCCGCACCGACTCCTCGTGGATGGTCTCAAACAGTGACGCCACAAACTCCGGTGCCAACCCCAGCCGCTGTGCCGCATCGCCAAGCCTATTGATAAGAGCCGTATAGCGTGTAGTCTGCACCACTGACATATTGTGGTCTCGCTTATATGCCCCTATCTTATCTGATATCGTCATACGCTGGCTCAGCAGCGACAGCAGCTCATCATCAATCTGGTCTATCTGACGGCGCAGCAGCGTCAGGTCATCGGTGATGCATGGCGTGGTGCGACGAGCAACCAGCTTGGCCAGGAGCGCCCCAAGGCTCGCCGGCGTAAGCTGCTGGCTCTTATCGCTCAACGCGCTCTCCGGCCGCCAATGCGACTCCACTATCAGCCCGTCAAAGCCTATCTCCATTGCCTTGCGAGCCACGCCCTCCACAAGGCCTCGCTCGCCGCCGATATGGCTCGGATCGCAATACACCGGCAGCCGAGGATAGCGGCGCTTCAGCTCAATAGGTATGCGCCATTGCGGCGGATTGCGATATATATGACGGCCGTATGCGCTGAAGCCGCGATGCACCGCCGCGAGCCGACTTACGCCCGCAAGGCGTAGGCGCTGCAACGCGCCTATCCACAATTCGATATCCGGATTGACAGGGTTTTTAACCAGCACCGCCACCGACGATGACGACGCTTCAAGCGCATCGGCAATCTCCTGCACCGCAAACGGGTTGGCCGACGTCCTGGCGCCTATCCAGAGGATTTCAACGCCCGCCGCGAGAGCAGCCTCCACATGCTCGCGTGTAGCCACCTCCGTGGCCACAGGCATACCCGTGACGGCCTTCGCTTCGGCAAGCCACGTCAGACCTTCGGCGCCAACACCCTCAAAGCCGCCGGGGTGTGTGCGTGGCTTCCAAATGCCGGCACGATATGCCGTGACGCGGCCCGTCGAGGCCAATTGCCGAGCCGTCTCCACCACCTGTTCCCTACTCTCGGCGCTGCACGGCCCCGCTATCACCGGTATTGTGTCATCATTCAATCCCCCAAACAAGGGCTCCAACGCCCCCAACGACGGCGTTGTACATCTTTCTATTGTCATCGATTAGTGCTCTTAACTCCGCTTATTATATTAATGAGTCACACTCAGCAAGCCACAAGGCCGACGCTGCATCTGACGGCATGCGCCAATCACCACGGGGCGACAAGCTCACACTGCCCACCTTGGGACCGTCAGGCAGACACGACCGCTTGAACTGCTGAGCAAAGAAGCGTCGCACAAACACACCCAGCCACTTGGCTATCGTGCGCTCGTCATAATCGCCCTCATACGCCGTGCACGCCAGCATAAATATGCGTCGTGGGCCAAAACCATAGCGCAGCATATAATACAGAAAAAAATCATGCAGCTCGTATGGCCCCACCAAGTCCTCAGTCTTTTGGGTGATATTACCCTCGTCATCTGCCGGCAGCAGCTCCGGGCTTATCGGAGTGTCAATAATATCAAGCAATATACGCGAGGCCTCTGCGCTGACCACACCGCCGGCAAAATAGCGCGTCAAGTGACGCACAAGCGTCTTGGGCACCCCCGCATTCACACCGTACATCGACATGTGGTCGCCATTATACGTAGCCCACCCGAGCGCCAACTCTGACATATCGCCGGTGCCGAGCACCATACCTCCCACCTGATTAGCCACATCCATCAGTATCTGTGTGCGCTCGCGTGCCTGTGAATTTTCATAGGTGACATCGTGATTATTAATATCATGACCTATGTCGGCAAAATGCTGACGCACGGCCTTATCTATGCATATCTCACGCATCGTCACGCCAAGCGCCCGCATCAGCGCTACGGCATTATCGTGGGTACGGTCTGTTGTCCCGAACCCCGGCATAGTGATACCCACGATGCCCGCGCGCGGCATTCCCAGCACGTCAAAAGCACGGCACGCCACAAGCAGAGCCAACGTCGAGTCCAACCCGCCCGAGATGCCTACCACAAGCGCACGGCAGCGCGTAGCGCGCAAGCGCTGACACAGCCCGCCCACCTGTATGTTGACAATCTCCTCACACCGCTCGGCAAGAGCTGCACCATCTGACGGCACAAACGGATACTTAGCCACACGCCGCAATAGTCGCTTATGAGCGCCATCGGGTGTCACACACGCCCCGGCGCTGACTATGCTGTAGGCCGGAAGATTACTGCGACGCGCACAGTCGCCAAACGAGCGCAGATGCCTGCGGTCATGACGCAAGGCCGCAATATCTATATCAGCAACGGCTATATGCGATTGCGGCTGCCAACGCCCGTTTGACGCCAATATCGTGCCATTCTCAGCTATGACAGTCTTGCCGTCAAACGTCAAATCCGTTGACGACTCGCCGGCACCCGCCGACGCATACACATAGCCACACAGACACCGCGCCGACTGCTGGCGCAGCAGTGAGGTCAGATATGCATACTTGCCGATGACATCGTCACTCGCCGACAAGTTCACCACGATATCTGCACCGCCCATCGCAAGATAGCTGCTCGGTGGCACAGGCACCCACAGATCCTCACAGATCTCCACGCCTATCTTCACTCCGCCTATATCAAATAACTTATTAGGCGACAAGTCATAGCTCTCGCCGCCAATAGTGACCATCTCCGCGGCGGCGCTTGGCGGCTCGGGCGAGGCTGCCCACCACCGCTTCTCATAAAACTCGCCATAATTAGGCAGATATGTCTTGGCCACAACACCAAGCACTCGTCCGCGTATCGCAACCGCGCAATTATACATTGAGCCGCTCGTAGCCACCAACGGAGCCCCCACAAATATCAGAGGACCATTGCCGGCGCTGCGGCGAGCCACTTCCTCAATGCCTTCTCGAGCGGCACGCAGCAACAACTCATTATTAAATAAGTCGGCACACGTATAGCCCGTCAGCGACATCTCCGGCGTCACCACCACATCGGCGCCTGACGCTGTGGCCTCTCGCACCATTTCCAGGATCCGCTCCACATTTGTCTTTACATCGGCCGCAGACACCATCGGCGAGACTGCCGATACGCGTATGAAATCATTGATCATTGCTATATACCTTTTTATCCTTTCTTTACCTGTTATCGAAAAAGTGCAGTGCAATACAAATATGCACAGCACTGCATCAATGTGCAAATATAACACATTTTCGCCAAATTTTAAAAATTTTATGCGATTTAACCTTCTTATTGCATTAAAACAACTTTTTATAGGCAATGACACGAAAAATTCACACCAAAATATTTTGTAGGTTAAAAACTACTTGTTAATTTTGCGTATGTATTTCATTGTATAACCACTTAAAACATATAATACCATCAAAACCGCAGCCGATGTGCATAGTGCTCTCCTCTCTCGCGCAATTTTCAGACTCTTCATGCTACGGCTCTTCTTCTCGGCCCGCGGCAGCTTTAGAAACTCATACTTACAAACCCCTGCCTTTACATTATTAACTAATAATAAACAACAACCAATTACTAAATTAAACGTCTATTGAAAAATGGAAGCTCAAAAGCCAACCGCTCAGCCCGCTAAGCCCGCTGCTAAGCCCGCTGCAAAAAAAGAAAACAACGTGCCCGGTATCAAAAACGCATCTTGGGTAATCCTCATCTGCGCAATCGTGTGCGTTTCCCTGTTCATCTTCTGGTTCGGTAACCCCTGCCACTTCGACGAAGATGGTCACCCTATCGACTTCTGGGGCACTGTATCTAAAGGTGGTGTCATCGTGCCTGTCCTCCAGACTCTCCTCCTCACCGTTATCGTGCTCTCTGTTGAGCGCTGGATCGCCCTCAAGGCCGCTGCCGGCAAAGGTAGCATCGCCAAGTTCGTCGCTGACGTAAAGGTGTGCCTCAAGAAAAACGACATCAAAGCTGCCGAAGCTCTCTGCGCTAAGCAAAGAGGCTCTGTTGCCGCTGTCGTGAAAGCCGCGCTCGTTAGCTACGCCGAAATGGACGCTAACACCGCCCTCACTAAAGAGCAGAAAATCCTCAACATCCAAAAGACTGTCGAAGAGGCAACCGCGCTCGAGATGCCTTCTCTCCAGCAGAACCTCCCCATCGTGGCTACTATGACCACACTCGGTACTCTCGTCGGTCTTCTCGGTACTGTGCTCGGTATGATCAAGTCTTTCCAAGCTCTTGCTCAATCTGGTGCCCCCGACTCTACTGAGCTCTCTACCGGTATCTCTGAGGCTCTTATCAACACCGCGTTCGGTATCGCTACCGGTGCCTTCGCCGTTATCTCTTACAACTTCTACACCAACAAGATCGATAACCTCACTTACGCAATCGACGAGATCGGATTCTCTATCGTGCAAACTTTTGCAGCTACTCACTAATCCCCTATTTCCGAATTTTAATAGAGAGACTATAAACACTTAAAATTTAGGTAAATATGGGAAAAGTAAAACCAAAAAGAAAGAGTACGCTCATCGACATGACCGCGATGAGTGACGTGACTGTTCTTTTGCTTACTTTCTTCATGTTGACTTCTACCTTCCTCCAGAAAGAGCCCACTATCGTATATACCCCATCGTCTGTCTCTGAAGAGAAAGTCCCCGCTAACAACCTCGTGACTATTCTCATTTCAAGCGCCGACAAGTCGGGTAAGCTCGATGACCCCTCTCTCGTCGAAGGAAAACTCTTCATCTCGTTTACCGGTGACCAAGACTCCACCCTCTCAAGCGAAAACATTCGCGAAATGATGCTCCGTGAAGCAATCTCCGTGTACAACGACCAGCATAAGAACGCACCCATCAATCTCACCACGCAAGAGATTGCGACTTTCCGCCAAATCAACATGTTTGGTTGCCCCTTCAAGGAGCTCCCGGCTCTGCTTGATATGTCGGTGACTGATCGCGACAAAGTGCAAGGCGACCTCACAAACCCCACCGTCGGTATCCCCATCGATGGCAACCGTAACCGCGAAGGCCGTCTCAACGACTTCCAAATCTGGCTCAAGGCTATCTACAACGTCGCTCAGCGTATCAACAACGAGCAACGTGACGCCGCTACTACCGAAGAGGAAAAAGCCGCTATCGACAACCTTTACACCGCTCTCATGCGTAAAGGTCAAGGTATTGCTATCAAAGCCGACAAGGACACACCCTTCACTGCTGTCCAGCTCGTCTTTGACAACCTCCAGACCATGAAGCTGAATAAATTCAGTCTCATGACTGCTCTCAAATCAGAAGAAGAACCAACTAAATAAGGTAATTTCAACATCATGGCACAAATCGAACAATCTGACAAGGGCAAAAAGAAAAAAGGCGCCCAGAAAAAAATGCCGATTCATGTTGACTTTACCCCTATGGTTGACATGAACATGCTTCTGATTACCTTCTTCATGTTGTGTACCACAATGATCAAGTCTCAGACCCTGCAAATTGTCCTCCCTACTAACGAGGACGTAAAAAAGGAGCAGCAGAGCCAAGCTAAGCAATCAGAGGCTATCACTCTAATCCTCGACACCGAGTATGACCTCTCTGACCCGGCTAAGCCTAAGCCCAAAGTTGACCCCGAGACAGGCAAGACTGTCCACAACATTTACTACTACGAAGGTATCGCTGACACACTTTTCCAAACCGACAAATACCTCACTAAAGAGCAATTTATCGGAAACGTGAATCGTGAACCGCAAGGCATTCGCAAAATTCTTCGCAAGAAAAACGAAGAAGTTATGAAAGAATATGTAGTCCTCAAGGAGCAGTGGAAAAACAAACAGATCACCAAGGAAGAATTTGACAAGAAGGCTAAGGAAAACGCTGCCGACTCCCTCAAAACTCGCCCCGTGGTCGTTATTAAACCCGGCCCCAACACTACTTACGAAGGCCTTATCAATGCTATCGATGAGATGAACATCAACCAAATCTCTCGTTACAGCATCGAGCTTACTACTCGCACCGACACCATCCTGCTCCGTCACTACGAGCAGCAGCACGGCGAGACTATTATCCGTCCTCTCATTGAGAAGAAACATTAACCAACTTAACCGTTATCCAAAATGGCAAAAGAAGTAGATCTTTCATCTAAAGAGTGGCGCGATATTGTCTTCGAAGGCAAAAACAAAGATTTCGGCGCATACGTCCTCCGCACCGATTCTGTTAGCCGCCACAATAAAGCTGTTGCATACGTGCTCAGTGTCCTCGTCGTGATCCTCGCACTTCTCATCCTTAGCATATCCGGCGTTTTCTCCAGCAGCGACGACGATGAGCTCGCCGTATCTACCGAGCAGGAAATCGCTACTTTCGACTCCCAAGATGAGCAAGAAGAAGAAATCGAAGAGGAACAAGTAAAAATCGAAGAGCCCGAAGAAATCATTGCTCCTGAAGAAGTTGCCAACGAGCAGCGTATCACTGACCTCCTAATCGTCGAAGACGACAAGTTCGAGAAAGAAAAGGAAGTCAAGACTCAGGAAGACATGACCAAAAATGAGGCTCAAGCCGGTGTGATCGACATCACCGAAGGCACAAACGACCTCAACAAGCAAGTCGTTCGCGAACAGGTTATCCAAGAGACCAAGCCAAAAGAAGTTGAAGAGAAAGTTTACAACATCGCTATGGTCGAGCAGAAACCTGAATTCCCCGGCGGCGAAGCTGCTATGTACAAATGGCTCAGCGACCACATCAACTACCCCGTCGCTGCTGCTGAAGAAGGCGTGCAAGGTCGTGTCGTCGTTGAATTCGTCGTCTCTAAGACCGGTAACGTTGAAAACGTCAGAGTCCTCCGCGGTCGCCACCCGGCTCTCGACAAAGAGGCTACCCGCCTCGTCAAGTCGATGCCTAAATGGCAGCCCGGACGTAACAACGGCCAGCCCGTGAAGGTTACATACACTCTCCCTATCACGTTCAAGCTCCAGGAGTAATTCGCTTTTGAATTCCATACTATCGCTCGAAGCAGCCATCTTGCATCTCAAGATGGCTGCTTTTGATATCTGCACCCCGCTACTCCCTACCCCGCGCCACGCTTCTGCGCTAATGGCCGCCGCCTGACACCCGCCGCGCACGCCCCGCCGCCCTCCTCTATTGTTAAAGACCCTAAATTATGTTTACCTTTTACCTTCAGCAGGTATTTATAAATAAAAACATATAATAATTACACCCTAATCTCTATTAATTCAACCAAATCACATCATGAAACTTGTCAAACTTTTCCTCACCCTGGTTATCGCAATGCTTGTAATAACCGGCTGCGAAGACCGCAACGTCTCAGCACTAAAAAAAGCCGTTGAGTCAGCCAACGCTGAATGTCCCATTGATTTTGGCACCGGCGGATGCCTTGTTAGCATCAAATACAACAAAATTGAAAATCAGGTAACTGCCCAAACGGTAGCGAGCGACGAAGCTTTCGAATTCCTATTCCCCGATGAAAACCGCGACAAAATAAAAAAGAACGTCCGGCTTATGTTGGCAACTGAAGATTATAAGGAGCTCCTTGAAGATCTCGTTAATGCCAAGGCCGGACTTACTTACATATTCAAATCAACGCCTTCTTCTAAGACCGTTAGCATATCGTTGACATACCAAGACCTGCTTTATGCCAAAAACCATCCTATGCCAAAAGATATTGTCTCTCGCAGGATCATTGATAACATAGTAGAAATGGCTAATGCCGGGGGCCCTATTACTATTGATGACGGCTTTGATTTTGTTAAAGCCGAAATAGTTGATGATACACTGACATACTATTATAAACTTGACGAAAACAATTGCGACCTGAACGAAATAAATGGCGACCCCGATGCTATTCAATCAATAAAAGAAGGATTGATTAATGAAATACGCAATGACCTGACTGTAAAGCAACTACTCAGCATGTTAGCCGCATCAAATATGAACTTTCGCTTACGATATTTCGGAAGCATCACCAACAACTACATCGACATAACATACACTGCTGATGAGCTTAGGCAGTATCTCAAATGATCATCTCCTATTCATCATTCACGCGCCCCGCGGATATCCCGTGGGGCGCCGTCATTCTCTCCCCTCGCCGTCAGCAATAGCTCCGCTTCTGCGCTAATGGCCGCCGCCTGACACCCGCCGACCTCCACTATTGGCAAACTCACTTTTTTTTCGTACTTTTGCATCTGAATAATTCACTTTGCGTGTTATGCCGCAATATTCTTTAACTCATCATGACAAAAAACACCTTAATCAACACCATGGCAGCGAGCTCACTGCTCTTGGGCGGTGTACTCCTATCCGACAACGCCTTCGCTGCCTCAACTGAACCCATGAAAGATATCTTTGCCGCTTATCCGGCTTATGCCGGCGATGACCTCGAGATGAAAGTCGATGCCGTGGGCACACGCTTCGCCCTCTGGTCGCCTAAAGCCAATGCCGTCGATGTCTTAATCTTCGACAACGGCCGCTACACCGCTCCAATTGACACCCTCCACATGAGGCTCAGCGGCGAAGGCGTCTGGCGCGCAGGCGTCAGCACACCACTCTACGGCAAATACTACACCTTCCGCGTCAAGCACCACGGCCGGTGGCTCGCCCAGACGCCAGGCGTGTGGGCTAAAGCCGTAGGCGTCAACGGCGAGCGGGCTGCCATCATTGACTTCAGCAACACCAACCCCGACGGCTGGGACAACGACCGCGGTCCGAAGCTCAACGCTCTCACCGACGCCGTGATTTACGAAATGCACCATCGCGACTTCAGCATTGCACCTAACAGCGGCATCGCTAACAAAGGCAAATTCCTCGCCCTCACCGAGGCCGCTACAACCAACGCCTCCGGTGAGCCCACCGGCATTGACCACCTCAAGCAGCTCGGCATCACACACGTGCATATACTCCCTTCTTTTGACTACAACTCCGTCGATGAGGCCAACATCCCCGCCAACCAATACAACTGGGGCTATGACCCACTCAACTACAACGTCCCCGAAGGATCTTACTCCACAAACCCATCTGACCCCGCCACACGCATCAGAGAGTTCAAACTCATGGTCAAGGCCCTCCACGATGCCGGCATCGGCGTAATCATGGACGTGGTATATAACCACACCGCCACCGGCGACGACTCCAACTTCTCCCTCACAGCCCCCGGTTACTACTACCGCCACCGCCACGACGGATCTTTCAGCGACGCATCAGGATGCGGCAACGAGACTGCCTCCGAGCGCCAGCAGATGCGCAACTACATCATCAACTCAGTCAAATACTGGGCCCAAGAATACCACATCGACGGCTTCCGATTTGACCTCATGGCCATTCACGACATTCAGACCATGAACGAGGTAGCCGCAGCTCTCAAGACCATACGCCCCGACATATTCGTCTATGGCGAAGGATGGACCGCCGGAGACTCACCACTCGCCGTTGAGCGCCGTGCACTCAAAGAAAATGTAGCGCAGATGCCTCAAATAGCAGTGTTCTCCGACGACATTCGCGATGCAATCAAAGGCCACTACAGCGACGCAAAAGACCGTGGCTTCGCCACCGGCAAGCCCGGCAACGAAGAAACCGTCAAGATTGGCATCGTGGCCGCTACGGCTCACCCTCAGGTCGATTACTCCAAAGGCAACAACTCCAAGTTTGCCTACGCCGCTGCGCCCACTCAGATCATCAACTACGTCTCATGCCACGACGACCTCATGCTCACCGACAAGCTCGCCAAGTCTATGCCCGGCTCTACCCCCCAGCAGCGGCAGCGCGCTGCAAGGCTCGCCCAAACCATCGTTTTCACCTCGCAAGGCACCCCATTTATGTTTGCCGGCGAAGAGCTCTTCCGCGACAAGAAAGGCGTGCACAACTCCTACAAATCGCCCGACAGCATCAACGCCATCGATTGGAGCCTCAAGCACTCCAATGCCCCACAATTCGAATACTATCGCCAGCTGATCAAGCTCCGCCGCGCACACCCCGCTTTCCGCATGACTTCGGCCGACGAGATCGCCCGCAACATCGTCTTTGACAAGACCTCCGAGCCCAACTTCATCTCCTACGCCATCAAAAACAATGCCAACGGCGACCAATGGCGCGAAATTCGCCTCATGTTCAACGGCTCCGACGCCCCCATCGACGTCAAAGTGCCTAAAGGCAACTGGATCGTCATCGCTCGCGACGGCGAGCTCAATGCCGACGGCCTCGACACCACGCCCGGCGGAAAGCTCTCCGTGGCCCCCACATCGGCACTCATCATCGCTAAAGTAAAATAAGCCTGATGCGCCACTTACGGCGCGCTACGGCATCAAACTTACCCCACTTACCAAGCCCCGGCGGCCATCCTTATGGCGTCGGGGCTTGGCTATGTGACAAAAAATGCTTACCTTTGCACCGGCAACTGCCATTGCCCTCCCCCACTAATGGTTTCTAAATCAGTTAATAACACCGCGTTAATTCACATCTCACTACTTCATTTAATGCTTCATGCTTGACGATTTCGGACAATTCATCGTTTCTGTCGCCGACTTTGTGTGCGGCTACCCCCTATTCACCCTCCTCATCGGTGGCGGATTATATCTGCTCATTTCGTCAGGCTTCGTGTCTATTCGCCGCATACCATACGCCATCAAAGCCCTTCGTGAAAAGCACGATGCTAAAAACGGCCAGATATCCTCAGCTCAGGCACTCCTCTCGGTCATTGCTGCAACAGTAGGCCTCGGCAACATCGCCGGCGTGGCAA
Organism: Muribaculaceae bacterium; assembly: GCA_051871765.1. Lineage (GTDB taxonomy): Bacteria > Bacteroidota > Bacteroidia > Bacteroidales > Muribaculaceae > CAG-873. The sequence continues at coordinate 42,345 of JBJEDF010000013.1, forward strand.
TAGCACTGGTCATGGGAGGCCCCGGCGCCATTTTCTGGATGTGGGTCAGCGCTATGGTGGGTATGTGCACAAAATACCACGAGGGCACTCTCGCCATCATGTACAAAGGCCGCGATGACCGCGGTAACCCGCAGGGAGGTCCCATGCACATCATTGAGCAAGGAATGGGCCGCCGCTGGAGGCCACTCGCCCGCTTCTTTGCCATTGCCGGGCTATTTGGCACCCTCTGCATCATGAATGCCAACCAGCTCACCGAGGCTTTCATGACCACGTTCGCCACACCACAAGGCATCGCCGATAGCTCTTTCCTCGCTACAATCGGCAGCGCCATCGGCCTCGACAACACCCAAGCCTTCAAGCTCATCTTCGGCATCGCAATAGCAGCCATCGTAGCCTCCGTAATCCTCGGCGGCATCCGACGCATCGCCTCCGTAGCATCAGTCATCGTGCCCTTTATGGTGGGCGTATATTTCATGATGGTGCTCTACATCATCATCACTCACGCCGCCCGGGTGCCCGGCGTATTCTCCTCTATCATCAGCGATGCCTTCAGCCTCGACGCCGGCATCGGCGGCCTCGTCGGCACCGCCATCATCGGAGCCCGCCGAGCTGCCCTCGTCAACGACGCCGGCATCGGCACCGCCTCCATCATGCACGGAGCCTCGCGCAACAACCGCCCCGTGCGCGAAGGCCTCATCGCCATGCTCGGCCCCGCCATCGACTCCGGCCTCGTTTGCACACTCACGGCCCTCGCCATTCTCCTCTGCGGCGACATCCACGTCGAAGGCGTAAAAGGCCTCGCCGTTGCCATGCAAGCATTCCGTGCCGGCATCCCATACGGCGACTATATGCTCATGTTTGTGGTGATATGCTTCGCCCTTTCGTCTATGTTCTCATACTCCTTCTACGGCACCACATGCGCCTCATACCTCTTCGGCTCACGCCGTGCCAAGATATATGTATATTTCTTCATCGCTTCGCTGATAGTCTTCGCCGTGGTGCCCCTCGAGGCCGCCGTAGGCCTCTGCGACCTCTTCTATGCCTTCATGGCGCTGCCCACCATGATTGCAGTCCTATCCCTGAGCCCGCGTGTGCGCCGAGCCACTAAAGAGTATTTCAGCAAAGCACGTTCATAATAATAGCAACACCATTATCCCCCGCTAATATATCATGCTAAACTACATCGTATGGGACGTCTCGCCCAACATTATTGACTCTTTCATCACCGTGCGCTGGTATTCCATGGCCTTCGCCGTCGGCTTCTGGCTCGGATACAACATAGTCACAAAGATGTTCAAGCACGAAGGCGCCCCCGAGCGGTGGATGGGCATCTTGCTCCTCTGGGTCGCCGCCGGCACCATCATCGGAGCCCGCTTGGGCCATGTATTCTTCTACGAATGGGACTTCTACTCACAGCACCCCTGGCAGATACTGGCCACCTGGAAGGGCGGCCTCGCCTCGCACGGCGGTGCCATCGGCGTTATCGTCGGCGTAATCATGTTCTCGATATTCACATCCAAGCGCAGCCCACTATGGACCTTTGACCGCCTCGTCGTGGCAATCGCTCTCGTTGGCGGCCTCATACGCCTGGGCAACCTCATGAACTCCGAGATCTACGGCCACGCCACCACTCTCCCATGGGGCTTCATGTTTGTGCGCGACCGCGACTGGCACCTCCTCTACGAAGGACAAGCTTGCCACCCAACACAGATCTACGAAGCCCTCATCTACTTCGCCCTCTTCGGCCTGCTAATGTGGATGTACTGGAAGCGCAACTGCGGCGAGCGCCCCGGACTCATCTTCGGCACATTCTTCATCGGCATCTTCGGCTCACGCTTCTTTATCGAATTTATCAAAAACGACCAAGTAGCCTTCGAGCAAGGCATGCTCCTCAACATGGGCCAGATACTCAGCATTCCATTCATCATCGCCGGCATTGCACTGATCATCTACGCCCTCAAGCGCCCCCGCCTGCAGCTCCAATACCCCGACCGATACGCCGACGCCCCCGCCTCCCCAAAGAAGCGCTAACCCCTCCCTCCGGCCATAATACACCTGCCAATCTCCTCCGAAAAGGAGCTGATTGTCAACCTACGCGCCCAGCTCGAGCGCCACGATGCCTAATTGGTATTGAAAATCATCGCTGTCCGATAAAAATTTACGGGCGCAAAGATATCGGGCTCGGCAGCTGTTTGTACGGCGGTCGAGTCTGATTTTTCGCATTACAAGCCCCCTCAATCGAAGAGCGATGGCTCCGGCGGGGCGTCGGATGCCTTGCCGAGCAAGATCTCCCGGCCTTTTTCGGGATTGTATGGCATTTGCGCTCTCACCGTAGAAGTATTTCAGCGGGAAGTTCTGCTTCATCTGCTTGAACAGCGACTCGATCTGCCATCGGCGGTGATATATCGCCACAATTCTATGTTTTGTAGCAAAAGCAAAGTAACCCAAAAAGGACTGACTCCTGAATACAGCCCCATTTGGCAAACGATATTATCTATTTACAGTAGATGATTAATATACACCCAAGACTATAATCTAAAATAGCCTACCGGATAACGGCTGATACACTCTGAAACATTATGAAGGCTGACAACCGACATGCCAAAATATCAATCCGCTTCTTCAACGACAAAGAAGTTCGTGCTGCATGGGACTATGACGGCAACCGATGGCTATTCTCGGTGGTTGACGTTATTGCCGTGCTTACCGAAAGTAAGAATCCTCGCAATTACTGGAAAGTGTTGAAGCATCGTTTGACACAAGTCGGCAATGAGTTGGTTACAAATTGTAACCAACTGAAACTTGTTGCCGCCGATGGCAAGCGTTATCTCACAGATTGTCTGCCTCAAGATGAATTGCTGCTATTGATTGAATCCGTTCCAAGTCGGCACGCTTCAGCTTTTGCGCGTTGGCTTATCACCGGAGAAGGCCAAATAGACAGCAAAAGTCGTGATAAAGCTTATCAACTATGGGACAGCACGATACTACAAGCAATAGAAGTGGGAACGGCTCGCGAGTTGCAACAAATTCACGCATTCCTTTTTGGCGGGCTTTACGACTTCGCCGGACAAATACGACAGAAGAATATTGCTAAAGGCGGATTTCAGTTTGCTGTATCAAAATTTTTAGGGCAGACTCTCGCTCAAATTGAGCAGATGCCCGAATCTACGATTGAGGAGATAGTGGATAAGTATGTTGAAATAAACATTGCTCACCCTTTTATGGAGGGCAATGGTAGAAGCACTCGTATTTGGCCTGATTTAATCCTTAAACGCTCTCTGAAAAAGTGCGTAGATTGGAGCCGAATTGATAAGACCGACTATATGGAAGCCATGCGGATAAGCCCAATAAATCCTAAAAGAATACGAGAACTGATAACGAATGCTCTTACGGACAAGGTAAATGACCGCGAGTTGTTTATGAATGGTATTGACTATTCATATTACTATGAACAATAGTTCATTTGATCTAAATACCTAATATAATATATTATATCACAATATAAGAGTCTATAAGGTGGCTTGTCGGGGAGCCGGGGCGGCCTCGTCTTTATAGACTAATGCGGTGGTTTCATAGACAAAAGCACTATGATATGTGGGGCTTTATGCGTAATTTTGTGCCGATAATTTTTTTTACTATCCAATCATGCTAATGAAGACATCACTATTATCATGTGCGGTATCAATGGTCGCGATAGCGGCCTCGGCGCAAGACACGGCTCCATGGACCTATGCTGACTGCCTGGCCTACGCCGATACCCACAATATCAGCCTCCTCAAGGCGCGTGTCAGCGATGATGTCAGCGCTATTGACCTCGAAGCCGCCAAGGCGCAATGGTTCCCCACCCTGGGCTTTGCCACCACACACACCTTCACCAATCGCCCCACCACGCCCGCCGGCTCCACCCACAACACCTTTGCCGGATCGTATGGCCTTAATGCCTCCTGGACGGTGTTTGACGGCAACAAACGCTCCAACGCCATCAAAAGAGCTGACCTGCAGCAAGATGCCACGGCCTACGCCGTAGAAGAGATACGCAACAACCTCGAGACGCAAATCCTCAGCTACTATCTCAATGCGCTCTATGCCCGCGACGCCATTGTCATAGCCCGACAGACCGCCGAGGTGAGCAAGGCGCAGCGCGACCGCGCCCGGGAGCTGGTCAATACCGGCCGCCTCTCAAAGGTGGATTACTCGCAGCTCGACGCCCAATATCAGACCGATGTGTACAATGTCGTGGCTGCCGAGGGCACATACAGCAGCCGCATGAGCCAGCTCAAGCAGCTGCTGACCCTGGCCATCGACTATGATATGGAGCTGGCGCCCTGCGAGTTTGACGAAGCGCAAGTCCTTGCCGCCGTGCCCGACAAGACCGCCGTCTATGACGCCGCCCTGGCGTGGATGCCACAGCTCAAGGGCGCCACCGTGGCCGAGACTCAGGCCGCCCTGGATATCGACATGGCCAAGGCCTCGCGATACCCGCAGATTTCGCTCAACGCCGGCATCGGCACCTCGGCTCAGACAGGCATCAACTATGGCTACGGACGCCAGCTCGGCGACAACCTCAACGAGCAAATCGGCTTCACCGTGTCGGTGCCCATCCTCGACCAAAAGACCTCAAAGACCGCCGTAGCAAAAGCCAAACTCGACAAGGTGCTGGCCGAACTCAACACCACCGACCTGCAAAATCAGCTGTCGCAGAGCGTGGAGCAATACTACATCGAAGCGCGGTCAAACCAAGCCAAGTATGTCAGCGGCCTCGAGACCGTGAAGAGCGCTCAAGTCAATGCCGACCTCATTGATGAACGCTTCGCCGTGGGATACAGCAACACCGTGGAGCTGCTGCAAGCTCATAATCAGCTTCTTAACGCCCGCATGGAGCTGCTTCAATCCAAATACATGGCCATCTTGAGCCTGAAGATGCTCGACTTTTACACCAATAGTTCAATATCACTGCCTTAATGCTCTTATAATCAATCATTATGAACACCTACAAGCTATCAATCATAGTGAGCGCCGCCGCCCTCGCCGCCGCGTGCTCCAAGCCTCAGCAGATGACACTGCAGACCGCCACCATCGCCAAGACTGATATCAGCGAAGTAGTCACCGCCACAGGCACCGTGGAGAGCGTGACCACGGTAGATGTCGGCACCCAGGTCACCGGCATCATCTCGGCCCTATATGCCGACTACAACACCGAGGTCAAGGCCGGACAGCTTATCGCCGAGATTGACAAGACCGTGCTCGAGAGCACCTTACGCTCTGCCAATGCCAACATGGAGAGCGCGCGCCTCACCTATGAATACACCAAGACCAACTATGAGCGCGACACCAAGCTCCACGACAAGCAGCTCATCAGCGACTACGAGTATGACACCTCTCGCCGCGACTACCTGGTGGCCAAAGCCACCTACGAGAAGACGCAGGCCGACCGCGTGGGAGCGCAGCGCAACCTCAGCTACGCCGAGATCTATGCTCCTATCGATGGCATCGTCATCTCGCGCCAGGTGGAGGTGGGCCAGACCGTGGTATCGTCAATGAGCGTGGCCAACCTCTTCACCATCGCCGACCTCGACCACATGCGCGTAATCGCCGATGTCGATGAGGCCGATATAGGTCAGGTAGCCACCGGCCAGCGCGTGGAATTCACCGTCGATGCATACCCCAACGACAAATTTGCCGGCACGGTGACGCAAGTGCGCCTGTCGCCCACCACCGAGAGCAATGTGGTGACCTACGAAGTGGTTGTCGATGCCGACAACGCCGACCACAAGCTGATACCCGGCTTGACCGCCAACATCACCATCTACACCCTCGAGGCTCGCAATCAGATAGCCGTGCCGGTGAAAGCCTTCAATTTCACACCTCAAGACTTCAGCGAAGACAAGACGCTGCCCGGCGTCGCCGACAGCAAGCCGGCAGTCGCCGCCGATGCCACTCACAAGAATGTGTATGTGCTGCGCGACAACGTGCTGTATCCGACCGCGGTAGAGATAGGCATCGACAATGGCGTGTATGCCATAGTGAAATCAGGGCTCAGCGAGGGCGATGTAGTAGCGACGGACTATGAGGCAGAGGCCGACAATGCCGCGGGGCCCGATGACGCCAAGAGCCCGTTTATGCCTTCACGCCCCAAAGACAATAAAAAGAAGTAAGGAGACAAGTGACCGCCATGAAGGAAATCTTACGCTTAGAGAACATACGTCGCAACTTCCGCGTGGGCAATGAGGAGGTGCATGCCCTGAGGGGCGTGTCATTCACCATCAACGAAGGCGAGTTTGTGACCATCCAAGGCACATCAGGCTCAGGCAAATCCACGATGCTCAACATCTTAGGCTGCCTCGACACCCCCACCTCGGGCAACTACTACCTTGACGGCGTGGAGGTGCAGAAGATGAGCCGCAACGAGCGAGCGCGCCTGCGCAATCGCAAGATAGGCTTCATCTTTCAGAACTATAACTTGCTGCCGAAGACCACGGCCTTGGAGAATGTGGAGCTGCCGCTGCTCTATAACAGCGCCATCAGCTCAAAGGAGCGCATAGAGCGAGCCACCAAGGCTCTCGAAGCCGTGGGCCTGAGCGACAGGCTCTATCATAAGTCCAACCAGATGTCGGGCGGTCAGCAGCAGCGTGTGGCCATAGCACGCGCGCTGGTCAATGACCCGGCGGTGATCCTCGCCGACGAGGCTACGGGCAACCTGGACACGCGCACATCATTCAGCATCTTGGTGCTACTGCAGCAGCTGCACAAGCGCGGGTGCACCATCATCTTCGTGACCCACAACCCCGAAATCGCGGCCTACAGCTCGCGCAACATCACCCTGCGCGACGGCAAGATCGTAGGCGACACTGTCAATGACAATATCCTCTCGGCCGAGGCGACGCTGAGTCAGCTGCCGCAGAATGATGATTAACCCACACTAACGTCAGACAACACAATGAATTATTACAACCTATTCAAAATAGCCATCAAAGCGCTGGGCAACAATAAGTTGCGCTGCTTTCTGACGATGTTGGGCATCATCATCGGCGTGGCCTCCGTCATCACGATGCTTGCCATAGGCCAAGGGTCAAAAGAGAGCATCGCAGCCCAAATATCCGAGATGGGCTCAAACATGATAATGATACACCCGGGCGGCGATATGCGCGGCGGCGTGCGCCAAAGCGCCGACGATATGCAGACCATGAAAGTGGCTGATTATGAGGACATACGCGCCAAGTGCCGCTATATCAGCGGCGTGTCGCCCAACGTGAGCACCTCGGGGCAGTATATCAACGGCAACAACAACTATCCGTCATCGATGAACGGCGTGGGCGTGGATTACGCCGACATACGCAAGCTGACGGTGGAGCGCGGCGTGATGTTCAGCGAGCGCGACATCAAGGCCGCCGCCAAGGTCTGCGTCATCGGCAAGACCGTGGCCGACGAGCTGTTCACCAACGGCGAAGACCCGCTTGGGCGCGTGATACGCTTCAACAAGATACCCTTCACGATAATAGGTATATTAAAGTCAAAGGGCTATAACTCAATGGGTATGGACCAAGACGACATAGTGCTGGCGCCCTACACCACGGTGATGAAGCGCCTCTTGGCGATAGACTATATCCACGGCATCTTTGTGTCGGCCATCACCGAAGACAAGACCGAGCAAGCCATAGACGAGATCAGCGATATCTTGCGCAGCAACCACAAGCTTGGCGCCGGCGATGACGATGACTTCAGCATAAGGTCACAGCAAGAGCTGTCGTCGATGCTCAACAGCACGTCGGATATCATGACCTTGCTGCTGTCGTGCGTGGCAGGCATCTCGCTGCTTGTGGGCGGCATCGGCATCATGAACATCATGTATGTGTCAGTGACGGAGCGCACCCGCGAGATAGGCTTGCGCATGAGCATCGGCGCTCGCGGGCGCGACATACTGTCGCAATTTCTCATAGAGTCAATCATCATCAGCATCACCGGCGGCGTGATCGGTGTGATATTGGGGTGCTTGGCGGCATGGAGCGTGTCGGCCTTTGCCCACTGGCCTGTGGTAGTCACGCTCTACTCGATAGTGCTGTCGTTTGCGGTATGTACGATCACGGGCGTGTTCTTTGGCTGGTATCCGGCGAAGAAAGCCTCCAATCTCGACCCCATCGAAGCCATCAGATATGAATAACGATAAAACAATCCCTTTCTTTATTTACACATATTACACTTTTTGATACACACGACACGCGCGCCCTCACAGCCATAACGAAGGCCACACAGGGCAACTTTCACGCTTAAGAAATGTCACCGCTGCGTCATAGCTAAAGACGCAGCGGTGACATTTAGTTTAGGAGATAAGACGTGTGATGGCCTTTCGGCCCCAAACGACGAAGAGGGCCAGTGTCATGCGCACGCAGAGGAGGAACCAAGCGCTGATGCCAGCGGCGGCAAAGACGATGGTATCCTCGAGCATGGAATGGTTCATGATGAGGTGGTAGTTGACATCATTGGCGTCGGTCCGAGAAATGAGGCCTTTTTGTTCCATCTCGAGCATCATCGCCGAGCCATAACTAATGCCGAGGACGTTGCCAACGAGCCACATATAAGCAGCAGAGCGAGGGAGGCCGAAGATCGCCATGAGCGGGGCGAGTGTATGCGATAATGGCTTTAGGAGATGGTACTCCTCGAGGGCACGCTGCATGACCATCAAGACATAAATCAGCGCAACCACTAAAGCCGACATTTTGAGCTGAGACAGCAGCCACACGGTGATGACTTGGTATAAGCTGCTGTCGGCCGGTGCTCCGATGTAAATGTAAGGGTCATCGAGAGGTGGTAGCACCATGTTAAGGACTAAAGCGCAGAGCAGTGCCATAGCGATGCGTATTGCCGCCATGGTCCAGAAAGAGGAGCCAGTCTTTCGGTTGACGGCACACTCCATGGGGAGTGCGTGGCACAGGGCAATCATCGCAGCCAAGATTGAGGCCTGCTTGAAAGTCAGAGGCAACGACATCATGGCAGCAATGCCGGCATAAGTGCCGGCTGCCGCACCCGACATAAATATCACGGCCGACTCACCGGGGAGGCCGAGGTGCACAAAGAGAGGGTTGAGGTATTGAGCGAGCCATTGCAGTATGCCGGTGTATTGCATCAAAGTCACGGCAAGCGATATAGGCACCATGAGGCTGAGCAGCCATGAAGCGCTGCGACGAGTGCCGTCAATCGCGGTGACGAAACAATGGGCAAAACGCGAGCATCTCATAGAGCTACAAAACTGATATACATTAGTAAGAATTTGGAGTGCAAAGGTAGTAATAAATAATTTGATGCGCAAAAATGTAATAGGTTATCTGTCGCCCCTTTAGTGGTAGGGGTGATGAGTTGTTGGAGGAGAATTAGCGAGAGGGAGCGCCGGTGTTGCCTGCCGGCATGATTTGTGTTAAAGGGTTAATAATGAGGTTAATTAAAAGGTGATGTTAAAGGGTTAGTAATAGGGTTAGTACATACCGGCAGGCGGATGGGTTTATGTTAGTGCGGCGCTAAGGCGGTGTGGTGGCGGATGGGAGGAGAGCGAGATTGGGCTAATTGGGGGCATGAGTGTATTTATTTGATTAGCAATCGATTGGGGCGCAGCGCGTGTGGGCAAGGTGTCGTCTTCCAGACTTTTTGCGTAGAGGATGCTTTCCGAGGGTTGCGGTCGCCCCCGGCGACCTTGCCCCCGGCTATTGCACAGCGAGCCTTTTAGGCTCGCCGTGGTGACGGCTTTCAGCCTGAAGTTAGCGGCGGCTCTTGGGGCGCGCGGCCTTACGGCGCGCGTGGGCGGCGTGGAGGGCGGCGTGTTGGGCGGCGTGGTTGATGCGGGCGCAAAATATTGCGCCCCTACAAATTGCGGCGC
>JBJEDF010000014.1:0-52200 GCA_051871765.1 Muribaculaceae bacterium
GAATCTACATAATTTAGACCCCCATAACGTTGCACTTCGTTTTGGAATCTTCACAAATTTTTGTAAGCCCACACTACCCTTTTTGGCGGAAAACGGCGGATTGCAGGCCAAGGCGCCCTCAAGCGATGCTCGCTACGCAGCGTGCGCCCTCACACGCTGCGATTTAGCCCCATCAATTTGGCTTATAAGCCTGAAATTGCTATATTTGCCATCTCTATCAATCACAGCCCGCCAACACTCTATAATTATGCACCTCAAAACAGCCATCACAGCCGCTATAGCAGCACTCTCCTCATAGCTCGGCGCCAGTGGCGCCGAGAGCATAATCATCGTAGATGAGAGCCGCGAAATCAATTATGTGACACACCTCTACACCCTCGCCGGCATCAGCTTCAGCGATGCCGAATACGAGGCCTCTTTCGGACATCTTATCGATAAAAACGCCACCGACACGCTGCGCCGTTACGCTCACCTCCTCCAATTCGGGCGCTCTGTCAATGGGCTGCTGGCCGGGCCCTTCTTCTTTGGCATAGCCGCCGCCGACCTCCCTGACGCCGCCGCCATGAGCCGCATTGTGGCGCAGATTGACTCGGTGGCAATTGCCACCGCTCAGCCCGACTCGGTGCGCCGGGCCGTCAACGCCATCGGCAAGGTATATATTGACAATTACGAGCACTACCTCAGCCGCGTATATCCCACTGTGCGCCGCCAATTGGAGCCGCGCATCGCCGAGCTCAACGCCTTACCCGCCAACAGCACCATCATCAGCGACTGGCAGCGCGCTCTGCAGCAGCAATGGCCTCACGGCGACTACCACTTCAAGCTCTTCAGAGCCGGCGCCGACGGGCCGTCGTTCAACGACATAGGCCCCGCCACCAACACCCTTTACTACAACATGGACACAGACTACACGGCCGCTATGTTCAGCCACGAATTTGGCATCTTTATGATGCGCGAGCGCATCATGCCACTCTTTGCTCGCGAGCAGCAACGCCTGCGCCGGATAGCGGCCGAATACGCCTACGTGCCGTGGATGGCCTTTGAGAGCCTCGCCTGCTGGTATGGCTGCAAGATAGCCGGCGGCGAGAGCGCCGACGTCAAATACTTCAGGCAATCAGCCGAGGCCGACACGTTTATGAACATATATTCTCAGCTCGAAGCCGATGGGTGCACTGACTACACCGAGCTTTACCTCAAGGCCATCAAGGAGTATCTCAGCCGCACCGCCGGGCTGTAACGCTCACCTCACGCCCGCGATATCCCGAGCATCACCCGCCGCTCGCATCGCCTTCTTTTTTTTGTCATATTGACGATAATTGTTATCTTTGCAATTGCAATCCCTGATGCCTAAGAGGCATTGCGGCTTGCAAAACAAATATTTATGTAAGCGTTTACTCTACGCTCTTTCTTGACGGTTAGAAACTTCGCAACTTTCAGAATTAGTCAAGAATGAAGCAGACAGTAGATGCCGCATCGGATATGTGTTCATTACGTCTGCACTCTCGGCAGTGGCCGTAGTGCTACGGTGGCGTAGCAGCATATTCGGCGTGAGGCTTCTGCATGTTTGCTCGTTCAACTCTTTTTCGCTCGTGGCTAAGAGAGATAACGGCGGCCTCGAATTCTTCCTTAATGGGCTGCAAGTGTGCCGCCTGCGCAAGATAGTGCTGTCAAGCTCATACTGCGGCGTTAGCATCGGCGGCAAGTGCAAAGCCGAGCTCCGCAGCTTCATAATGTATATTCCCGCGCAAGAAGACACAGAGCAATCCACCACTGACATGTGATTGACAGTGCTACACATTTAAGCCATCACGAGCGGCTCGATGACTCACCGGCATCGGGCCGCTCTTTTTCACCTCGCCGGCAGCCCGCCCCCCCTCACACAAAGTGACGGCTGCCGCTATCTCCTAAGGTGAGAGCGGCAGCCGCAATAGTACTATGAAAATTGATTACTCTGCGTGAGTAGAGGCGCCCCGGGGGGCGAGGCGTTAAGGCCGGTTATTTCTTGGCCTTAGCCTTATCCTGCTCGGCATCAGCGGCTTTAGCTTTGTAGCGAGCATTTAAGCCGGCGATAACCTCTGACGTGATGTTGAGAGCCGGATTGAAATACACGCCGGCCTCGCGATACAAGATGGCATCGTAGTGGCGCGTAGAGTTGTAGTCCTTGATAAAGCTCTCGATAGAGTCGGTGAGGCGTTTCTGCTGGCGAGCCATCTGCTCGTTGATGCTGTTTTGCTTGGCACCGAGCACATTGGCGGCAGCGTTTTGGCGCTTATTGAAGTCATTGACATCAGCTTGATATGACTCTTGGCTCAGGTAGGTGTTGTTGTTGACCTTCTGCTGGATGCTATTGCCAAAGTTTTGCAGCTCATTCTGCTTCTGGCGCTCAAGGCTCTGGTATTCGCCCATCAGCTTCTGGCCTTCGGCTGAAATCTCCTGGGCAAGGGTGTATGCCTGAAGGATGGAATCCATGTCAATGTATCGGATGTTGGTCTGCGCCTTAAAGGTTTCGCCCTCGGCGGCTTTCTTTACTTCGGGCACGGCGGCCTCGGCAGTCTCGTTTGAGCCTGAGCAAGCAGCTCCGGCGAGCATCATTAGGGCAGCAGCCCCGGCGATGTACAGTTTATTCATATCAAGTGATTAAGGGTTGATTTATCCTTGTTAATATAGTGTCTTTAATGGTGATGGTGGCGATAAGGCGAGAATGAGCGCCGCGACAGTCGCTGCGTGATTGCCACTCGCAATACCAGCAGGCCTACTGCTATGGCCAGTATGAGGATAGCCAAAATCACGACTTTCATTGTCTCTTTTACCGTTTCGCGCTGCAAATATATGAAAGTTTATGCTAAAAATTGCCCACTTTCAATTTTATTTTGTAACTTAGAGGGCTTTAAAGATTGATTTTAACAGTCTTTACAAAAACTCTATGTTTATTAATCTGTAATTCCAACGTTTTAACACTCACAAATATGACTATCAAAGACCTCAAACCGGCAGCTGTATTTGCCATCTTCGACGAAATCAACCAAGTGCCCCGTCCATCTAAAAAGGAGGGCAAGATACGCCAATACCTCCTGGACTTTGCCGCCAAGCACGGCATCGAAGTGAAGACCGACGCCGTGGGCAATGTGGCGATGTTCAAGCCCGCCACGCCCGGCCACGAGAAGGCGCCGCGCGTCATCATGCAGGCTCACATGGACATGGTGTGCGAGTCCAACGACAAAAGCTTTGACTTCGAAAACTCACCCATCCGCACTATCGTCGAGGGCGACTGGCTGCGTGCTGACGGCACCACGCTCGGCGCCGACAACGGCATCGGCATGGCGGCGGCTCTCGCTGCTCTCACCGACGACACGCTCGTCCACGGACCTCTCCAAGGCCTATTCACCGTTGACGAAGAGACCGGCCTTACCGGCGCCAACAACCTGGGCGAAGGCATGATCGACGGCGACATGCTCCTCAACCTCGACTCTGAAGACGATGCCGAAATATTCGTAGGCTGCGCCGGCGGCGTCGATACCACCTGCACCTTCCACTACGAGCGCTCGCTCGCGCCCACTGACTTCCACTACTTCAAAGTGGATATCCGCGACGCCCTCGGCGGCCACTCCGGCGGAGACATTCACCTGGGGCGCATCAACGCCAACAAGCTCCTCACTCGCTTTATCTTCGGCCTCAGCACCAAATTTGAAATTGCCCTCGCCGAGATCGATGGCGGCAACCTCCGCAATGCCATCCCCCGCGCCGCTCACGCCGTGATCGGTGTTCACACCTCCAACAAGGAGCTGGTAAGCGCCGAATTCAACCAATTCGTGGCCGACGTCGAAGGCGAATACGCCGACATCGAGCCCACCGTCAAGCTCTCGCTCGAGAGCGTAGAGCGCCCCGAGTTTACCATCGACGCCGACACGGCGCGTCGCCTCGTTCAGGCCATGTACAGCGCTCCTCACGGCGTGATATCCATGAGCCGCGACATCGAAGGCCTCGTCGAGACTTCTACCAACCTCGCCGCCGTCAAGATGATAGCCGACAACAACATCCTCGTCACCACCAGCCAGCGCTCTTCGGTAGAAAGCCGCAAGTGGGACATCGCTCGCCAGGTGGAGGCGCTCTTTACCCTCGCCGGAGCTACCGTGACCCACGGCGACGGATACCCCGGCTGGAAGCCAAACCTCAACTCACGCATCATGAAGATTGCCTCTGACGCTTACGAGGAGCTCTACGGCATCAAGCCCGCCATCAAAGCCATCCACGCCGGCCTGGAGTGCGGCCTCTTCCTCACCAAATATCCCCACCTCGACATGGTGTCGTTCGGCCCGACACTCCAAGGCGTACACTCGCCCAGCGAGCGCATGTACATCCCCGCCGTGGAGCGCTTCTACGGCCAAATCACTCGCACTCTCGAGAAGGTAGCCGACCTCTGAGAGCATCGTTAATGCCGAGCCGGGTGCCGCAGCGACAGCGGCAGCCGGCACGGCTTTTTTATACCTCTACCCCCCACTGACACCATGACTAACCTTCACAAATGCGCAATTGCCGCTATCGCGGCATTAGCCGCTCTCGCCGGCAGCGCCATCACCGCCGAGCAGCCGGCACCACCGCCCCCGTCCGACACCCTCGGCATTGCTCGCATCGGGCTCAACAAAGACGGCCGCGAATACATCGTCGTGGGCAACGACACCGTGCACCTCACCTTCGCACAAGAAGGGCGCAAGGGGCCGCTCACCGAGCGCGACTTCGTGGAAGTCGCTGCCGAGCTGGGAGTCGAGGTCCCCGCTATCAAGGCCGTGGTGGAAATTGAGGCCGGGCCCGGACACAAAGGCTTCTTCAAGCCTAACATGCCCATAATTAATTTTGACCTGACTATGTACAGGCAATTCGCCGCTCGCAATAAGCTCAACCTCTCCAAGTACACCAAATCTCACGCCGTAATATTCGCCAGGCCAAACATCGCCAAATACGGCTCGCAGCAAGCCGCTCAATATGCCAGGCTCAACGCCGCATTGAGCATCGACTCGCTCACTGCCATCCAAGGCACATTCTGGGGTATGTTTCAAATCGGCGGCTTCAATTGGCGCCAATGCGGCACTTCTTCACCACAAGAATTCCTCAGGCTCATGAGCCGCTCCGAGCGCGACCAGCTCGAGCTATTTGCCGAATTTATCACACGCACCGGCATGCTCCGATACCTCAAAGCCAAAAACTGGACCGCATTCGCCCGCAACTACAACGGCCCCGGATATGCCGCCCGCGGATACCACACCAAGCTCGCCAGAGCCTACGCCAAGCACAACAAAAAATAGCGCCCCGCCCCCGCCCTGCCGCTCGCCCTCTGTGGCCCATGCGCCCAATGACCACCGACACCGACACACAAAAAATAAAAAATTTTTTGCCGCCGATGTCACCTTTTTGCTTTTCATCGCGTCTATATTGCGAAAACGCCTCAAAACCACTCCGGCCGCAGGCGGCAACCGAGCAATAATCAACTCCTCAATATAGACTCCAAACAAAAAAAGCAACACTAATCATTAACTCAAAAACAAAATCATCATTATGGAAGCTTTTGATTTAGTCCCCATCCTCGTGCCACTGGGCGTATGCGTAGCTCTACCCGTGCTAATCGTATGGATCGTATTCCGCACCATCAAAAACAACGACGACAAGCGAGCCGAAGTCCTCATCAAAGCCATCGAAACTAACAACGGCATCGATGCCGACAAGCTCGCCGAGGCCCTCACAAAGCCCCGCAAATCACCCCGCCAGCTCCTCACGCTGCGTCTCCTCAGAGGTTGCATATTCACATTCATCGGTATCGCCGGCACAGCTTTTTACTTAATCGCCGACGACGACGAAGACTCCGGAATACTACTCCTCTCCGTCATATCCATCGCCATCGGCATCAGCTACCTCGTGGTATTTTTCATGACGCGCAACGACGTCAACACCAACGAGCAGTAACACCACCGCCGCGACATCACATCTACTCACATGACACGCGAGCAATACATATCCGTCGTAGAGAGCACACAGCGGGAGCTCAGACGCTTCCTCGTGGCTCTCTGCTGCGGTGACGCCCAACTCGCCGACGACATCGCCCAAGAGACCCTCATCAAGGCATTCATCGCACGCGACTCCCTCGCTGACACCTCTAAGGCGCGCTCATGGCTCTTCAGCATAGCCCACAACACATTCATCAGCCAAAAACGCACCGTCAAGCCCACCACCGACGTCGAGGAGGCCTACTCTCTGGCAAGCCCCGACGCCGGCGACGACGCCTTCAAATACCAAGCCCTATACGCCGCCCTCGACAAGCTACCCGACAAAGAGCGCACCTCCACACTCCTGTACTACCTCGAAGGCTACGCCATCAAGGAAATAGCTGACATCGTCGGCGCTTCTGTTGACGCCGTAAGACAACACCTCTCACGCGCACGCCAGCACCTGCGCGCCATTCTATCACCCTCTATCGCCTAATGGTTATGGATCACAACAATATCACCAAACACCCCTTCATCACTGACACCGACGCTGACGACGACTGCCGCATCAAAGCACTCTTCGACAGCTTCAACCCCGCCACTGCTGCTGACGACGCCTCATTCCTCGACCGCCTACAGCACTCTATGCGCGCCGTAGAGATGGTGCAGCAACAAGCCTCAGCTGCTCACCGCCTCCACAAACGCGCCCTCGCCATTGCTGCTGCCGTAGGCATGGTCGTGGGCTTCGCCCTAAGCCTCGCCATGCCCTGGTTTAGCGACATCATCACAGCCACCAACGTCTCACTCACCTCATTCATCTCCGTCGCTGACACCCGGCTGATAATAAAAGTAGCAGCGTGGGGCATCATCGCCACCATCGCCGCCATCTTAGCCTACAACGTGTACGAGGTCATCGCCATCAAAGGCCGCCCTCGCCACACCGCCCTCTCATCACTCACCACCCGCAAAGACTAAACCATAACAGAGTCTGACCCGCCTGACGCCATCAGGCCCATCCGAGACCACCGAGTGCTCCGAGACCTCAGCTACGCACGCATATCAGCCGCGAGGCTGATGTTGCCTGAAAGGCAAAACCACGGCGGCCTGTAAGGCCGCTGTGCATTAGCCGGGGGCGGAGCCCTCGGAAAGCATCATAAAGTCTGTAAGACGACACCTCGGCTACAATAGCATCGCAACCTATACGCCTGATTAACAAACAATTAAAAGCCCCTCAGCCGGCACAAGGTTGCGCCCTTCAGGCTTTATGCGTGGGGTATGCTAACCGAGGGCTTCGCCCCCGGCTAATGCACGGCGAGCGCACTTGCGCTGCCGTGGTAACGGCTTTCAGCCTGAAGTTAGCGACGCCTCGTTGACACCATTGACGCGGGCGCAAAATATTGCGCCCCTACATGTTGTGGATTATTGGCGTAGTGGGTGGGCAAGAGGCGACGGCGTGGCGCGCCACGCATATCAGCCGCGAGGCTGATGTTGCCTGGAAGGCTGCCCAACAAATGCGCTTGTAGGTGCGCGATACATCGCGCCCGCATCAACAACGTCTTGCAATTTCTGCCCAACACCAACCGCCGGGTACGCAATGCGATGCGTGCCGCGCCGCGCTTATCAGCCGGAGGCTGATGTTGCCTGGAAGGCAAAACCACGGCGGCCTGAAAGGCCGCTGTGCAATAGCCGGGGGCGAAGCCCTCGGAAAGCATCGATAGCATCATAAAGTCTGTAAGACGACACCTCGGCTACAATAGCATCGCAACATATACGCCTGATTAACAATTGTTTGCGAGGGGCAATGTGCCGTCTTCCGGACTTTATGCGTAGTGGCTGCTGACCGTAACAACGCAGCAATCCCACATCGGCAGAGCGATGCGGGATTGCTGTATCGTGAATGTGAGTATTCTATTGGATTACTCTGCTGCGGGTTCCTCAGCAGCGGCAGGAGCCTCAGCGGCGGGCGTCTCAGCGGCGGGAGCGGCTGCTTTCTTGCGAGAGCGGCGGGTCTTTGACTTAGATGCCTTCTTGTCCTTAAGCATAGCCTCGTTGTAGTCCACGAGCTCTATGATGCAGGTCTTGGCGTTGTCGCCAAGGCGGTTGCCTGTCTTGAGGATGCGGGTGTAGCCGCCGGGGCGCTCGCCTATCTTCTGTGCTATCTCGCCGAAGAGCTCCTTGACGGCTTCTTTGTTCTGGAGGTAGCTGAAGACTACGCGACGATTGTTCATCGAGTCGGCTTTGGCGCGGTTGATGATAGGCTCGGCGTAGATACGCAGTGCCTTGGCCTTGGCAAGAGTAGTAGAGATGCGCTTGCGCAGGATCAGGGCGATTGTCATATTAGCGAGCAGCGCATCGCGGTGAGCTTTGGTGCGGCTAAGATGATTGAATTTCTTATTATGTCTCATCGTTGGTTACTCTTTATCTAATTTGTATTTTGAAATATCCATTCCGAACGACAGGTTGAGGTTGGTCAGGAGCTGCTCGAGCTCGGTGAGTGACTTCTTGCCGAAGTTGCGGAATTTGAGCAGGTCGGTTTTGTTGAAAACCACGAGCTCGGCCAGGGTCTCTACCTCGGCGCTCTTGAGGCAGTTGAGGGCGCGCACTGACAAGTCCATGTCAACGAGCTTAGACTTAAGCAGTTGACGCATGTGCAGCACTTCTTCGTCAAATTCCTCATTGGTCTCGGTCTCTTGTGTCTCGAGGGTGATCTTCTCGTCGGAGAACATCATGAAGTGATGGATGAGGATTTTGGCTGCCTCCTTGAGGGCGTCTTTAGGCTGGATTGACCCATTGGTGGTAATCTCTAATGTGAGTTTGTCGTAGTCGGTTTTCTGATCTACGCGGAAGTTTTCAACAGCGATCTTGACGTTTTTGATAGGGGTATAGACCGAGTCGATAGCGATGGTGTTGACATCATCGTTGGGTGTCTGGTTTTCTTCGGCGGGCACCCAGCTGCGGCCCTTGTTGATGGTCAATTCGATGGTGAAGCTTGCGCTCTGATCCAAATGACAGATGACCAGCTCGGGGTTCATCACTTCAAACCCTGAGAGCACGGCACCGATGTCACCGGCCTTGAACACTTCTTTACCTGACACGTTGATGGTGACTTTCTCAGACTCCGTGTCTTCTACTACTTGCTTGAGGTCAACCTGCTTGAGGTTAAGGATGATGTTGGTCACATCTTCCTTGACGCCGGCGATGGTATCGAATTCGTGTTTTACTCCGTCGATTTTGATCGATGAGATGGCAAAGCCTTCAAGCGACGAGAGGAGTACGCGACGCAGTGCGTTGCCCACGGTGATGCCATAGCCCGGTTCCAAAGGTTTGAACTCAAACTTGCCGTAGAAGTTGTCGGCTTCCAACATGAGGACCTTGTCAGGTTTTTGGAATGCTAAAATAGCCATGGACCTTGGTGTATTAGGGATTATTACTTAGAATAGAGCTCGACTATCAGCTGCTCCTTGATGTTCTCGGGGATGTCTTCGCGAGCAGGCACGTGCAGATACTTGCCTGACTCGGTAGCCTCGTCCCATTCGATCCAGGGATATTTGCTGTGGTTGAAGCCGGCGAGTGAGTCGGCGATAACCTCGAGTGACTTTGACTTCTCACGCACGCCTACCACGTCGCCGGGCTGTACTGCGAATGAGGGGATATTCACCACGGCGCCGTTGACGGTGATGTGGCGGTGGAGCACCAGCTGGCGCGCTGCGGGGCGTGTGGGAGCGATGCCCAGACGATATACCACATTGTCCAGGCGGCCTTCCAGCAGTTGCAGCAGCAACTCGCCGGTGACACCTTTCATGCGCGATGCTTTCTCAAAGAGGTTGCGGAACTGACGCTCGAGCACACCGTAGGTGTATTTAGCTTTCTGCTTCTCGCGCAGCTGAGTGCCATACTCTGAGGTCTTGCGGCGCTTGTTCTGGCCGTGCTGGCCCGGGGGATAATTGCGGCGCTGGAGCACCTTGTCTTCTCCGAAGATGGGTTCGCCAAATTTGCGGGCGATTTTGGTCTTAGGACCGATGTATCTTGCCATTGTAGTTAAAAATCAGTTGGTTGGTGATCAAGGATGCTGTGCTTGCGGGCTCTTGTCGCTCTCCGCGGGCAGTGCAGCCGCGACCATAGAGAGGTGAAGGGAAAATATGGTCATATTTCACTGCCTGTGGCGAGTGGCTCGGAGCTTGGCTTCTCACCCCGGCTGGGGGTGATGGCCTCGCACGGCCCTTAATCTATTATGAGTTGAATTGTTGGTGTAACTAAAAGTTGAAAGCAGAGTATGCCGCCCTGTGGTTGTGAGGCTCGGCGAGCCGCTGATGGCTCACTCTCTGAGGCCCTTACGCCCGGCGGCGTAACTGATTATTAAACTCTTCTGCGCTTGGGCGGACGGCAACCGTTGTGGGGCAGAGGAGTGACGTCGATGATCTCTGTCACTTCGATGCCGGCACCGTGGATTGTACGGATTGCTGATTCGCGACCGTTGCCGGGGCCTTTGACGTATGCTTTCACCTTGCGCAGGCCCAGGTCATAGGCCACCTTGGCGCAATCCTGGGCGGCCATTTGGGCAGCGTAGGGGGTGTTCTTCTTAGAACCGCGGAAGCCCATCTTGCCGGCTGATGACCAGCTGATGACTTGGCCTTCGCTGTTGGCAAGGCACACGATGATGTTGTTGAAAGATGAATGTACGTGAAGCTGACCATCAGCGCCAACTTTGACGTTTCTCTTCTTTGCTGCGACTGTCTTTTTTGCCATAGTTCGTTATTATTTAGTAGCTTTCTTCTTGTTAGCAACGGTTTTCTTGCGGCCCTTGCGGGTGCGGGCGTTGTTCTTCGTTGATTGACCGCGCACGGGGAGGCCGTTGCGGTGACGGATGCCACGGTAGCAACCGATATCCATCAGTCGTTTGATGTTGAGCTGAATCTCGCTGCGCAGGTCACCCTCTACCTTGTAGTCTGTGCTGATGACTTCGCGCACCTTGGCGGCCTGGGCGTCAGTCCAGTCTTGCACCTTGATATTGACATCTACGCCTGCCTTGGCAAGGATGCTCTTTGCGGCGCTGCGTCCGATGCCGAAGATGTAGGTCAAGGCGATTTCACCTCTTTTGTTCTGGGGGAGGTCAACTCCCACTATACGTACTGCCATATATGTTATCCTTGACGTTGTTTATACTTTGGGTTCTTTTTATTAATCACATAGAGACGCCCCTTGCGACGAACTATCTTGCAATCCGGGGTGCGTTTTTTTACTGAAGCTCTTACTTTCATTGCTTTTAGTGTATGGGGGTATTTGTTGTTATTTGTATCGGAATGCGATACGGCCTTTGCTAAGGTCGTAGGGCGACATCTCCACTCGCACCTTGTCGCCGGGCAATATCTTGATGTAATGCATGCGCATCTTGCCTGAGATGTGGGCCGTGATTTCGTGGCCGTTCTCAAGCTCTACGCGAAACATTGCGTTGGACAATGCCTCCACGATGGTGCCGTCTTGCTCTATTGCTGTCTGTTTTGCCATGTATGAGATGGTAATGTATTTAAATAAATCTATCTTCGATTGCTTGGTGGATATAGTCAAAGGTGGTCATCACTTGCACCTGGTCATCAATGATGGCCAACGTGTGCTCGTAATGGGCCGACGGCTGACGGTCGCGGGTGCGACAAGTCCAGCCATCAGGCTCGATAGCGATGTTGCGGCTGCCCATGTTGATCATAGGCTCTATGCAGATACACATGCCATTGCGCAGCACGGGGCCGGTGCCGCGGCGCCCATAGTTAGGCACCTCGGGCGACTCATGCATGTGGCGGCCTATACCGTGGCCACACATCTCGCGCACCACGCTGTAGCCGCGGCTCTCGCAGTAGGTCTGCACCGCATTGGCGATATCGCCCACGCGATGGCCCGGGCGGCATGCCTCGATGCCCACAGCGAGTGACTCGCGGGTGGTCTTGCACAGAGCATGCTTCTGATCGCTTATCTCGCCCACCGCAAAGGTGTAGCAGCTATCGCCCATAAAACCATCTTTCTCCACCACCGTGTCGATGCCCACGATATCGCCGTCGCGCAGGGTGTAGCCCGAAGGGAAGCCATGCACCACGACCTCGTTGACCTCGATACACAACGTAGCCGGAAAGCCCTCATATCCCAAGCATGCAGGCCGACCGCCATTGTCGCGAATAAATTCGCGAGCAATGGTGTCGAGCTTACGTGTAGTCACTCCGGGGACTATCCACTTAGCTACCTCGCCAAGCGTCTGCGACACGAGAGTCGTTGCTGCTCGCATCTGCTCTATTTCCTCCGGTGTTTTGAGATAAATCATTTAATTAGTGCAATGATGGTGTGGGTGGTGTCGATGATTAATATGTCTGTCCGGTGGTGCGGCCCTTGATGCTGCCTTCGCGCATGAGGCCGTCATAGTAGTGCATCTTCAGATGGCCCTCTACCTGCTGCAGGGTATCCAGCACCACACCCACCATAATCAGCAGCGATGTACCGCCAAAGAATTGGGCGAAGTTCTGGCTGATGCCGAAGAAGCGAGCAAAGGCGGGCAAGATAGCCACGATACCCAGGAAGATAGAGCCGGGCAGTGTGATGCGCGACATGATAGCATCAAGATACTCAGCTGTCTTCTTGCCGGGCTTCACGCCGGGGATAAAGCCGTTGTTGCGCTTGAGGCTGTCGGCCATATCGTTGGGGCGCACAGTGATTGCTGTGTAGAAGTAGGTAAACGCTACTATCAGCAGGAAGAACACTGCATTATACCAGAAGCTATTGATATCGGTGAACGCACGCACAAAGCCTGATTCACCGCCCTGGAAGCCGGCAAGCGTCATCGGGATGAACATGATAGCCTGAGCAAAGATGATAGGCATCACACCGGCAGCATTGACCTTCAGAGGCAGATACTGGCGTGCACCACCATACTGGCGATTGCCTACCACGCGCTTGGCATACTGCACGGGCACCTTACGTGTGCCCTGCACAAGAAGCACTGCGCCTACAGTCACCGCAAACAGCAGCACTACTTCCACGATAAACATCACCAGACCGCCCTGGCTGCCGGTAGATCCCGGCAGACGGCTGGTGAACTCGAAGAAGAGCGCTCCCGGCAGACGGGCAATGATACCTACCAAGATGATGAATGAGATACCATTGCCGATACCACGGTCGGTGATGCGCTCACCAAGCCACATGATAAACATGGAGCCGGCAGCGAGGATGATCGTAAGATATGCCACTGTCCAGAAACCAAACGTCATGGCCGGGCCATTGGCGGCGCTGTTGACCTGCACCTGCAAGTTGACCAGATAGGCCGGTGCCTGCAGCAACAGGATCAGCACGGTCAAATAGCGCGTGTACTGATTGAGCTTCTGGCGGCCGCTCTCGCCTTCACGCTGCATCTTCTGGAACGAAGGCAGCACCATGCCACACAGCTGGATCACGATTGACGCCGTGATGTATGGCATAATACCGAGAGCGAAAATCGAAGCTTGCGAGAACGCACCGCCCGAGAACATATCCAACAGCTGCATCAGGCCGCTCTTGTTGGTAAAGTTGGCCAATGCATCAATGTCAGATGGCGATATGCCCGGCAGCACCACATAGCAACCCAGGCGGTACACAAGTACCAGCAACAGGGTCACCATGATGCGCTTACGCAGCTCTTCGACTTTCCAGATGTTTTGGAGTGTCTGTACGAATCTCATTATGCGTTAAGTTTATTAACCGAGCCGCCGGCTGCCTCGATTGCTGCCTGAGCGGCAGCCGAGAAAGCGTGAGCCTCTACGGTTATTGCGTGCTTAATTTCGCCGTTAGCGAGGATTTTCACTTTGGCCTTGCTGCTGATGCAGCCGGCGCCGCGGAGCTCGGCCAGACCGATAGTGGTCAAGCCCTTCTCTGCTGCCAGGGCCTCAAGGGTGTCAAGGTTGACGGCTTTGTATTCTACACGGTTGATATTCTTGAAACCGAATTTGGGGAGACGACGCTGCAAGGGCATCTGGCCACCCTCAAATCCTATCTTACGTTTGTAGCCTGAACGCGACTTGGCGCCTTTGTGACCACGGGTCGATGTGCCACCCTTGCCGCTTCCTGCGCCTCGGCCGATGCGCGTCTTGCTGTGTACTGAGCCTACGGCCGGTTGTAAATTACTTAAGTCCATAATTTTGAGTGCTGTAATTTTAAGCGTTGGTCACTTCTACAAGATGACGAACTTTGTTTACCATTCCAATCACCGACGGAGTGTCTTCCACTACCACCGTGTGATGCATTTTCTTGAGGCCGAGAGCGTCGAGAGTACGCTTTTGCACTGCCGGGCAGTTGATACGGCTCTTTATCTGTGTTACTTTGATTTTTGCCATTGTCGTAGAGTGAGGAGTTTAGCCTTTGAATACTTGTTCTACTGAAATGCCACGATTTTGTGCCACCGTAGAGGGCGAACGCATCTCGCCCAGCGCGGCGATGGTAGCCTTAACAAGGTTGTGGGGGTTAGAAGAGCCCTTGCTCTTGGCAAGCACGTCGGTGATACCTACGCTCTCGAGCACGGCACGCATAGCGCCACCGGCCTTAACACCCGTACCCTGCGATGCAGGCTTGAGGATGATGCATGAGCCGCCAAACTTGAATTCCTGCTCGTGAGGGATAGTGCCTTTGTGCACCGGCACCTTGATCAGGTTCTTCTTAGCTGACTCTACGCCCTTGGCGATAGCAGCTTGCACCTCATTGGCCTTGCCCAGGCCCCAGCCTACGATGCCATTCTCATCGCCTACTACGACGATGGCGGCGAAGGTGAACGTGCGGCCACCCTTGGTCACTTTGGTGACACGATTGATTGCCACGAGGCGATCCTTAAGGTCAAGGTCGCTGGTGGTCTTTACTCGGTTATTCTTATTTACCATAGTGATTTATTAGAATTTGAGGCCGCCTTTGCGAGCTGCATCAGCGAGTGATTTAACACGACCGTGGAACAGGTAACCGTTGCGGTCAAATACTACTTCTGTGATGCCGGCTGCTATGGCTTTTTCGGCTATTGCCTCGCCGACCTTGGCTGCAATCTCTGACTTGGTGCCCTCGGCGATGCCTTTCGACGATGTGGCCACGAGGGTCACCCCGGCGAGGTCATCAATGAGCTGCACATAGATCTGCTTGTTGCTGCGGAAGACTGTCATACGCGGGCGGCTGGCGGTGCCGGAGATTTTGCCGCGGATGCGGGTCTTGATCTTATTTCTTCTCTGTATCTTGGATATCATGATGCTACTGAGTTTACTTATTTAGCACCGGCAGTCTTACCGGACTTACGACGAATTACCTCGCCTACAAACTTGATACCTTTACCCTTGTAAGGCTCGGGCTTGCGCAGCGAACGGATCTTGGCGCATACCTGGCCCAGAAGCTGCTTATCATCGCTCTGCAGGATGATCAGCGGGTTCTTGTTACGCTCGCTCTTGGCTTCTACCTTGATCTCGGGCGGGAATTTGATATATATGGCGTGAGAGAAACCCAGCGCGAGCTCCAGCACCTGGCCGGTAGCGGTGGCGCGGTAACCTACACCTACTAATTCCATTTCTTTCTTATAGCCCTCTGACACGCCTACCACCATATTGTGGATCAATGCGCGATACAGACCATGCTGCGCACGGTGCTCACGATCATCACTGGGGCGGGTCACGCTGACATGGCCATCGGCCACCGTCACGGTCATATCAGGGCTCACTGCTTGGCTGAGCTCGCCCTTGGGGCCTTTTACTTTTACTACGTTGTTGCTATCTACCGTGACAGTTACGCCGGCAGGGATAGCGATGGGGGCTTTACCTATTCTTGACATAATTGCTCACGTTTTAGTAGATGTAACACAACACTTCGCCACCGATCTTCTCTGCGGCGGCTGCCTTATTGGTCATCACACCCTTCGATGTCGAAAGGATGGCGATGCCAAGGCCGTTTAACACTCGGGGCATATCCTTGTAGCCGGTGTACTGGCGCAGACCGGGGCGCGACACGCGCTTGAGGCCTTTGATGGCGTTGACGCGGTCCTTCGGGTCATACTTCAGGGCTATTTTGATAATGCCGGCGGGGGTCTCACCCTCTATAAACTTATAATTAAGTATATAGCCTTGTTCGAAGAGAATTTTAGTAATCTCTTTTTTCAAGTTTGAGGCAGGCACCTCGACCACACGATGGTTGGCCTTGATGGCATTCCTCAATCTTGTCAGATAGTCTGCTATCGGATCTGTCATTTTATTGATGTTTAAATTGATTGGGCTTTTCCCAACAATATTTAATACTCACTGTGTCTGTTATGCTTCGGCTCCGGCCCCCGGCCGGGGGGCTTGGCTCTGCGTCAGTGGCGTAAAACGGTTGGAGAGTAAGCGGATTTAGGAGTTGTTACTGATATTACCAGCTTGCTTTCTTTACACCCGGGATAAGACCGGCTGATGCCATTTCACGGAACTGAATACGAGAGAGGCCGAATTCGCGCATATAGCCTTTGGGGCGGCCGGTGATAGAGCAGCGGTTGTGCAGACGCACACGCGATGCGTTCTTGGGGAAACGCTGCAGCTGCTGATATGCTTCATAATCGCCGATGGCCTTCAGGGCTGCTTTTCTTTCGGCATACTTGGCCACGAGCTTTGCGCGCTTGACCTCGCGTGCCTTCATTGATTCTTTAGCCATAAATGTGCTGTTTACTGTTGTTTAGCGTTTTTGAATGGGAGACCGAAGTGCTTGAGCAAGGCATAACCCTCTTCGTCAGTATTGGCGGTGGTCACGAAGGTGATGTTCATACCCTGCAGCTTATTGATATTGTCAATATTGATTTCAGGGAAGATGATCTGCTCTGTCACGCCGAGAGTGTAGTTGCCACGGCCGTCGAGCTTACCCTCAATACCCTTGAAGTCGCGGATACGAGGCAGAGCCACGCGGATGAGGCGCTCCAAAAACTCGTACATGCGATCACGACGCAGCGTCACCATCACACCTACCGGCATGCGCTTACGCAGCTTGAAGTTAGAGATATCCTTCTTTGACAATGTAGCCACTGCCTTCTGGCCGGTGATGGCCGTAATCTCGTTGACGGCGATCTCGATGAGTTTCTTATCCTGGGTTGCATCGCCCAAGCCCTGATTGATCACAATCTTCTTCAGGCGGGGCACCTGCATTACGGTCTTATAGCCGAATTCTTTTTCAAGAGCGGGGACTATGCGCTCGATGTAGTCCTTGTGAAGGGTTGCTGCCATTATTTAATCTCCTCTCCTGATTTTTTAGCTATTCTCACGGCCTTGCCGTTTTCGTCACGGCGGATAGCGATGCGCGTGGGCTTACCGCTCTTGGGGTCGATGAGGCTGAGGTTAGAAATATGAATGGGTGCCTCGCGCTTGATGAGGCCTCCGTTGGGGTATTGAGCGGTAGGCTTGGTGGCCTTGGTCACCATATTGATGCCTTCGACTACGGCGCGCATCTTCGAGGGCTGAACCTCGAGGACACGGCCTGTCTTACCGCGGTCTTCACCGGAGAGCACATAGACGGTATCGCCTTTCTTTATGTGTATCTTTGTCATTGTAGTGCTTGATTGCGGTTTGTTAGAAAGTTAAAGTACTTCGGGAGCCAGCGACACTATCTTCATATTCGTGGCACGCAGCTCGCGGGCCACCGGGCCGAAGATACGCGTGCCTCGCAGCTCGCCGGCGTTGTTGAGGAGCACACAGGCATTGTCGTCAAAGCGGATATAAGAGCCGTCAGCGCGGCGGATCTCCTTCTTGGTGCGGACAACGACAGCCTTTGACACGGTGCCTTTCTTTACGTCGGAGCTCGGGATCACCGACTTGACCGATACGACGATGATATCGCCGACGGATGCGTAGCGGCGGCCTGTGCCACCCAGGACATGGATGCAGAGCGCTTCGCGTGCCCCGCTGTTGTCTGCTACGGTTAATCGTGTTTCAGTCTGTATCATTTTTTTTACTTCACTTTTTCGATGATTTCAACTAAGCGCCATCTCTTGGTCTTGCTTAAGGGGCGCGTTTCCATCAAGCGCACGGTGTCGCCTACGCTGCACTCGTTCTTCTCGTCGTGGGCGTGGTACTTCTTCGTCTTGTTCACGAATTTACCGTAGATAGGGTGCTTCTCCTTCCACTTGATAGTCACGGTGATGGTCTTGTCACCCTTGTTGCTGGTCACAACCCCCACACGCTCTTTTCGTAAGTTTCTCTTTTCCATTGGTGTTGTGGTTATTTATTGTTGAGTTGGCGTTGACGCAGCTCCGTCTGCACGCGAGCTATCATCTTACGATCAGCGGTTATCTTAGCGGGGCTGTCGATGGGCGACACTGCATGTGTAGCTTTGAGCTGCACATACTCCTTCTGCATCTGCTCCAGACGCTCCTGGAGGTCGGCAGTGCTAAGCTCTTTTATTTCTTCTTTCTTCATAGCTTTTTACACGTTTTGGGTGGGATCATAGTCGCGACGTACTACAAACTTAGTCACCACGGGCAGCTTCTGGGCGGCCAGACGCAGTGCTTCTTTTGCGATGTCATAGCTTACGCCTTCCACCTCGATGATCATACGACCCGGGGTCACAGCGGCTACGAAGCCATCGGGATTACCTTTACCTTTACCCATGCGGACATCGGCAGGCTTGCGGGTGATGGGCTTATCCGGAAAGATGCGTATCCAGATCTGGCCCTGACGTTGCATATAACGTGTCACAGCCACACGTGCTGCTTCGATCTGACGACCGGTGATCCACTTGGTCTCAAGGGTCTTGATGCCGAAGGAGCCGAAGGCCAGCTGGTTGCCGCGCTGGGCAAAACCTTTGGAGCGGCCTTTTTGTTGGCGGCGAAACTTTGTTTTCTTCGGTTGTAACATTGTTATTTATTACTGTCTAAAGAGTTTAACGATTGTTTTTAGCGCGGCGGAAGCCTCCACGACGCGGAGCGCCGGCGCCTGCTGCCGAACGTCCTTCTTTCTGATTTGAAGTGAACTGAGGAGCCAAGTCACGCTTGCCATACACCTCACCGCGGCAGATCCACACCTTCACGCCGATGACTCCCACCTTAGTGTGAGCCTCTACCAAGGCATAGTCAATGTCGGCACGCAGTGTGTGCAGCGGTGTGCGGCCTTCCTTGAACATCTCGTTGCGAGCCATCTCGGCGCCGTTGAGGCGGCCTGCTACTTGCACCTTGATGCCCTCGGCGCCTGCGCGCATCGTTGACGCTACGGCCATCTTCACGGCGCGGCGATAGGCAATCTTGCCCTCGATTTGGCGTGCGATGTTGGCAGCCACGATCTGAGCGTCAAGCTCAGGGCGCTTTACCTCGAAGACATTGATCTGCACGTCCTTATCGGTTACTTTCTTGAGCTCCTCTTTGAGCTTCTCCACATCCTGGCCGCCCTTGCCGATAATCAGACCGGGGCGTGAGGTGCACACGGTGATGGTCAGCAGCTTAAGAGTGCGCTCTATCACTACTCGAGACACGCTGCATTTAGCCAAACGCTCATTGAGATATTCACGCAGCTTGTAATCTTCGAGGATATTGGCGGGATACTTGCGCTTCTCAGTCCAGTTGGAATCCCAGCCACGGATGATACCCAGGCGATTACTGATCGGATTTACTTTTTGTCCCATTGTTGTTTATGCTTATTTAGCGTTATCGATAGTGTCAACTATGAGGGTCACGTGGTTAGAACGCTTGCGGATACGATATCCACGACCCTGAGGTGCCGGACGCAGACGCTTGAGCATCGGTGCACAATTCACATAGATTGTGCTGATGTACAGCTCGCCGCTCTCGGCCTTCTTGTCATTTTTCTGTTCCCAGTTGGCGATTGCCGAGCGCAGCAGCTTCTCCAAGCGTGCGGCAGCTTCTTTATTTGAGAACTTGAGGATGCCGAGGGCACGGAAGGCTTCCTTGCCTCGCACCATGTCGGCTACCAGTCGCATCTTGCGGGGAGAAGTCGGCACATTGATGAGCTTGGCAAAAGCCACACTCTTCTGTGCCTCCTTACGACTGTCGGCTGATGTTCTTTTTCTTACACCCATTGTATGTGATTCTTTTTTTGTCAAAAAATATGTTTAACGGGCCCTTACTTATTTTTTCTTATTGCCGGCGTGACCGCGGAACGTGCGTGTCGGGGCAAACTCGCCCAGCTTGTGACCTACCATGTTCTCGGTGACATAGACGGGAATAAACTTGTTGCCATTATGCACGGCAAAGGTGTGACCGACAAACTCGGGCGCGATCATTGATGCGCGGCTCCAGGTCTTGATGACATTCTTCTTGCCTGATGCCTCCATGTCAGCAACCTTCTTCTCGAGCTTTACGCTGATAAAGGGTCCTTTTTTTAATGAACGACTCATAATTACGTCTTTTATCAGATTACTTCTTTCTTCTTTCAATTATATACTTCGAAGATTGCTTCTTGGGCGAGCGTGTCTTGAGACCCTTAGCATACAGACCCTTGCGTGAGCGAGGATGACCACCGGATGCACGGCCTTCACCACCACCCATCGGGTGATCCACAGGGTTCATTACTACACCACGGTTGCGCGGACGACGGCCCAGCCAGCGGCTGCGACCAGCCTTGCCCGAACGCTCAAGTGAGTGCTCGCTGTTGCCTACTACACCCACAGTAGCTTTGCAGGTGGAGAGGATCTTGCGAGTCTCGCCCGAAGGTAATTTGACAATCGCGTAATTGCCCTCACGGGAGATCAGCTGCGCGAATGTGCCGGCTGAGCGAGCCATTGAAGCTCCCTGACCCGGACGCAGCTCGATGGCGTGGATGATCGTACCTACCGGTATGTTGCTCAGTGGCAGAGCATTGCCGATTTCAGGTGCTACATCCGGACCGCTTACCACGGTCTGGCCAACTTGTAAGCCGTTGGGTGCGATGATATATGCCTTGGCGCCGTCAACATAGTAGAGCAACGCGATGCGTGCCGAGCGATTCGGATCATACTCTATTGACTTAACCACGGCAGGTACTCCGTCTTTGTTTCTCTTAAAGTCAATGATACGGTATTTGCGCTTGTGCCCACCGCCAAGGTAGCGGACGGTGAGATGACCCTCGGCATTGCGGCCGCCGGTCGATTTTTTACCGACTGTAAGAGATTTCTCCGGTGTAGTAGCAGTGATTGTACCTTTAAATACACCGATAACCTTGTGTCTTTGCCCCGGAGTTGTGGGCTTGAATTTTCTTACTGCCATTGTTTATTATATATTGCTGAAAAAGTCGATTGTTTGGCCTTCGCTGACGGCGACGGTCACCTTCTTCCACGCCGATGTCTTGCCGCGCAGCAGACCGCTCTTGGTCCAGCGCGATTTGTTCTTGCCGCGCACGATAGCTGTGTTGATCTTCACAACTTTCACGCCATAGAGATCCTCGATGGCCGCTTTGATCTGAGACTTGTCGGCCTCCGGGCTTACGCTGAACGTGTAGCGGTTGAGCTTCTCCGTCAGCTTGGTCGCCTTCTCCGTCAAGATAGGTTTCAGTGAGATATCCATTGTGTTGTTCCTCCTGCTTTAAAAGTTGTTAAGAACAGCGACACTGCTCTCGGTGAGAACGATGGCGTTGTTATTCATGATCACATACGTATTGAGGTCGGACGCATTCATCAAGGATGCGTTCGGCACATTACGAGAAGACAAATATACGTTATTATCGCGACCTGACAAAACGAGAAGTATCTTTTTGTCGTCAACTTTGAGATTTTTAGCAAAGTTTATGAATTCTTTAGTCTTTGCTGCCTCAAATTTCAGGTCCTCGACCACGATGATTTGATTTTCGAGAGCTTTCACCGACAGTGCCGAGCGGCGTGCCAACTGCTTCAATTTCTTATTGAGCTTGAAGCGATAGTCGCGTGGGCGCGGACCGAATACACGGCCACCACCTACCAGCACCGGCGAGTTGATGTCACCGATACGGCTGCCGCCGCCGCCTTTCTGCTTGTGAAGCTTGCGCGTTGAGCCCGAAACCTCGCTGCGCTCTTTTGACTTGTGTGTACCCTGACGCTGGTTGGCCAGATACTGTTTAACGTCGAGGTAGATGGCATGCTCGTTAGCCTCGATAGCGAACACTGAGTCGCTGAGGGTCACCTTGCGACCGGTGTCTTTACCTTCTTGATTGTATATAGCGAGTTCCATATTACTTCTCAATTAAAACGATTGAACCTTTAGCGCCCGGTATCGAGCCCTTGATCATTAACACATTGTGTTCAGGTATCACCTTGACTACCTGAAGGTTTTGCACGGTCACGCGCTCGTTGCCCATCTGGCCGGCCATACGCATACCCTTAAACACCTTTGCGGGATAAGAGCAGGCACCTACCGAACCGGGGGCGCGCAGACGATTGTGCTGGCCGTGAGTGCTCTGGCCGACACCGCCGAAGCCGTGACGCTTTACCACACCCTGATAGCCCTTACCTTTCGACGTGCCGATTACATCGACAAAGTCGCTCTCGGTGAAGAGCTCCACGGTGATAGCATCACCAAGCTTGTACTCGCCGTCAAAACCTTTGAACTCGGCCAAGTGGCGCTTGGGAGTTACACCCGCTTTGGCAAAGTGGCCTGCCTCGGGCTTGCTCGTGTGCTTCTCCTTCTTGTCTTCAAAGCCAAGTTGCAGAGCGGCATAGCCGTCGGTTTCAACAGTCTTCACCTGGGTGACTTCGCAAGGACCTACTTCGATAACAGTGCACGGCACATTGCGGCCGTCGGCACTGAATACGGATGTCATTCCGATTTTCTTTCCAATTAATCCTGGCATTTCTGTTTGTTTATTAGTGAGTGATTATGATTTCTTTGTTTCGTGCTGTGACAGCGGGCATCACACCTTGATCTCTACCTCTACACCGCTCGGAAGCTCCAGCTTCATAAGCGCATCTACGGTCTTGGCTGTAGAGTTGTAGATATCGATAAGACGCTTGAACGATGACAGCTGAAACTGCTCGCGGCTCTTCTTGTTGACGAAGGTCGAGCGGTTGACAGTGAAGATGCGCTTGTGAGTGGGCAGGGGTATCGGGCCACTGATCACCGCGCCTGTCGATTTCACAGTCTTGACGATTTTCTCAGCCGATTTATCGACCAAGTTATGGTCATACGACTTGAGTTTGATTCTGATTTTTTGGCTCATATTGGTTGTTGTTTATTGTTTACTTTAAGAGATCCACGCGTCCGTTGCATTCGGTGAGCACGTTCTTGGCGATTGACGATGACACCTCGCTGTAGTGCGAGAACGACATCGTAGAGGTGGCACGGCCTGAAGTGATAGTACGCAGAGCCGTCACATAGCCGAACATCTCGGCCAGCGGCGCCTTAGCCTTAACCACGCGAGCGCCTGAGCGGCTCGTCTCCATGCCTTCTACCTGACCGCGACGCTTGTTGAGGTCTGAGATCACATCACCCATCGACTCTTCGGGCGTCACGACCTCAATCTTCATAATAGGCTCAAGCAGCACCGGACCGGCCTTCTCGCTGGCTTTCTTGAATGCCTGGATGGCACAAAGCTCAAACGACAGCTGGTCTGAGTCAACCGGGTGGAACGAACCATCGAGCACCGTGACCTTAAGCTGCTCCACAGGGAAGCCGGCGAGCACGCCATTCTTCATAGCCGTGGTGAAACCTTTCTGGATCGAAGGGATAAACTCCTTGGGGATGTTACCACCCTTCACCTCATCGACAAACTGGAGGTTGCCCTCAAAGCCCTCGTCGATAGGCTCTACGCGCACGATGATATCGGCAAACTTACCGCGACCACCGGTCTGCTTCTTAAATACCTCGCGCAGCTCCACGGGCTTGGTGATAGCCTCTTTGTAGGTAACCTGCGGACGGCCCTGGTTGCACTCTACCTTGAACTCACGACGCAGACGGTCGATGATGATATCCAGGTGGAGCTCACCCATACCCGAGATCACGGTCTGGCCGGTCTCCTCATTGGTCTGCACGCGGAAGGTGGGATCCTCCTCAGCAAGCTTCTGCAAGCCCACGCCCAGACGGTCGAGGTCCTTCTGTGTCTTGGGCTCTACGGCGATACCGATCACAGGATCGGGGAAGTCCATAGCCTCAAGCACGATAGGTGCGTTCTCATCGCAGAGGGTATCACCGGTGCGGATATCCTTGAAGCCGACGCCTGCGCCGATATCGCCGCAGTCAATCATCTCTTTAGGATTCTGCTTATTGGAGTGCATCTGGAACAGACGCGAGATACGCTCTTTCTTGCCCGAACGGGTATTGAGCACATAGCTGCCGGCAGCTACACTACCCGAATATACGCGGAAGAAGCACAGACGGCCCACATACGGGTCAGTGGCAATCTTAAACGCCAGCGCACACATAGGTGCATCGCTTGACGGCTCGCGAGTCTCCTCGGTGTCAGGGTCGCCTACGGCGTGGCCGTGTACCGCACCGGCATCTACCGGACTCGGCAGATAGGCGCAGACAGCATCAAGCAGGCACTGCACACCTTTGTTCTTGAACGACGAGCCCAAGATCATGGGCACCAGCTCCATGCTCAGAGTAGCCTTGCGCAGCGCGCGCTTAATCTCTTCCTCGGTGATGGTAGAGGGATCATCAAAGTATTTAGCCATGAGATCATCGTCAAACTCGGCGATTTTCTCAAGCATCTTATCATGCCACTCCTCGGCCTCAGCCTGCAGGTTGGCGGGTATATCATCTATCTCGTAGTCAGCACCCATAGTCTCGTCGTGCCAGAAGATAGCCTTCATGCGGATAAGGTCAACCACACCCTTGAAGGTCTCCTCGGCGCCGATAGGTATCTGGATGGGGCAAGGATTTGCGCCCAACACATCCTTGAGCTGACGCACTACTTCAAAGAAGTTAGCGCCCGAGCGGTCCATCTTATTGACATAACCGATACGCGGCACATTGTACTTGTCGGCCTGGCGCCATACGGTCTCTGACTGGGGCTCTACGCCACCTACCGCACAGAACGTAGCCACAGCGCCGTCGAGCACGCGCAGCGAGCGCTCTACCTCCACGGTGAAGTCCACGTGTCCCGGAGTGTCAATAAGGTTGATTTTATACTTCTCGTCGTTATACTTCCAGAACGCTGTCGTTGCAGCCGAGGTGATAGTGATACCACGCTCCTGCTCCTGCTCCATCCAGTCCATAGTGGCGGCGCCGTCATGCACCTCACCGATCTTGTGAGTCAGACCGGTGTAGAAAAGGATACGCTCTGATGTAGTGGTCTTACCGGCATCGATGTGTGCCATGATGCCGATGTTACGAGTATATTTAAGATGTTCGTCTTTTGCCATTGTAGTAAGGGATTTACGTCAATGATAGAATTAGAAGCGGAAATGGGCGAAGGCGCGGTTGGCCTCTGCCATCTTGTGCATATCTTCTTTACGTTTGAAAGCGCCGCCCTGGTTGTTGAAGGCATCAACGATCTCGGCCGCCAACTTGTCAGCCATCGTCTTACCGCCACGCTTGCGGGCATAGCCTATAAGATTCTTCATTGATATAGATTCCTTGCGGTCTGCGCGAATCTCTGTGGGCACCTGGAAGGTGGCACCACCTACGCGACGTGACTTTACCTCCACCTGGGGTGTCACATTTTCGAGAGCTTTCTTCCAAATCTCAAGTGCGCTAAGCTCCTCATTGGGCAACTTGGCCTTCACGGTCTCGAGTGCACCATAGAAGATGGAGAATGCTGTATTCTTCTTGCCGTCATACATCAGATGATTGACAAACTTTGTCACTCTCTCATCTCCGAAAACAGGGTCTGGCAATACGACCCGTTTCTTAGGTTTTGCCTTTCTCATTGTTGGGGTTTCAGTGTTGTGTTTTTGTTTGCTTGGTTGCTTGCA
This sequence comes from Muribaculaceae bacterium, assembly GCA_051871765.1. Lineage (GTDB taxonomy): Bacteria > Bacteroidota > Bacteroidia > Bacteroidales > Muribaculaceae > CAG-873. Next base: position 25,776 of record JBJEDF010000014.1, read on the forward strand.
TCTGCGTCTTCAGCCCGCCCTCCGGCGTCGGCTTACTCAACCATGAATCAGCTTTCAAGAAATACAAAAACGAGTTAAATGTGGTTTGTGATTTAATCTCGCGGTGCGTTTAGTTACTTCACCATTGCTGATTGGCGGCGCTCCGCCGCTATGCAATGATTACTTCTTGGCTGCACCGGCCTTAGGACGCTTGGCTCCGTACTTAGAGCGACGCTGTGTGCGATCCTTGACACCGCTGGTATCAAGTGTGCCGCGCACAATGTGGTAACGCACACCCGGAAGGTCCTTAACACGACCACCGCGCACCAGCACTATCGAGTGCTCCTGCAGGTTGTGACCCTCGCCCGGGATATAAGAGTTGACCTCTTTGCCATTGGTGAGGCGCACACGCGCAACTTTACGCATAGCCGAGTTAGGCTTCTTAGGTGTGGTGGTGTACACACGCACACACACGCCACGACGCTGCGGGCATGAATCCAGCGCGGGTGACTTACTCTTGTCCTCAAGAGCCACACGTCCTTTTCTTACTAATTGCTGAATAGTAGGCATCTTAGTTTTTGTTCGTTTTTAAATTACTTATTCTCTTTTCTATGTTACTTTTTTCACTTTTCTACGACACTCCGCAAGCCACCTATCGCTTTGTGTGTCAACACATTGCGATACAGCAGCACACAAAATGCCCTTTATTGCGCTGCAAAGTTAGTCATTATTTGGCTAATATACAAACATTTCCGCAAATATTTTTTAATATTTTTTATCACTGCTCTGCCGGCTCCACCCGCCTCTGTTGCGACCGCCAACCGCCGCGCAGCCACAAAAAAAATTACTCGTCATCACGACGAGCAATCTTCTTTAACCTTAAATCTAATACCATGAAAAACACTGCACAAAATTACTCACTATATGTTATATAACATAGTTTTTAGTCATAAAAATGCACCCATTTTGTATTATTTAACCTTTTGCCCACTCCTATATCCTCGTAAGGTTATTTTATCTTAATTATTGTTTATTTATATGCCAAAACTCGCCCCTGCCTATTATTTACTATTGTGTAGCTGACGTTTTTTGCGTAACTTTGCATCGACTTCAAGAGACGGAGGGGGCCCGGGGCTTCCTCCTCTTTATTTAGAACTGTAACTCTCAAGCCCTATGCTCGACAAATCCATCATCACCGACATCGTCAGCAACGCCATCGCCGACACCGACATCTTCATCGTGGAGATCTCCGTTTCGCCGGCCAACGATGTCGTGGTACTGCTCGACTCTGACGGCGCCGGCATCGACATCGACACCTGCGCCGACATCACGCGCGCCATCGACGACGCCTTTGACCGCGACATCGAGGACTACAGCCTCGAAGTCGGCTCGGCCGGCATCACTTCACCGCTAAAGGTGCGGCGACAATACATCAAAAACATCGGCCACGACGTGGAAGTCCTAACCAACGACGGCCGCAAAATCCACGGCGTAATCACCGCCGTGGCCGACGACGGCACCTTCACCATAGAGTCGCCCGTCAAAATCAAAGCGCCGGGCGCAAAGCGCCCCTCGCTGGTGATGCAGCCCACCACGCTCCACCCCGACGAGTGCAAGTCAGTCCGACCCGAAATATCATTCAAATAGCATTTCACTACACATTAATATATTATATAACACAAAATACACATCTCCACACTTATGGCTAAGAAAGCGGATACACCTAATATGGTCGAGCAGTTTGCCGAGTTCAAAGAGCTCAAAAACATCGACAAGACCACGATGATCAACGTCCTCGAAGAGTCATTCCGTAACGTGCTCGCAAAAATGTTTGGCACCGACGAAAACCTCGACGTGATCCTCAACCCCGACAAAGGCGACGTCCAGATCTTCCAAAACCTCACCGTAGTCCCCGATGGCGAGGTCTCTAACCCCAACCTCGAGATATCGCTCACCGACGCCCGCGCCGACGATGACCCCGAAGCCGAAGTAGGCGACGAACACACCAAGGAAATCTTCTTCGAAAAATTCGGCCGCCGAGCCATCCTCACACTCCGTCAGACCCTCCAATCCAAGATCCTCGACCTCCAGAAGGAAGCCATCTACAACAAATTCAAGGACCTCGAAGGCGAGCTCGTCAGCGGCGAAGTATATCAGACATGGTCAAAAGAGACACTGCTCCTCGACGATGACAAAAACGAGCTCCTCCTCCCCAAGAGCGAATCCATCCCCGGCGACTTCTTCCGCAAAGGCGAGACCGTGCGCGCCGTCATCAACAAGGTCGATAACAAAAACAACAACCCCAAAATCACCGTCTCTCGCACCAGCGAAGCATTCCTTCGCCGTCTCTTCGAGCTCGAAGTGCCAGAAATCCACGATGGCCTCATCAACATTCGCGCCGTGGCACGCATCCCGGGCGAACGCGCCAAGATAGCCGTCGAGAGCTACGACGACCGCATCGACCCCGTTGGCGCTTGCGTCGGTGTCAAAGGCTCGCGCATCCACGGCATCGTGCACGAGCTCCGCAACGAAAACATCGACGTCATCAGCTACACCGCCAACCCGCAGCTCTTCATCCAGCGTGCCCTATCACCCGCAAAGATATCTTCAATTCGCATCGACGAGACTGAGAAAAAAGCCGAAGTGTTCCTCCGCCCCGAGGAGGTTTCGCTCGCAATAGGCAAAAACGGCCTCAACATCAAGCTCGCCTCAATGCTCACCGGATTTACAATCGACGTATATCGCGACACCGAAGAGACCTTCGAAGAAGACATCTACCTCGATGAATTCAAAGACGAAATCGATGGCTGGGTTATCGATGCCCTCAAAAACATCGGCTGCATAACCGCCAAAAACGTGCTCAACGCCCCGCGCGAAATGCTCATCGAGAAAGCTGACCTCGAGGAATCCACCGTCGATAACGTCATCGAAATCCTCAAAGCCGAGTTCGAAGATTAATCATTCTATAACTTAATCATAATCATCAGGCGACCCCACATCACCGACGGGCGCCAACGACTAACTATATATGGCCAAGACAAAAATTAGCACACTCGCAAAAGACCTTAACGTGGCCCTGCCCACCGTTATCGACTTCTTGCAAAAAAAAGGCATCAATATTGACGGCTCGCCCAACACCCGCGTCGAAGACGACGTCGTCAACCTATTGATCCAGGAGTTCAAGCCTGACAGAGACCTCAAAAGCAAGTCTGAGCAGATAGCATCGGAGCGCCGGCTCGAGCGCAACAAAGCGGCCGTCAAAGATACGGCCGTCAAGCCCGTCGAAATCAACACGCCCTCTGAGGAGGCTATCCACGCACCGCGCGTAATAGGCAAAATCGACCTCAACAGCAAGGGAGCGCCCGTCATTGTCACCGAGCCCGAACCACAGCCCGAACCACAGCCCGAGCCACAGCCCGAGCCCGCGCCGGCTCCCAAGCCCACACCCGCGCCGGCTCCCGAGCCCGAGCCGGCACCCACTCCTGAGCCCGAGCCGGCTCCCGCTCCGGTCACCACACCCGAGCCGGAGCCCGCCCCGGCTGCCCCCGCTGAGACCGAGGCGCCTCACACCGAAAAAGCCGAGCCCGAAGTCTTCACCCTTCCCTCCAAGCCTGTGATGGCCACACCAAAGATCGTTGGCACAATCGACCTCAACGCCATCAACCAGACCACACGGCCCAAGAAGAAAAGCAAGGAAGAGCGCCGCAACGAGCGCTCGGCAGCCGCTAAAGCCGGCGCTGCCCAAGGCGGTAACGCCGCGCAAGGCGCCGACCGCAAAAAACGCAAGCGCATAGGCAAAGACAAAATCGACATCGAAAAAGCCGGCCAGCAAGTCGATGACCGCGCTCGCAACAACAACGCCAAGCCACAGCACTCGCCCGCCGGCAAAAACACCTCTAAGCCCGCTCGCCGACCCGTCACCCCCGAAGTGTCTGAAGAAGACGTATCAAAGCAGGTCAAGGAGACACTCGCGCGCCTTACAGCAAAAGACAAAGGCCTCAAAAAAGGCGCTAAATGGCGCAAGGAGAAACGCGAAGCCAACGCCGAACGCGAGCGCGAAGCCGCTCAAGCCGAACAGGCCGAAAGCAAGGTGCTCAAACTCACCGAGTTTGTAACCGTCAACGACCTCGCCACCATGATGAACGTGCCCATCAACAACGTCATCGCCACCTGCATGAGCCTCGGCGTAATGGTGTCAATCAACCAGCGCCTCGATGCCGAGACAATCAACATCGTGGCCGAAGAATTCGGCTTCCGCACCGAATACATCTCTGCCGACGTCGCCGACGCCATACACCAAGAGGAAGACGCCGAAGAAGACCTCGTGCCGCGCCCCCCTATCGTAACCGTCATGGGCCACGTGGACCACGGCAAGACTTCGCTCCTCGACTACATCCGCAACGCCAACGTCATCGCCGGTGAGGCCGGTGGCATCACTCAGCACATCGGCTCTTACAGCGTCAAGCTGCCCGATGGCCGCAACATCACCTTCCTCGACACCCCGGGCCACGAAGCTTTCACCGCCATGCGCGCTCGCGGCGCCAAAGTCACCGACATCTGTATCATCATCGTGGCCGCCGACGACAACGTCATGCCGCAGACCGTCGAGGCCATCAACCACGCCTCCGCTGCCGGAGTCCCCATCGTCTTCGCTATCAACAAAATCGACAAGCCTCACGCCAACCCCGACAAAATCAAAGAGGAGCTCGCTGCCATGAACTACCTCGTCGAAGACTGGGGCGGCAAATATCAGTCGCAAGACATCTCCGCCAAGAAAGGCATAGGCGTCAACGAGCTCATGGAGAAAGTGCTCCTCGAGGCCGAAATGCTCGATCTCCGCGCTAACCCCAACCGCAACGCCGTCGGCACAATCATTGAGTCATCGCTCGACAAAGGTCGCGGCTACGTCGCAAACGTGCTCGTGCAGAACGGCACACTCCGCGTCGGCGACATCGTACTCGCCGGAAACCACTTCGGCCGCGTCAAAGCCATGTTCAACGAGCGCAACCAGCGCATACAAGCCGCCGGGCCCGCTACACCCGCGCTCATCTTAGGCCTCAACGGCGCCCCCACTGCCGGCGACACATTCAATGTCCTCGACACCGAGCAAGAAGCACGCGAGATTGCAAGCCGCCGCGAACAGCTGCAGCGCGAGCAAGGCCTTCGCACCACCAAGCGCGTCAGCCTCGAAGACATCGCCCGACGTAAGGCCATCGGCAACTTCCAAGAGCTCAACATCATCGTCAAAGGCGACGTCGATGGCTCTATCGAAGCCCTCTCTGACTCGCTCATCAAGCTCTCCACCGAGGAGGTGCAGGTCAACGTCATTCACAAAGCCGTGGGCGAAATATCCGAGAGCGATGTCACCCTCGCTGCCGCCTCTGACGCCGTGATCATCGGCTTCCAGGTGCGTCCGTCACTCGCAGCACGCCGTGCCGCCGAGCGCGATGGCGTGCAGATACGTCTTTACTCCGTCATATATCAGGCAATCGAGGAGGTCAAAGACGCCATGGCCGGCCTCCTCGCTCCCGAAATCAAGGAAGACATCGTCGGCACTGCCGAAGTCCTCGAGACATACCACATCTCCAAGGTGGGCACTATCGCCGGAGCTATGGTGCGCGACGGCAAAATCAAGCGCTCCAACAAAGTGCGCCTCATCCGCGACGGTATCGTACGCTACACCGGCGAGCTCGGCTCGCTCAAGCGCTTCAAGGACGATGCCAAAGAGGTGGCTGCCGGTTTTGACTGCGGCCTCTCCATTGCCGGCTTCAACGACATCAAGGTCGGCGACATCGTGGAGTGCTACGAGGAAGTAGAAGTGTCGCGCACGCTCTGATATGACCATCAACCTTAATATAGGCTCTAATCTCGGCGACCGCCATGCCAATCTGGCACGGGCGGTCGCCATGCTTATTGACGCCTTTGCCCCCGGGCAGTGGCTGGCAAGCGACATCGTCGAGTCAGAGCCCTGGGGATTTGACTCAGACAACGCCTTCCTCAACCAAGGCCTGCGTCTCGACATTGACAGCGACATGCAGCCGGCTGAAATCCTCGCCCTGACTCGCAAGGTGGAGCAGAGCATCTGCTCTGACCCACACCGCCACCCCGACGGCTCGTATCGCGACCGCGTCATCGACATTGACATCATCACCATTGACCACATCGTCATGAATTCGCCCGAGCTAACACTGCCCCACCCCCGGATGCTCAACCGCCCATTCGTGCTTATCCCATACAACCAAATCAACAAAGCCGAATAGCATGACCGCCACACCTCGCCCTCGGCAATCCAACTTCGAGCTGCTGCGCATCACCGCCATGCTCCTCGTGCTCGCCGTCCACGCCGATTTCCTCGCCCTGGGAGTGCCAAAGGCCGACGCCCTCGCCGCGCAGCCGCTGCAAACCTGGACACGCATCATCATCGAGAGCCTCGCCCTGGTGTGCGTCAACACCTTTGTGATGATTTCCGGCTGGTTTGGCATTCGCCCCACCCTCCGCAGCGCCGCCGCGCTGATATTCCAGTGCATCTACTTTGCCGTGCTGCTCCACATCGCCGAGGCCGCCATCTTCGGCAAGCCCATCTCGCTTGATTACATCATCAAAGCCGTGACCCTGCAGCACGCCGGGTGGTTTGTCACATCTTATCTTATCCTCTATGCCCTGTCGCCCGCGCTCAACGCCTTCATCGAGCACACACCGGCGCGACGCGTGGCGCTGGTGACCCTGCTGCTGCTCGCCGCCGAGGCTGTCATAGGCTTCTGGCAGATGAAACACTTTGAGCGTGGCTACTCGCCCCTCTCCTTCATCATTCTCTACCTGCTGGGCCATTGCCTCAACACCTACCGGCAGCCCCTGCGCCACTTCTGCGCGGTCATAAAATCGCCTCTCATGCTGTACATTGTGCTCTGCTGCGCCAATGCCGCGGTGATAGCCTACTGCATCGCCGCCGGCGACGCCACCGGCCTCAACCGCGCCACAGCATACACCAATCCCCTGGTCATCATCGCCGCCGCGGCCTTGGTCCTCACATTTGCCGGCATCAGGCTGCGACCCAACCGCGCCATCAACTTCGTGGCGGCATCAGCATTCGCCGTCTTCCTCCTCCACATGGACCACTCCACGCTGGGCTGCATCAGATTTATCACCATCGTGCGCCACACATATGCCGCCATTGATGGGCCGCTGTGCATCGCCGCCATTGCCGGTGTGTGCCTCGCCGTATATGCCGCCGCCATCGTCATTGACACACCGCGCAAATGGCTCTTCGCCTTGATGGTGCGTCTGGCTCGGCGCTGCCGCCGCTGACACCCCCATAATCACAGTCAGGGCTGCAACCTCAGCGATTGCAGCCCTGTTTTACATAGATTTTCCCCGCGCCGCAGCGCGTGGTGCATCAATAGTTTTGAGCATTGATCTCAAAATAGCTCTGGGCATGTGCGCATACCGGGCACACCTCGGGAGCCTTCTTGCCGATGACGATATGGCCACAGTTGCGGCATTTCCATATCGTGTCGCCCTCGCGGCTGAATACGATGCCATCCTCGATGTTCTTCAGCAGCGCCAGATAGCGCTCCTCGTGGTGGCGCTCGATGGCAGCCACGCCGCGCATGCGCGCTGCTATCTCGATGAAGCCTTCTTCCTCGGCCTCCTTGGCCATGCGGTCATACATATCAGTCCACTCATAGTTCTCGCCCTCGGCGGCTGCCTTGAGGTTTGACATGGTGTCTTGGATTGAGCCGCCCTCAAGGTATTTGAACCACAGCTTGGCGTGCTCCTTCTCGTTGGCGGCCGTCTCCTCAAAGAGCGCAGCTATCTGCTCGTAGCCGTCCTTTTTGGCGCGTGACGCATAGAATGAATATTTGTTGCGAGCCATTGACTCGCCGGCGAAAGCCTCCAGGAGGTTTTTCTCAGTCTTGGTGCCTTTTAAGTCTTTCATTGTGTCTTACGGGTTTATTTGTTGTTAGATGATTGTTCGGTTTTCACTTACACTGCAAAATTACTAATCCCAAGCCGCCGCTGCAAGCGAATTTATCTATCCATAGATAGAAATTATCTATCCACGCCGCTGACCCACTACTCAGTACAGCAACAGCCCCGGCTCCGCTGCACTATGCAGGCCGAGCCGAGGCCGATTGATATTATATCTTATGTGACGCTATTTCGTCGAGCGATGATTAATCTTCCTCTCTGTGCGACACGCGCGAGCCGATCACCGCATAGAAGAGGATGTAAGCCGCACACAGCAGAGGCACATAGTAGCTGGTGAGATAGCTGCCCGTGAGGTCAACGATCTTGGCCTGCAACGCCACCATCACCGCGCAGCCAAACACCATCGTCATAAAGATGCCCGACGCTGCGGCGGTATATTTGCCCAGACCCTCTACGGCCATATTGAAGATGCCACCCCACATCACTGAGGTGCACAGGCCCACCAGGATAAAGGCTGCTACGCCGACAGGCACCTCTACCCATATCACGCTCAGATTGGCCCAATCAACGCCCGGCACACTGACGCGCATCGTCTCCGGAGCAAACATACCGAAGGCGATAAGCGCTATCGCAACAGCGGCTGTCGTTCCTACCATCACGCGGCTTGACACCTTGCCGCCGATGGCGCCGCCTATTGAACGACCGATAAACATCATAAACCAATACACGGCAGCTATCAGCGTGGCCACGCCGGCAGCGACGCCTGCATCTTGCGTCAGATATTTAATCATATATGTGGGCGTGCCCACCTCCACTGCCATATACAGGAAGATAGCCAGAGCGCCCAACGCAAAGTGGCGATGCTTCAGCGCGCCCGTCACAAGCTCGGTCTTAACAGGCTCTTGCTTAGGCTCTTGGACCTTGGTAAACGACAGCACCACAAAGGCAGCCACAAAGATACCCAGGGCGATATACATCGCCGGTGCGGCATCTACAATGCCCGTCTCCTTGGTGACCTCGCCGATGAGTGCGCCTAAGATGATATATACGGCCACGGCTGCGGCGCTATTGAAGGCGCCGCCAATCTGTATCAGCTGGTTGCCGCTGTTGCCGCCACCGCCAAGCACGTTGAGCAACGGGTTCACTACCGTGTTGAGCATACACATACACATACCGCTGATAAACGCGCCGGCGAGATATATCCACATACTCTCCAGCGTGCCCGACAGTAGCTCCAGGCCCATGCCTATGATACCTACTATCAGCGCTAACAACGCCGTCTTTTTATATCCGAATTTCACTATCAGCATACCTGCCGGGATACCCATCACAAGGTATGCCACGAAGTTGGCATAGTTGCCGATTTGAGATTGAAGCTCTGACGCTCCAAACTGGTTTTGCACGATTACCGCCATCGGTGAGCATAGATTGGTCACGAAGGCAATCATGGCAAACAGGGCAATCATCATTATTATCGCTGCCCACTGCTTTGACTTTGTACTCATGGTGTTAAAAATAAGGATTTTGTTTTGAAGAGGTTATTATTTAATGAATTTGTTTGTTGACTTATTTTCATTCATGGTATTTACGCATTACGCGGCGCTCAGTACTCGCGGTCGCCAAAGATGGCAGTGCCTATGCGCACCAGGGTCGAGCCGTGCGCCACAGCTAACTCATAGTCATCGCTCATGCCCATTGACACCGTATCAAAGCCCCGCAGGTCCGGCGCCAGAGCCTTGATGCGCCTATGCAGCGCTGCGATGGCCGCAAAGTCAGCCGCCACGCGCTCCTTATCATCGGTATTCGTGGCCATGCCCATAATGCCGCAGATATGTGTGGCGCGCAAGCTCTCATAGCGATGCTCGGCAAAATACGCCTCCAACTCACTCGGCAGGAAACCAAACTTTGTCTCCTCCGCTGCTACATGCACCTGCATCAGCACTCGCGTCACCACGCCCGCTGCCGCCGACTGCTCATCGACGATGCGCAGCAGCCGCTCGCTGTCAATGCTCTCTATCAGACTCACCTTGCCCACCACGCGCTTTACCTTATTGGTCTGCAAGTGGCCGATAAAATGCCACCGCACATCAGCGGGCATCTGACACACCTTCTGCTCCAACTCCTGCTCGCGGCTCTCCCCGAAGATACGCTGACCCGCGGCATACGCCTCACGCAGCTTCTCCACCGGGTGAAACTTCGACACCGCCACAAGCTCCACACCCTCCGGTAGGGTGCGATAGATGCGTCGCAGATTGTCGGATATGGTCGTCATCGTGTCAATCTACCACTTTCATCTTATACACGTCCATGACCGGAGTCTCGGCTATCGAGATTATATCATAATCGCCGAGGCTTCCCTTCATATACTCATCAAAATTGGCCACGGCGTCCTTGAAGTCTGAGGCCTGTACCAACATGAGCGAGACGGTGCGCTTATCCACTCCCGTCTTCTCATCTACTGTGATAAAGCCCACTTTCACCATATACCACTTATCGCCGCCCTCGTTCCACGAGATTTCAGCTATCTTGGTGCGCTTGACTGCCGACACCGAGAAATCACCCGAGATAAACGGGCGCCGCTCCTCGATGATGCGAGCCTCCGCCTCCGTAAACGACAGTGCGTCAATGATATATACTTCGCTTACGTGCCTTACTGACCCATTCTCCTGAGTCTTATCGTAGCTGATCTTACATTCAAACCAACTTGCCATATTATTATATCTCTTTATCAGTTTTCTTTGTTGTATAGATTGTCGCTACAAAGATACAAAAAAACTATCACACCAAAAAATCATATCTCCCTCATTCTTTATCGCACCAATACTTGCAATTGTAATACATTTGTAGTAATTTTGCCGTATAAAATATTACAACATGGACATAGCTATTCACAAAAAAAATCAAAGCTTTCGCCTCCCGGTTGACCCTATCGAGCGATTACGTGTCCTCGCTAAACGTCAGAATAGAAGTCTTAACAACTACGTTGAGACACTGCTGCTTGACGCTGCTTACCACGAGCCTAACGACCTTACTATCTCTGCAATGAGAGAGGCTCAAAGCGGAGCGCTGCGCGACACCACACCCCTCGACACCTCATCTATCGAGGCCTTGGATCGCTCTTTAGGCCTATGAAAAAGCTTCACCATACCACACAATTCAAGAAGGATTACAAACGCTTTCGTAATAATCCCCAAAAGATGGCAAAGCTCCTTAAAATCCTCAATCTCCTCCAATCCGAAACACCCATCTCCGCCGACTACTACCCTCACATGCTCACAGGCAATTATGCCGGATTTATGGAGTGCCACATTGAGGGTGACTTCCTGCTGATTTGGTTTGACCCCGAAACCAACCAAATTGACCTAATCCGTCTCGGTTCACACTCCGACCTATTCAATTAGTGGCCATTGCAGCGATGCACACATCTCGCCGCTAACCCCAAGAACAAATCGGCAACTCCGGATAATACAAGAGCAGCCGCTGTGACCAAGCACAGCGGCTGCCATTATGAAGAAAGATATAGTATTAGATTACGAATACCTTGACTGTGCGCTCGCCTATCTGTGTCAGATACACACCGGTAGGCACGCTGACGCTTTCACGCTCATTGGTGATATTCATGTTGCTGATGATTTTTCCATCGATTGAGTATATGCGAGCCGTCTGCCCTGCTGCTCCGAGGATTACAATCTGCCCTTTTTCGCCATACACGCGACACTTACCGACGATGACGCCATCCACGCCGGAGGTGGCTACGGAGGCTACATTCGACAGATACCCTCGCATAGTCTCGCCATTGAGAGTATATACCGGACACACTCGGTAGAGGGTTTTGCCCTCACCGGCAGCATCGGTGTAGGCGCAATCCGAGGCCACATTCTCTTGTATCGTGGCGCCGTTTCTGACAATGTCATAGCCCGTGATGACGGCATCAGCCGTAGCCGGCGTAAACTCCAGGTCATCTATCATCACCAGACAGCCGCGCGAACTCGAACAATAGCGCAACGCAAAATATTTGGCATCGGCAGGCAGCTCCACGGTCTGATCGGTCCACGTCATATCATACACTGAGACCATCTCTACCGACTCAAACGAGTCAATATCGCGGTCGGTAGTTGAGGCCATAACCTCCACCGTTTCCACTGAATAGTCTGTGCCGCCGGCCATCTTGAATGTCACTTGCGTGCCGCCCTTGACCTGCGGTGAGATGAGCCAGTCATCGGCATCTTCGTAGTAGCAAGGAGCTATGGCCACGGCCGCGCGGTCGCCGCTCGCCGGCAGATAGTAATTATTGTATTCAGCTTGCTCCACTGATGCTCTATCCCATACTACCCAGCCTGTGGGTTGTATGCCTTGGGCATGATACGGGAAGCAATATCCATAGGTGTAGGCCCCGTCATTATCGATATTGATGAAATCGCCGAGCATATCTACACTCTCAAAAGACACGTATGACTCAAAGCCCTCGGTGATATCGCCGATTTCAGGAGCTGACCAGCTTAGTGCCACGCCCTCGGCGGCGGCTTTTGCGGCAAGGTTGGTGACCACCGGCTTGCAGTCATTCGAGAGTGTTAAATGCGACTGCTTCTCATTGTTGCCACTATCCTTATCCTCGCCATCAATGGCTGCTCTGAGAGCCACGGTGCCCAGATACGTTGGTTCATCTATCGAGATATTGCACTCAAAGGCGCACACATCGCCCGGGTGAAGCGTCGGCGCTGACGGGGCGCTGACGATTGTGCCATTGGCAATAGCATGGGTGCCTGACATGGCGTTGAATGTTATCATGGCCACGTCAATATCCTCGTAGCCCACATTCTCCATTGCCACACTGTATGTCCCCGTCTCGCCAAGCAGCAACGTGGCCGGGCCGCTAACCCCGGTCAGGGCAAGGTCTTGGTCATAAGCGGCGGTGATGGCGTAATAAGGGAAAATCAGCGACTGCTCACTATTGTCGAAGTCCACCTCGAGCATGATCTGCAGCCACGCGCTTTCCTTGAGATCATCAGCCACAAGATTTCTAATTGTCTGATACCCCGGGACCACGTCGCTTGCCTTCACAGCGGCCAGCAAGGTCTTGTTGCCGCCCGGTGATAAGACATACAATTTGAAATCAGGGGTCTTTTCGCCAAAGAAAAATTTGAAGGCGGTCATAATCTTCTCTCCGCCAAGGGGCTTGAATTTGGGGAATATCAGTGAGCCCTTTGTCGGCTTGTCATAGTAATTGACACATATTGCCACATAATCCTCGATTTCCGAGGCCGCCTCATCATACCACTCGGGGTAGGCCGTGGTCCACGATGCCTGATACTCATCGCCGCCGATTTGCAGCAATGGGCCCACCGTGCCGCCGTCTTCCATATAATCCTTGAGGGGTAGGTCGTAGAGCTCGCCCATAGCCACGGTGTGGGTGGCTACATCATCTGACAATCCCGCCGAATTGCCTGCGGCGATCATAAAGTCATAAGCCTCATATTTCGAGCCCGCCGGCATTGTGTAGGCATATTCCGTAGCTGTGAGGTCGCCGGCTATTTCCACCCATCCTTCTTCCGGGTCATAGACTGAAATGCTATAGTATAATGTGGTCGGGTCGATATAGCCGTTATACACTCCCCTCGTAGGTTTTTCCCATCGCAGCGTCACGGTCATGTTGTCGTCTGACACTTCGTCGGTGATATTATTCACCACCGATGGCATATCTACGCCGGCAAAGATCTGCTCGGTATAGCAATCTGAGCCGTTCTTGGTCTTGACAAGTATTCGGCTCAGACCTTCAGGCACAGTGATGCTCGTGGTTTTTCTCTCGCCGGGGTTGCCGGTGAGGGTCTGCTCCTCAACTTCTGACTTGACGAGCACCTCAACCATGCCGCTAAGGTCGCTGCCATCGATAGCTTTCACCGGCAGCGTAAACGCCACTTCGGCCTTAAGCGCGCCCTCGCTGTCGGCGGCGGCGGTGAGGTCGGTGACATTATCTGCCGCCGTTGCCAAGGCATCGGTCTCTGACAGTGTCATGCTCTCAAGATACACTGAGCAACTTGTGAGCACCTCAAAGGCTATGTAGCATTTGCCATTGCCGGCCGGCAGCAGATAGTACTCTTGGCTGCCATCATTCTCGCCATTGACATAGGTATAATCGCCGATTGCGCGCATTGACGACACATCCGGCGTTGAGCCCTCATACACCTTGATGTGAGCATCACGGTCGCCCTCTACATCTACGTGGTAGCTAAGGATATGACGCTTGCCGTTGTCATTGATTTTATACGCAGGCAGCACCAGCCAGTCATCGGCGGCATCGCCCTCGTCGGCGCTATAATAGGCGCCGAAATAATAACTATAGTCCCATGTGACGCCATCATTGTCAGCATCGCTGACGCCAAAGCAGCTCCACTCGCTCTCTGATGGCTCAAGCGTTTCGCCCAGAGCTATCAGTCCGGCGGCCACACGCTCTGACACGCCCGCGAGGCTCTTCTTGCCATTGTACACGGCGATTACCGAGACCTGATTTTCGGTAAACATTTCCGGCAAAGTCAAGGCCATAGTCGTGGCATCGGTGGTGCCCACAAATGTGCCGTTTAGGCTCACCTCGTATGTTACGCCACTCGCATCGACATAACCGCCTGATGCGCCCTCGGTGACACTGTCCCACAAGGCATTACTGCCCTCGATACGTACATTTGTCGGGGCCTTAGGCTCGTCATATCCAACATACTTCTTTGTTTTGCTCCATGGGCCTGACGTCGCGCCGATGACGGCTCTGGCGCCGAAGATGTGATTGCCCTCGCCGAGGTCATTCACATTGAATACTACCTCTGCGCCCGGCTGCACATTATTTTTAGTCTGTGTGGTGCCGTCTTCGGTAGCAAGCTCTATGGTCATTGCGGCTGTGATTGCGCTGCCATCGACATATTTGTCCGGGGCCACCACGCTCACTGTGCCTGACGAGGCCGGACCGGCGAACGTGACGCTCGCTATATGCGGCGACGATGGCGACGTGCCTTCAAAAGCATCTCCGGCGGCAAACATCACGGTGTATTGCCTGATTTCGCCCTCCGGCCAATCGTTCTTGGATACTATTGTATAATTGTCGGCATCGATAGCTACAATTGATGCTACACCGTCTTCGTCTATCATTTGATAGAGGTAGCAGCCGCTATCCTTGCTATAAGCCATGGCCGTGGCGTAGGTGTCCGGATTGAGATCAAGGATGGCGAGCGTGGTGCCTATGCCCGTTGTCTCATTCACCCTGACAAGGCGGGCATCGGTGGTGATGCCCACGACATAGCCTTTACGCTCATCATAGGTCATCGCAAGGCACACATCATCGATGGCCACATTGCCGTTAATCTTCACAAACTCAAAGGCTTCTGGGTCAAGCCTACTGAACTCATAGCCTTGCATATCCTCGGTGTAGGTGTAGGCAAACGCCTCACCAAGTGAGGAATCATAGACTGCCGTTATCGCCGCATGCTCGGGATTGTTGTCTATTGACTCGCAATAGGTCATCTCGCCCGTGGATATATCATAGTCCATACGGTCTATGTACATCGTCTCATACATATATAAGGCGCTGATTCCATAGATACTGTTGCCATACTTAAATCCGGTGGTCGGCAACCAAAACTGCTCGCCTTCCCAGCTCATGGTCTCCGCGCAATCCGCGGCGAGCGAATAAAGACCGGCCGGATCTGATGCGGCTCTGAAACCAAGGATGCCGCCATTGGCTGCTTTGTCTTCGCGATTGACGCGTGCCGGCACCGTTGGAGTTACTCGGCGTGCCATCGCCGCGGACTCGTGGTCCGTAGCTTCGCTTCTATCCCTAACTGTGGCGATTTTTGTCTTCAGCAATGCGCCCTTGGCTGAGATGCTCTCCGGCAACGCCGCATAGACAAATGACGTGGCAGTGAGGAATAAGAAAACTGAAACAGTTTTTTCTTTGAAATTGCCCATATCTTTTACGTTATAAAAATAAAGCGCAAAGATAGACAGGGCTTGTAATCATTTCTTTGACATTTGCTAAAAAACGCGGAAACCATCACCGCGTTTTTCTTCGTATCCGGCTGAGGTTCTCCTGCGAGGTGTTGAGATATGAGGCTATTATGTGGAGCGGCACACGCCTCACTATCTCCGGAAACGAGCTCAGCAGCTCCTCATATCGCTCAAAGGAGGTCTTAAACTGGCGCGAAAGGATTATCCGCTCCAGGGCTATACATTCTCGCTCTGCTGCCCGGCGACCCCAGTTGGCCAAATGGATATCACGCCGGTATAGCTCGCTAAGCTCCGACAGATCAAGCTCATACAGATCGCAGTCCTCCAGCAGCTCCACGGTGCCATATTCGCCCCCACGGTAATACATCGTCTGACCCGGATACACCACGTCGCCATCCTTGCCTATCCAGAAGGTCACTGCTTTGCCATTTTTCATAGCATAGGCATGCGCAAGACCGCGCTTGATGACGTAGGCCTTGTATGACTTGCTATACTCATACATCAAGCAGCTGCCCTTGGGCCGGCTCACTTCCCTGAAAGCCGTCTCCAACAATTCCTGCGATGCTATCGGCATAGGGCCTACACTATTGATATATTCTCTCAATTCCATACGCGGCTCTCTTTCAATTGCAAATATAAGGAAATTTATCAATATTACAGCCAAAAACGCACAAATAATGACCGGCAGCGCACCAAAGTATTAATATCGGCGGCCATGATGCCATCTGCCACGGCGGGGTAATACACATATATTAATAGACATCAGGGGGGGAGCCCCTCGCGCCAACGCATCGCCACCTTCTATGCTATCACGGCAGAATTATTTCCGCTAACTGATTTTCTATTTTGGCGTTTGCAATTTTATTTTTAACTTTGTTGATTGATAGCGGTTGCGCTATTATATTATGAAATAATTACTTCTATACATATACCCTTATGGACAATACCGAACTTATCAAGCAAGTGACAGCCAAGGCGCAGTCTTGGCTCAGCCCTGAATACGACGCCGAGACGCGCGCCGAGGTGCAACGTATGCTCGAGGCCGACGACAAGTCGGCTCTCATCGAAGCCTTCTACAAAGACCTCGAATTCGGCACCGGTGGCCTCCGTGGCATCATGGGCGTCGGTTCTAACCGCATGAACATCTACACCGTGGGCGCCGCCACTCAAGGCCTCGCAAACTACCTCCACGAGGCTTTCGCCGACCGCGACGAGATTTCTGTAGTCGTAGGCCACGACGTACGCAACAACTCGCGCAAGTTTGCCGAAATTGTTGCCGACATCTTCTCGGCCAACGGCATCAAAGTGTATCTCTTTGACAGCTTCCGTCCCACACCGGAGCTCTCCTTCGCCATCCGTCACTTAGGATGCCAGAGCGGCGTCAACATCACCGCTTCTCACAACCCCAAGGAATACAACGGCTACAAGGCATACTGGGACGACGGCGCTCAAATCATAGCCCCGCACGATGTCAACATCATTGACAACGTCAACCGCATCAAGTCTGTAAGCGAAATAAAATTTGCCGGCGACAAATCCAAAATCCAAATCATCGGCGACGACATTGACAGCGCTTTCCTCGGCGCTATCAAGGAGCTGTCGCTCGACCCCGAGGTAATCAAACGCCACGCCGACCTCAAGATCGTATATACACCTATCCACGGCACCGGCGTCAAGCTTATCCCCGACTCGCTCCGCAACTACGGCTTCACCAACATCATCCACGTGCCCGAGCAAGATGTGCCATCAGGCGACTTCCCCACCGTCGCTTCGCCTAACCCCGAGGTGCCATCGGCAATGGCCATGGCCATCGAGAAAGCCAAAGAGGTCAACGCCGACCTCGTTGTCGCCTCTGACCCCGACGCTGACCGCATCGGTGCCGTTGTCCGCGACACCCACGGCGAATACCGCCTCCTCAACGGCAACCAGATCGTGATGATCCTGCTCAACTACCTCATGCAGCGCCGTCGCGAGCTCGGACTCCTCAAAGGCAACGAATATGTGGTCAAGACCATCGTCACCACCGAGACCATCAAAGCCATCGCCGAAAACAACGGCATCAAGATGTACGACTGCTACACCGGCTTCAAGTGGATTGCTTCGGTAATTCGCGAGCTCGAAGGCACCGACGTGTATCTCGGCGGCGGCGAAGAGAGCTACGGCTTCCTCGCCGAAGACTTCTGCCGCGACAAAGACGCCGTGTCGGCAATATCGCTCATGGCCGAGATTTGCGCCTGGGCTAAAGACCGCGGCCTCGACTTCAACGCTATGCTCCAAGATATTTACATCCGCAACGGCTTCTCTAAAGAGGCCGGCATCTCGGTGGTGCGCACCGGCCGCGATGGCGCCCTCGAGATACAGCAGATGATGCGCGACTTCCGCACAAATGCGCCCAAGACGCTCGGCGGAAGCCCCGTGGTCACCGTCAAAGACTACGACAGCCTCACATGCACCGACCTCCGCTCCGGCAAGGCCGTGAAGCTCGACTTCCCCACCACCAGCAACGTGCTCCAGTTCTTCACCGAGGACGGCTCCAAGGTGTCAATCCGACCCTCAGGCACCGAGCCTAAAATCAAATTCTACCTCGAAGTGCACGGCACTCTCGCTGACCGCAACGATTGGGATAGAGCCAACGCCGACGCCGACGCCAAGCTCGAGGCGCTCAAGCACGACCTCGGCATCTAAGCCAACATATAATATAAGTGTGAGAGGCACCCCTACGCCTCCCACTCTTATCATAACTTCACAATAATAATCATCGGCGGTGTCCCTGACATGGGGGAGTCACCGCCGATGATTGTGTTATATGCTGCTATCGCAAGGCCGCCGCCGGCGCGGCTGACACTGCCCTATCAATAGGGCGTAGCCTCGTAGGTGTGCACATCTACCAAGCGCAGGTTGAAGCTCAAAGCGCTGTATGGCTTTATCACCTCCTTCTCCTGCGCGCCATAGGCCATAGCATAGGGGCACACGATCTGCGCCGTGTCGCCCACTCGCATCTGCGGCAGCGCCGCTACCCAGCCCGGGATAGTGTTGCTCAGCACGAAGCGCGCCACACCATAGCCGTATGAGGTCTGCAGCGTAGTGGTGGAGTCAAAGCGCTCGCCGGTGCACAGATGCCCCACATAGCGCACATCCACCGAGCTGGTGGAGATTGGCGACAGGTTGCCCTCAGTGGCGCTGCGGTCGTTGAAATAGTGGATCAGCACATAGCTGGCCTTATTCCACGACGGCACATACACCTGATAATACGGAGTGCCATCATCATTGGTCATCGATGTGAGCTCGCGCAACCACTGCTCATTGGTCTCTCGCCAATCGGTGTATTTCTCCCACGTGGTCTCTTCGTCGCTTGAGCACGACACGGCCACCGACAGCACCACGGCTATCATTGACACTGCTAATACTAACTTCCTCATACTATGGTTAAGTGTGTGTGCGATATTTCTTACGTTATAAAATCTATCAGAATGATACAGCCGGAGCGTTCTTGGCAGCGGCATCGGCCTCAAACTGAGGCTTGGCGTCAAAGCCCGCGAGCGAAGCTATCAAGCTGGCCGGGAAGCGGCGGATGGCCACATTGTACTCCTTGACGGCCTTGGTGTAGTAGCCGCGCTCGGTGGCAATGCGGTTCTCGGTGCCTTCAAGCTGCACTTGCAGCTCCTGAAATTGCTTGTCGGCCTTGAGGTCGGGATATGCCTCCCTCACGGCGTTGACATAGATGCTGAAGTTGCGATTGAGCTCTTCCTGAGCCTTGTTGTACTCGGCAAACTGCTTGGCATCGGCGGGAGCTCCGGCCTGTGCCCCGAGGTTGGCGCTGAGGTCCTTAGCCTGATTGTAGGCGTTGGTCAGGCCCGCACGCGCATTGGTCACGCTCTGCAGAGTCCGGCTCTCATGCTCGGTGTAGCCCTTGACGGTTGACACCAGATTGGGGATAAGGTCAAGACGGCGCTGATACTGCACCTCCACCTTGCCCCACGCCTCGTTGACGGTCTCTTCGAGGGTGACAAACGAGTTGCGGGTGCTTACAAACCACCATATCAGTATCAAAGCGACACCGCCCAGGATGTAAGGCAAATACTTCTTATTCATATTTTCGGTTTATAATAGTTTTGGGATATCTTATTTAAGTTTGCGCAGCAAGCCATTGATGCTCACCTTGTCGTGGATGAGGGCGTGCAGGTCGGCGATAGCCACACGCTGCTGCTCCATACTGTCGCGCTCGCGCAGCGTCACGGTGCCGTCTTCGAGAGTCTGATGATCCACGGTGATGCAGTAGGGCGTGCCTATGGCGTCTTGGCGGCGATAGCGCTTGCCTATAGAGTCTTTCTCGTCATAGTGCGTGGCGAAGTCAAACTTCAGGTCATCGACGATCTCGCGAGCCTTCTCGGGCAGACCATCCTTGCGCACCAACGGCATCACGGCGCACTTCACCGGTGCCAGCGGCGCCGGCAGGTGCAGCACCACGCGCTTGTCGCCGCCCTCCAGGGCCTGCTCCTCATAGCTCGAGCACAGCACGCTCAGGAACATACGGTCCACGCCTATCGATGTCTCTATCACATAGGGCGTATAGCTCTCGTTGAGCTCCGGATCAAAATACTGTATCTTCTTACCCGAGAATTTCTCATGCTGCGACAGGTCAAAGTTGGTGCGTGAGTGGATACCCTCCACCTCCTTAAAGCCAAACGGCATCTCAAACTCGATGTCGGTAGCCGCGTTGGCATAGTGGGCGAGCTTGTCGTGGTCATGATAGCGATACTTCTCATCGCCCAGGCCCAGAGCCTTGTGCCACTTCAGGCGCCACTCCTTCCACTGAGCAAACCACTTGAGCTCCTCGCCCGGGCGCACAAAGAATTGCATCTCCATCTGCTCAAACTCGCGCATACGGAAGATAAACTGGCGCGCCACTATCTCGTTGCGGAAGGCCTTGCCTATCTGCGCTATACCGAAGGGGATGCGCATACGGCCCGTCTTCTGCACGTTGAGATAGTTCACGAAGATACCTTGCGCCGTCTCCGGGCGCAGATACACCGTCATAGAGCCATCTGCCGTGGACCCCATCTCCGTCTTAAACATCAGGTTGAACTGACGCACATCGGTCCAATTCTTGGTGCCGGAGATCGGGCACACTATCTCCTCATCGATGATTATCTGGCGCAGCTCTGCCAAGTCATTGTCATTCATCGCCTTGGCAAAGCGCTCATGCAGAGCGTCGCGACGCGCCTTCACGTCAAGCACGCGCTGATTGGTCTGCACAAACATCGCCTCGTCAAACGACTCGCCAAAACGCTTGCGAGCCTTGGCCCCCTCCTTGGCTATCTTATCGTCAAACTTGGCCAGATGGTCCTCGATGAGCACATCGGCGCGGTAACGCTTCTTGGAGTCGCGGTTATCAATCAAGGGGTCGTTGAACGCATCTACGTGGCCCGACGCCTTCCATATCGTGGGGTGCATGAAGATAGCCGAGTCGATGCCCACGATATTCTCGTGGAGCAGCGTCATAGAGTCCCACCAATAGCGTTTGATATTATTTTTCAGCTCTACGCCATTTTGTCCATAGTCATACACAGCCGACAAGCCATCATAAATCTCGCTTGACGGAAACACAAACCCATACTCTTTGGCATGGGATACGATTTTTTTGAACACATCTTCCTGTTGTGCCATAATTTATTATCCTTTTATTGATAAATGCAATATATCGCGCAAAGATACTAAAAATCAACGACCCGTGCAACACATCTTCTCCCCTCCCGCCTCCTATGGTGTTAGAAAGCGGGCACACACCATGCTGCCCGGCCGCAATGCAGGCCGGGTGTTAACGATTGCTAAAATCAAACATATCGCAAGGATTATTCACCATTATTGCATAAATTTGCAAGCAAAATTCAAAATTAGCTTTCACACTTAATATTATCTACCAATTTTACCGATTTTGGTATAAGAAAAAACTTTACATATGATACCCATCACACGAAGACTATGCTTGCTCGCCGCGCTCGCGGCAGCGGCAGCGATGCCGACAGCGGCGCTTGCCGACGGCGGCGCATATCGCAGCGTGGTGGTAGAGATGGTCAATGGCAGCCACAGCGTCATCAACATTGTTGACGGACTCACCACCACCTTCTCCACCCTCCAGATAAAATTTCAAGGAGCCGGCACCTCAGTGTCTATCCCTAAAAGCTCTGTTGCCGCGCTCACATTCTCAGAGCAAGCCGGCATCAGCGATGCCCACATCAGCGGCGACAACATCTCGCTGAGCAACCTACCCGCCGGCTCTGACGTCAATATCTACGACACCGCCGGCCGCCTGCTGCATCACAGCACCGCCACCGAGGGCAACCTCAACCTGCGCCTGAGCAGCCTCAGCCCCTCAGCAGTGTATATCGTCAACGTAAATGGTATTAACTATAAAATAGGAGTGAAATGAGCAAGCGTCACATCATCTTGGCCGCACTCGCGGCTATGACAGCAGTAAGCGCCGGCGCTGCCGCCTCAGCGCGCCTCGACATCATCAGCGGCGGCGATAGGGTTTTCTCTATCATGGAGGCCGACCTATCGGCCATCACCTACGGCGACGCCAACGCCGACGGCACATACTCCTTCGTGACCATCACCGCCAACGATGGCACCAGCAAGACCTTCGAGATGAGCCGAGTGGCGCGCATCGCCTACGAGCCCGCCACCGGATATGAGCCCTTCGCAATCAGCCGCGTCATCGGCGAGCACACCTCGATGGGCATGCTCGACTGCATCAACAACGAAGGCACCATCGACCCCACCAAGCCCTACGACTGGGTAGCCGCCACCAGCGACCACCTATGCCACTTCCTCTATGAGTCCGAGCCCGGCTACGACGCCACGGCTGCTATCAGCGGCGACTACACCGGCAAGGTATATACCGACATCGACCCCGAATTTCTCTTTATCGTGCCCGCCGAAGACTATGCCGGGTGGACTGACAGCTGGGCCTTCCTGATGCCCAACGAGCCGGTGACCATCACCACCACAGCCACCGAGCACACCACCTACGTGGGGCGCGAGTTTGTAGGCACATACCGCGGCTACCGCCTCAGCGGCAAACCCGCCATGAACAAGCCCTACGACATCGACGCCACCTACGAGCTGCGCGCCAACGGCTCATACACCTTCAACACCACCGACGACGATGCCTTTGCGCTCCACTTCATGTATGAATGGGACGAGAGCACCAACACCGCAGCACACGTAGAGGTGACACAGCCCTCATGGGACCTGAGCCACTACTATGGCGCCGACGGCTATGACCTCGGCGACGGATACATGTATATCAACATCCGCGACTACACCTCCGCCTCATCAGCCGACAGCCGATACTACATCACCGCCCTCGACGCCTTCACCATCTCAGCCGGCGCCGACCCCTACGGCAAAAAACGCCTCATCGAATGTATCAACAGCGTCACCGGCGCACGCAAATACCTCTTCACCGACGACTACGGCGTCAAGCACAAGATAGCCGATGTGACATTCCGCAGCGGCACCTCCATAGGCTCATCATGCGTGGCCATCATCAGCTACGACGGCGAGGCCCAATACCGCTATGACTACGACGGCACCTCCGGCAACCCCACTATCAGCGCCCGCGGCGCCGAAGCCGGGACATACACCCCGTCGAGCGGCAGCGGCAGCACCCTTGAGCTTGACGGCTTCGGCCAGGCCACCATCGGCAGCACCTCCGCCTCTTACACCAACGACAGCGGCGTCATCACCCTCAGCAACGGCCGCATCTTCAACATCGACACCTCAAAGCACACCTACACCGAGGTGTTTGCCAACAACGTCTGGACCGGCGCTGCATCATACTCCATCGGCAACGCCTCCGGCGCCTACGATGACGTAGCCACCAACAAAGCCATCATCAGCGTCACCTTCGACAAAAACATCTTCGGCGAGCCCTACGCCGGATACATCGCCTTCAGCATCATGATTGACCCCGGCGATGGCTTAGGCTATCGCAGCGCCGTGTCATCGTGCCCCAAATACACCTACGACCGCGCGGCCGGCACCATCACCCTGCCCAACGTGCTTGTGGGCACCGGCGTCGGCAGCAACTCTGAGCGGCGCACCCTGGTGCTGCGTGTGTCGTCAGACCTCCAGACCATGTGGCTCGACCCCGATGTCTGCGGCGACAAGATTTACAGCACCGGCAGCTACAAGCACTATGTATATACCGGCACCACCAACACCCTTCACGCCAACGAATAATCAACGAGGAAATTAAACTAATGAATGTTAAAAGGGCTGTGTCTCACGACATAGCCCTTTTATAATCTACAATCTATAAAAACAAATATACTCTGTAAAAATGAGTTGCCATAATCAAAACAGGAGCGCTACGCTTAACTCTCCGCTGCAAAAATATATATAAAATTCAATTTGTGCAAATAAAACTGCTAAAAAAAGTAAATAAGGCTACTATATAACCACTATCGGCAAAAAACAAGGCTCAGCAAGCGTCTGTGATGATACCTCGCTGCTGAAATAACTAAATATTTAGGCTTTTGCAGCGAAAAAATGCCAAAAAATTTGGGCATTGCAAAAAATAACATTACCTTTGCAGTCGCTAACGCGCACTCGGGGTGTAGCACAGTTGGCAGCGCGCCACGTTCGGGACGTGGAGGTCGGAAGTTCGAGTCTTCTCACCCCGACTGTAAGAGATTGAGAGTCACAGCAATGCGGCTCTCAATTTTCTATTTATCAGGCATTTACGGCGAAATCAAAGCGGCGAAAAAATCAAGCGAAAACAGGCGGGTACACAAATTTTAGGCCATTTTTGTGTACCTAACGGGCATTTTTGTGTACCCATTTTGTGTACCAAAATTGACTCAAAGTGTCAGAGAGCGCACAATGCTCAATGACATGCAAAAATTAAAACTGAAACTAATCACGAACGGTCCGAACAAATTTAAGGGCAAACTAACAATCCAGTGTTCTAAGCCGGGGACAAGCACACGTCACTATATGCTTGTGCCGGGTATCGAGAGCGACAAGCTCAGTAAGTGGAACGAAGACCTGCAATGCTTCATAGGGACTGACAAAATCACGCTCCACGACAACGGCATTATCGGTGACGTAATGACCCGGCTGAATGAACTGCTTGACGTTTACAACTTTTCTGACGGCAAAGAGCTATTCGAGGCCTTCCGTGGTGTGCCGGGGAAACTGGATAAGAAGATTCCGACTCTGGGAGAATTTCTGGAGATTGTAGTGGCAGAGGAACGTGGCAAACAGGTCGGCGCAAGCTCAAACTACCAGCTCTATTTCACCCTTCACAACAAACTCAAGGGAGTCAACCTTAAAAAGCGCACAACCTTTACTCCGGCATCATATAACGGCCAGAGGCTCTATGACACACCGATATCAGACATCACCGACTATCATTTCCGTGCTTTTGGGGAATGTGTGAAGTCCGACCTGGGTGGCTCTGGGTATCGTAATCTCATGACCACATTTGCCGCCACCATGGAAAGAGCCGCTGAACGGTATCCCAACATCCATCATCTTGGATATAAGTGGCGCAAGGATGGAGTAAAGAAGGTTGCGCGGACTGAACGGCTCTCGGCTCAACAACTACTGGCGGCTTCAAAAGATGACATCCCCACCCTGACCGTTGATGAACTAAACCGTTTCCTCAACTTCGATCTCTCAACAATCTGGCCTCATCAGAAACACCGTCAGAGACTGGTTGAGATTTATTACGACACGGCGCTACTGATGTATTATACCGCCTCTCGTCCCGCCGATGTGATTCAGTGGGACTGGTTGCACAACTACTGCGAAGAGACACGGCAGATAACCTATATTCCCCACAAGCTCAGAAATCGCGGAGGAAGACGGGCGACAATAAACCTATGTCCTCAAGCCATCGCAATCATTGAGAAGTATCGCGGACAGTCCAAGGGCGGCTATCTACTGCCACTGCCGATGAATGAGACTGCCTGGGGCGAGCTCGATGGTGAATCATATAAAATCTGGGAGAGCCGCCGCAGTCGCACCCTGCAATCAATCAACCTGTGGCTGGGCCGCATAGCACAGGCATTGGACCTTGACATCAAGAAACTCACGATGTACGTCTTCCGCCACTCATCCATCACCCACTGCATCAACCGCTACAACATGAACGTGATGAAAGTTGCCGCCATGGCCGGTACCTCCGTCGCCATCATCAACAAGCACTACTACAACCCCAATATCGACAACGACACCATCCCCTTTACCGATATGTAGCCACCCCCAAAGGATGACTTGCGACTATGTAAGGTAGACTGTATAAATACTCCCTGCTTTATGCGCGGCTGCCTTTCATGTCATTAATTAATCGACTAACCTCTGTACCAAGCAAATTATATTTTGTGCCAATCGGACTTTTAGCAATCTTATCAAAAGAAATACCCTGAACTTGGTGCATATCGAATATGAATTCAGCGTCCTCTTCGGAAATACGCGCCAACTTTCCGGTGCGTTTTGGCATCTTGGGTACAGATAT
>JBJEDF010000015.1:0-15116 GCA_051871765.1 Muribaculaceae bacterium
ACCACCTATTTACAAACTCACACAGCGTTTCAATTTGCGCCATAAATCAATTTGTAAAAATAAATTTGCATATCTGAATTATTATTTTTACATTTGCATATCTTTAATTTTACATCATTTTTGCCTTATGGACGTTTCTCAGAGATTAGACTTATACCGTCAGAGCATCAACCTTACCATTTCACAAATGGCTGATATGGCCGGCATCCCCAGGCCTACCCTTTGGCAATTTCTCAACGGTCGCAACAAGACTCTGCGCGATGACATGGCAGCCAAAATTCACGATACTTTTCCGGCGCTCAACATCATGTGGCTCATGTTTGGCGAAGGGCCCATGGCATTGGACCAAAATATCAAAATCTCAGAGGCCAAAAATGATACTTTTAACGAGCCATCGGCGCGTCAAACTACTGAAAACAGACAGGATAGCAATTCTCCTATCCCAAATTTGTTTGCACAAGAAAATGACGGAAATAGCTCAAGGCAAGGAATAACAGCCCCCATCGACTCGCCGCAAGGCCTTCAGGGGGCGACAACTACACATCCCGATATCAACAAGGTAAAAATCCAGCAATCGGTCGATACCATTGCAGCGGCCACTTCAAGCTCGCTCGCCGACAACCATAAACGCATCCAGTCAATAATGGTATTCTACACCGACAACAGTTTTGAAATCTTCAAACCATCCGAAGCATTGCCACACAAGTAACCCCCCCCTCACCGCCAAGCAGCCTGCGCGCCATCATCACCCTCACCGCCAAGCCACACACTGCCCCACCCCGTCACTCTTCCATCAACATCCCATTATACACATAAAAACTCGCCGACAATGCTGCCGACGAGTTCTCCTTGACCCTAATGTGATCCGGATGCGACTCGAACGCATGACCGTCTGCTTAGAAGGCAGATGCTCTATCCAGCTGAGCTACCGGACCGATTTTGTCTGCAAAGGTACGCTTTTTTACGTTTCTGTGCAATGCTTATTCCACCTTTTTATCGATAAATAGCGCCTCATCGTCTATTTTTCTTGCTTTTAATAGCCAAACGCACTATCTTTGCTCATAATTACTCGAGCTATGATTAGCCAAGACTCCATATTTGATACACGCCGGCGGTGGGCTTTGTTCATCTCACATGCCATCGTCATCGCGATAATCTTTGTATTGCCAGAGGTGCTTTTGGGCATGTCGCGCCCTTCGGCAATAGCCAATGGCCTATACGCCAAGCCGGTTATGCTTATCGCCGTGTTTTATATCAACTATGCCATCTTGATACCACGTTATCTCATGCATCGCATGTATCTATGGCGATTTGTCATTGCCAACGTGCTGCTGCTCGCCGCCACCATGTGGCTCGGTCATTTAGTCTGGACATATTCTCATATCGGCGGCCATCATGGCAGAGGCGGTGGCCGTGCTAATATCGACATCGACCACACCAAGCTCCTCCTCAAAGACCTTTCCTTTGTCATTCGTGATGGCGTGATGATCATCCTCACCATAGCCCTCGCCGTAGCTCTCAGGCTCAGCGAAAAGTGGCGAGCTCTCAAGCGCCGACACCAAGAGCTCATCAACGAGCAGCGCGCCTCCGAGCTGCAAAGCCTCAAGAGCCAACTCAACCCACACTTCCTTTTCAACACCCTCAACAACATCTACGCCCTAATAGCTATTAGTCCCGACCAAGCTCAAGAGGCCGTGCATCGCCTTTCACAAATGCTCAGATATGTGATTTACGAAAACCCCGAGCGCGTTGAGCTCCGACGCGAGCTCGACTTCGTGCGCAACTATGTCGAACTCATGAGGATACGCATTTCCAGCCGACGCGTTGAGCTCAACATCGACGATGGCGGACATGGCAACGCCCTACTCGCCCCTCTGCTGTTCGTGACACTCATCGAAAACGCATTCAAGCACGGCACTTCCAACGACCTCTCAACCCCCATCTCAATCGATATCTCTGTCGATGACAACATGATGCTCACCTGCCGTACACGCAACGCCGTGGACACCAACGCCAAGACCGACTATGCCGACAACGCCGGCATCGGCATCGCCAACCTGCGCAAACGCCTCGGCATCATTTATGACCACGACGCGCGCCTCTCCACCAAAATCGCCAACGGCATGTTTATCGCCACACTCACCGTCAATATGCTCCATGACCACAATTCCTCCTCAAAACAACGCTGACAAGCCGACGCCGACGCTGCGTTGCTGCGTCCTCGACGATGAGCCCCTCGCGTGCCGCCTCGTGGCATCGTATGTGCAGCGCACGCCCTTCTTAGAACTCGTCGGCGCATTCACCGAGCCATCAAAAGCCCTCGAGCGTATCGCCAACGGCGACATCGACCTCGCTTTCCTCGACATACACATGCCACAAATCTCCGGCATGGACATAGCGCGCCAAATACCACCCGCCACGCGCGTCGTCTTCATCACAGCCTACAGCGTTTACGCCGTCGAAGGCTTTCGCGTCAACGCCATCGACTACCTCCTCAAGCCCGTCAGCTATGCCGACTTTATGCAAGCAGCCGACCGTGCTCGCCTTCAGATGCTACCACCCCCGACACCCACCGGCCACGACGCCGATGCCGCCCGCCGGCAGGGAGCAATCGTCGTCAAAAGCGAGCGCCGACAGATACGCATACAGTATCACACCATTTTATATATCGAAGGCCTAAAAGACTACGTCAAGATTTACATCTCCGGACAGCAACACCCCATACTCACCCTCATGAGCATGAAAGCCCTCGAGCAAGCTCTCCCGGCAGATATGTTTATGAGAGTGCACCGTTCATTCATCATCAACACCCTCCAAGCTCAAATCATACAGCGCGGTCACATCGTCATCAACAACACCGAGATACCCATATCCGACTCATACAAAGCTGCATTCATCCGCCGATTCAACGCCTGACCCCCACCCCATATCCCCGGCGAATACCCGACACCCGACGCCGCATTTCTCAAGCACTCCCTCACCGACAATAGTGCCCCCCAAAAACATGCCGCGCCCCCTTTCATTATATACCAAATTTTTCGTTTGTTTTTACTAAGGAGCAGCCCATAATATTTGAAAACATAAATAATAAAGTTGTAGATGAATTTCTACGACAGCTTTGCAAGTGAACAAAGCCGGCTAAAAATGGGTGTAAATTATTTATAAGTAGGTGTGTTATAAATGAATATTTATTTGTACCTTTGCAGAAAAATTGCGGCAACATAACACCGCAGATTGAGGCAAGACCAAAGCCGGGGTAAAAGGCGCGTTGCACTACGTGTGGCGCACGAGGCTAAGGTGCTGATCAATAGGCGATAAGATTGTCAGGAATATTTAGGCTTGAATTATTAAAAACAAACACTGTCTGATGGAACAGCAACAACGCAAAATCTCTACAGCTTTAATTTCTGTATTTCATAAAGATGGCCTTGATGAAATAATCAAAGGCCTCGCCGCCGATGGCGTAAAGTTTTTATCGACCGGAGGCACCAAGACGTTTATCGAGTCGCTCGGATATGAGTGTGCCGCCGTAGAAGACCTGACGGGCTATCCGTCAATCCTCGGCGGCCGCGTTAAGACCCTCCACCCCAAAGTGTTTGGCGGCATATTGTCGCGTCGCGATAACCCCGGCGACCAAAGCCAGACGAGCGAGTATGGCATACCGGCAATAGACCTGGTGATCGTGGATCTCTATCCCTTCAGCGCCACGGTGGCATCAGGCGCTGCCGAGCAAGATATCATCGAGAAGATAGATATCGGCGGCATCTCGCTGATACGCGCCGCCGCCAAGAACTATGCCGATGTGGCAATCGTAGCCTCGAAGGCCCAGTATGGCTATCTTGCACGGATATTGTCGCAGCATGGAGCCACCACCACGCTCGAGGAGCGTCGCGAGTTGGCTCGCCAAGCCTTCGGCGTGTCAAGCGCATACGATTCGGCTATCTTCAGCTGGTTTGACAAGACCTCAGAGGGCACTGACAGCGAGGGCCTGCGCCTCGCCATCGATGGCTCCAAATCGCTGCGTTATGGCGAAAACCCACATCAGAGCGGCGTCTTTTACGGCGACTTCGATGCTATGTTTGACAAGCTTCACGGCAAAGATGTGTCATACAACAACATCCTCGATATCGATGCTGCCGTCAATCTGATTTCAGAGTTTGACGATGACAGCCAAAATGCCACCGTGGCCATTCTCAAGCACAACAATGCTTGTGGCCTGGCCTCGCGCGCCACTGTGGCCGGAGCGTGGGCCGATGCTCTCGCCGGCGACCCCGTATCAGCCTTTGGCGGCGTGATAATATCTAACCGCGAAATTGACAAGGCCGCTGCCGATGAGATAGGCAAGATATTCTTTGAGGTAATCATAGCGCCGGACTATAGCGCTGAGGCTCTCGAGGTGCTGCAGCAAAAGAAAAATCGCATCATACTCCGTCTCAAAGACAATAGCCGCGCTGACAAGATCGTGCGCACTGCCCTCAATGGCGTGCTCGTGCAGCAGCGCGACACCAAGGTGGAGACGCCCGACGACCTCAAGCTCGTCAGCGGCGAGACACTCACCGCCGCCGCTGCTGCCGACATGCTCTTTGCCAACAAGATCGTCAAGCACAGCAAGAGCAACGCCATAGTCCTCGCTCGCAATGGCCAGCTCATAGCCTCAGGTGTGGGCCAGACATCGCGTGTCGATGCCCTGCGCCACGCTATCGAAAAAGCAAAGACATTCGGCTTTGACCTCAACGGCGCCACAATGGCTTCTGATGCGTTCTTCCCCTTTGCCGACTGTGTCGAGATAGCCCACAGCGAAGGCATCAACAACATAGTGCAGCCCGGTGGATCCATTCGCGACAACGACAGCATAGAATACTGCAAGGCTCACAATATCACCATGGCTATGACCGGATACCGCCATTTCCGCCATTGATAACATTAAGCAAACGCACACACATAACCGATGGGACTATTCTCACTGACCAAAGAAATCGCGATTGACTTAGGCACAGCCAATACGATAATATATCACAACGACAAGATAGTAATCAATGAGCCGTCAATAGTGGCTCTTGACAACCGCACCGACAAGCTCATCGCCGTGGGCTATGAGGCACACCTGATGGAGGGCAAGGCACCGGCAGGGATACGCACCGTGCGCCCGCTGCGCAAGGGAGTCATCGCCGACTTCAACGCCGCCGAGCTGATGATACGCGGCCTGGTGAAGAAAGCCAGCGCCAAAAACAGCTGGTTCTCGCCATCGCTGCGCATGGTCGTGGGCATACCCTCCGGCTCTACCGAGGTGGAGATACGCGCCGTGCGCGACTCCTCAGAGCACGCCGATGGCCGCGATGTGTATATGATCTACGAGCCTATGGCTGCCGCACTGGGCATCGGTCTCGATGTCGAGGCGCCCGAAGGCAATATGATAGTGGATATAGGCGGCGGCACCACCGAAATCGCCGTGATATCGCTTGGCGGCATCGTCAGCAACAAGAGTATTCAGATCGCCGGTGATGACCTCACCGAGGATATCCAAAACCACATGCGCCGCGCTCACAATGTGATCGTAGGTGTGCGCACCGCCGAGCAAATCAAGATGCATGTGGGCTCTGCGCTCACCGAGCTTGAGACGCCGCCCGACGACTATATCGTGCACGGCCCCAATATGATGACAGCGCTGCCTATGGAGGTGCCCGTGAGCTACCAGGAAATAAGCCACAGCATCGAGAAGACCATCTCAAAGATTGAAGCCGCCGTGCTGGGAGCTCTGGAGCAGACCCCCCCCGAGCTCTATGCCGACATAGTGCGCAATGGTATCTATCTCGCCGGTGGCGGAGCTCTCATCAGAGGCCTCGACAAGCGCTTCACCGATAAGATTGGCATACAATTTCACATTGCCGAAGACCCGCTGTTAGCCGTGGCCAGAGGCACAAATGTGGCGCTGAAGAATATCGACAAATTCTCATTCCTGATAAGATAAGCGATATATACCTTATTATATATAGTGTAACAATATCAATTAAGCAAACGCACACACATAACCGATGGGACTATTCTCACTGACCAAAGAAATCGCGATTGACTTAGGCACAGCCAATACGATAATATATCACAACGACAAGATAGTAATCAATGAGCCGTCAATAGTGGCTCTTGACAACCGCACCGACAAGCTCATCGCCGTGGGCTATGAGGCACACCTGATGGAGGGCAAGGCACCGGCAGGGATACGCACCGTGCGCCCGCTGCGCAAGGGAGTCATCGCCGACTTCAACGCCGCCGAGCTGATGATACGCGGCCTGGTGAAGAAAGCCAGCGCCAAAAACAGCTGGTTCTCGCCATCGCTGCGCATGGTCGTGGGCATACCCTCCGGCTCTACCGAGGTGGAGATACGCGCCGTGCGCGACTCCTCAGAGCACGCCGATGGCCGCGATGTGTATATGATCTACGAGCCTATGGCTGCCGCACTGGGCATCGGTCTCGATGTCGAGGCGCCCGAAGGCAATATGATAGTGGATATAGGCGGCGGCACCACCGAAATCGCCGTGATATCGCTTGGCGGCATCGTCAGCAACAAGAGTATTCAGATCGCCGGTGATGACCTCACCGAGGATATCCAAAACCACATGCGCCGCGCTCACAATGTGATCGTAGGTGTGCGCACCGCCGAGCAAATCAAGATGCATGTGGGCTCTGCGCTCACCGAGCTTGAGACGCCGCCCGACGACTATATCGTGCACGGCCCCAATATGATGACAGCGCTGCCTATGGAGGTGCCCGTGAGCTACCAGGAAATAAGCCACAGCATCGAGAAGACCATCTCAAAGATTGAAGCCGCCGTGCTGGGAGCTCTGGAGCAGACCCCCCCCGAGCTCTATGCCGACATAGTGCGCAATGGTATCTATCTCGCCGGTGGCGGAGCTCTCATCAGAGGCCTCGACAAGCGCTTCACCGATAAGATTGGCATACAATTTCACATTGCCGAAGACCCGCTGTTAGCCGTGGCCAGAGGCACAAATGTGGCGCTGAAGAATATCGACAAATTCTCATTCCTGATAAGATAAGCGAGCACGGCCATAGCATAGGTTGTGCGCAAGGTGCATTTGAAGAAATATAGATGAATGAGTTAATATCCTTCTTTGCGCGTAATAGCAAATGGTTTGTATTTGCCATCTTGGTGGTGCTGAGCAGTATGTTGCTGTTCAACAGCGACCCTTATCGCCATCATTTGTGGACCACATCTGCCGGAAGCATTGCCTCCACGATATACTCCACGAGCAACAACGTGACGTCATACTTCGACCTGCGCGAGACAAATGAGGACCTCAATCGCCGCAATGCCACCCTTGAGCAGCAAGTGGTGGCGCTGCGCCGGCAAGTGGAGCAGCTCAAGGAGCTCCAATATACTGACACTATGGTGCCGGACTCCGGAGTGAGCCTATTTAAGTTTAAGGTGGCCCACGTCATCAATAATTCGGTGGTGCATCCTCACAACTATCTCACCATCAACAAGGGCAGCAACGACGGCATCAAGCCGGAGATGGGAGTCATCAACCAAAATGGCGTGGTAGGCATCGTCAGCGTCGTAGGCCCTAACGCCTCGCGAGTGATATCACTGCTTAATCCGAATTTCAGGCTGTCGTGTAAGATCAAAGGCTCGGAAACCTTCGGCTCGCTGGTGTGGGATGGCAAAAGCCCCGAATATGCGCTTTTAGAGGAGCTGCCACGTCACACCAAATTCAGCCCGGGCGACACGGTGGTGACTTCGGGATTCTCAGCCGTCTTCCCGGCCGGTTTGCCTGTGGGCTCGGTAGTGGCCGACGGCAAGAAGCATCAGGAGAATTTCTTCACATTGAAGATCAAACTGTTTTCTGACTTTACATCGCTCAGCAATGTGCAGGTGATACAAAATGACCGGCGCGAAGAGCTCAAGAGGCTGCAAGACGGCGAGGAAGAGGCAGAAAAGAGTGCTAACCCGGCATCAATGTAAAAACGACTCTGACTCAATAAGCTACTCCGAAATGCCTACAGATATTGAGTAAGCATCAATGCCCACATTGAGCAATACATAAAAAAGACCTCACATCAAACCATAATACTAACAGCGTGAGCAAGAATTTAGTCAATCTGATTATAACGTTTCTGGTGCTGATACCGGCGCAGGCTATTTTTTTCAACAATTTAGTGCTGTACAATGTAGCAGTGCCGTTTGTGTTTATCTACCTGATAGTGAGCCTGCCGCTGTCATTTGGCACAAATGTGTCCACAGTGATAGGCTTCTTGACTGGATTGGCAGTAGATATAATGTCGGACACTCCGGGAGTCAACGCGCTGGCGTGCACGATATTGGCCTTTGCGCGCCGACCTATCTTCAGGCTGTACACCAGCTATGAAGAAGACCTCAGCGGCATCACACCCAATCTGCGCCACCTCGGCCCGGCTGTGTATATGAAATATTTGGTGACGATGACGATTGCATACTCCGCTATGGTATTCACGATAGAAGCATTCCAGGTGTTCAACATGACGCTGTATCTGTTGCGCATTGCGTGCAGCACCATATATTCGTTTGTTATTATCTATGCTATATCAATGATAGCGACAAAGCGATATGGGAAAAGATTATAAGCTCGAGAAGCGCAAATATATTATCGGCGGATTTGTGGTGCTGGTGAGTCTGATATACGCTATCAGGCTCTTTGACTTGCAGATCAACGACAGCAAATACAAGCAATCGGCTGACTCCAACGCATTTCTCAAAAAAACAATCTATCCATCGCGCGGCCTGATGTATGACCGCAACGGCGAGCTCGTGGTGTACAACCAGCCGGCCTATGATGTGATGATGATACCTCGTGATGTGCAGAATTTTGACACCGTGGATTTTTGCGAGACGCTCAATATCACACGCGAAGAATTGCGCCGGCGATTTGAGCTCATGCGCGACAAACGCAGCAACCTGGGATACTCGGCATACACACCACAGCGACTCATTGCGCAGCTATCATCGCAAGACTACGGACGGCTCCAAGAAAAGCTATATCGATTTCCGGGCGTGTTCATACAAAAACGCATCCTCAGACAATACAACTATGCCACGGCTGCTAACGTCTTAGGCAACATTCGCGAAGTCAACGCCACCGATATCAAAAATGATGACTACTACACCGCCGGCGACTACACCGGCGACTTGGGCGTAGAGCGCAGCTACGAGACTTACCTGCGCGGCGTCAAAGGCACTGAGATACTCATTCGCGCCGCCAACGGGCGCATTCAAGGGCGCTATGAGAATGGAGCCCACGATATAGCACCAATATCAGGCCGCGACCTGAAATTGAGCATAGATATCAAGCTGCAGCAATATGCCGAGTCGCTGATGGTGGGTAAAAGAGGCGCCGTTGTGGCCATAGAGCCGGCCACCGGAGAGGTGCTGTGCCTGGTGTCATCGCCATCTTACGACCCTCGTCTGCTGGTAGGCCGCCAGCGCGGCGAAAACTACCGCAAGCTCGTCAACGACGAGTCGTGGCCCCTCTTTGACCGATCGATAATGGGAGCATACCCTCCCGGCTCCACGTTCAAGCCCAGCCAGGGATTGATATTTTTGCAGGAAGGCATTATCACCCCGTCAACTACATTCCCATGCTATCACGGATATATCAGCGGCGGATTGCGCGTAGGTTGCCACTCACACGGCTCACCTCTGCCGCTCAAACCGGCGATACAGACATCGTGCAACGCATATTTCTGCTGGGGATTTAAATATATGATTGACAAGCGCAGCAAGTATGGCACTCCGGCCAAAGCTTTTGAGGTGTGGAAAAACCATCTCGTGTCAATGGGCTACGGTTATCGCCTCGGCATCGATATGCCCCACGAAGGCCGCGGATTTTTGCCTAATGCCAAATTCTACGACAAGTTTTATGGCGAAGGCCATTGGAGCGCCAACACCATCATCTCTGTGTCAATCGGACAAGGCGAGGTCAACGCCACACCTCTGCAGATAGCCAATCTCAGCGCCACCATAGCCAATAGAGGATGGTTCATCACCCCTCACGTGGTAAAGGAAATACAAGACACCGTGATGCCCCCGGAATTATTAAAAAAACGAGTGCCCACGGTCGAGGCGCGCTGGTATAATGAAGTGGCCGAGGGCATGCGAATGGCTGTAATAGGTGGCACATGCCGCCGCGCCGCAATCAAAGATATCGAGGTGGCCGGCAAGACCGGTACGGCCCAAAATCCGCATGGCAAAGACCACTCCGCCTTTATGGGCTTTGCTCCCTACTCCTCTCCCAAAATCGCCGTGGCAGTGTATGTGGAGAATGGCGGATGGGGAGCCACATTCGGCGTGCCTATCGGCAGCCTCGTTATGGAAAAATACCTCACCGGGCATATAGCACCGGAGCGCAAAGGTCTCGAAACACAAATGCTCACCACTACTCTATATTATGCCCCGTCAAAGAAGAAATGAGAGCGGCTCCGTGCTGCGCAATCTGGATTGGCCCACAGTCATCATCTACCTGATAATGGTCTTTGCGGGCGTGATAAGCATCTACGCTGCGAGCTACGACTTTGACCAGGCCTCGATGCTGTCGTTTGACGAATTCTCAGGCAAGCAGGTCACCTGGATAGGCCTCTCCTTGCTATTGGGATTTATCATCTTGCTCATCGATGCTCGCATGTTTGAGACGTATGCATTCCCAATATACATCGGATTACTGATATTGCTGCTAATCACCCCTTTTGTGGCCCCCGACATCAAAGGCTCGCGCTCGTGGATCACCTTTGGCTCTATGAGCCTGCAGCCGGCCGAGTTTGCCAAGTTTGCCACAGCCCTTGCTTTGGCCAAGCTCTTCAGCGGATACCACTTTACCCTTAACGCCAAAGCATCAAATTACCTGCGCGCCTTGCTGATTATAGTACTACCCGTACTGCTGATTTTGCGACAAAACGAGACCGGCTCGGCATTGACATTTATGGCACTGTTTTTTGTGCTCTATCGCGAAGGCATGAGCGGATTGGTGCTCTTCGGTGCCCTGATATCCGTGGTCGTTTTTGTGGTGACGGTAAAATTCACTGACACCACCGTCATGGGCATTCCCTCCGGCGAATATTACGTGATGCTGATGGTCATGTTTATCATGACGGCAATGGCAATCTTATACGACAAGCGCTATGTGGTGGCGCGCAATCTGCTATTACTCTTTGGCGTGACAGGCCTCGTGGAGTGGATATTAGCCGTGCTCGTGGGCATCAACCTGCCAGGCATGATCATCACCATTTCGCTGATTCTCGGGGCGGCCGTATATCTCATCATCGAGTCGATGCGCACGCGCCGGCGCAAGCTGCTCACCGCCGGCCTCGCCGGCATTTTGTCGCTGGGATTTATGTTCTCGGTGGGATTTGCATTCAGCAAGCTGCAGCCACACCAACAGCAGCGCATCAATGTGGTGCTCGGCATCGAAAAAGACCTGCGAGGCTCAGGATACAACGTCAACCAATCAATCATCGCCATAGGCTCAGGTGGCCTTTGCGGCAAAGGCTTTCTCAACGGCACCCAGACAAAACTCAAATATGTGCCCGAGCAGCATACTGACTTCATATTCTGCACCATAGGCGAGGAAGAAGGATTTCTCGGAGCCGTGACCGTCACCGCACTATATGTCATACTCATCTTGCGCATTATCGTGATAGCCGAGCGCCAGCCAAAAGTTTTTGGGCGCGTATATGCCTACTGCGTGGCTTCATACCTGATATTTCACTTTTGCATCAATATCGGCATGGTCATTGGCTTGTGCCCCGTGATAGGCATCCCACTACCCTTCTTCTCCTACGGCGGCTCATCACTATGGGGATTTACCATCCTCATGGCCATAATGCTCAGAATTGACGCCGCTCGCAAAGCGTGATACTTTCGCGCAGCGATTTATTATCGCATATAAATCACATATAAAATTGCATTTTGGTAAAAGTTTTTTGCCCAAATGCTTTAACAATCCCACGAGAATTATTAAATTTGCACAAACTAACCGCACCTATTGTAGTCATCATTTACACCCTATACCGTTAAAAAGACAACAGACATATCATTAATTCATAATAATAACTATAAACAAATGAAAAGAGTCTATACTTTTGGCGATGGTAAAGCAGAAGGCAATGCCGACATGCGAAACCTCCTCGGCGGCAAAGGCGCCAACCTCGCTGAAATGAATTTGCTCGGTATGCCGGTACCTCCCGGTTTTACCATCACCACCGAAGTCTGCACCGAATACACCCGGCTTGGTAAGGACGAAGTCGTGAAACTCATCAAAGACGATGTGACAAAAGCAATAGCTCACGTCGAAGCTCTCACCGGCAAAAAGTTTGACGACCCCACAAATCCCCTCCTCGTGTCAGTGCGCTCCGGTGCCCGCGCTTCTATGCCCGGCATGATGGACACCGTGCTCAACCTCGGTATGAACGACGCAACCGTAGAGTCGCTCGCCCAAAAAAGCGGCAACCCTCGCTTCGCATGGGATAGCTATCGCCGCTTCGTGCAAATGTACGGCGACGTAGTGCTCGGTATGAAGCCAAAGAGCAAGACCGATATCGACCCGTTCGAAGAGATTATGGATAAAGTCAAAGCTGACAAAGGCGTCAAACTTGACACCGAGCTCGGCGTTGACGATCTGAAGAGCCTCGTGCGCCTCTTCAAAGCCGCCGTTAAGGACTTCACAGGCAAGGACTTCCCCGACAGCGCTTGGGAGCAACTATGGGGCGGTATCTGCGCCGTCTTTGACAGCTGGATGAACGAGCGCGCTATCATCTATCGCCGCATGAACCAAATCCCCGAAGAATGGGGCACCGCCGTTAACGTCCAGGCTATGGTTTACGGCAATATGGGCGATAACTCAGCCACCGGTGTCGCTTTCAGCCGCGACGCCGCCACCGGCGAAAACATCTTCAACGGCGAATACCTCATCAACGCTCAAGGCGAAGACGTGGTGGCCGGTATCCGCACACCTCAGCAAATCACCATCGAAGGCTCACGCCGATGGGCTGCACTCCAAGGCATCACCGAGGAAGAGCGCGCCGCCAAATACCCCTCACTCGAAGAGTCTATGCCCGAATGCGCTAAGCAACTCTTTGCCATCGCTGACCGCCTCGAAGATTACTACCGCGACATGCAGGACATGGAATTCACAATCCAAGACGGCAAGCTCTGGATGCTCCAGACCCGCAACGGCAAGCGCACCGGCGCCGCCATGGTCAAGATAGCTATGGACCTGCTCCGCGATGGCAAGATTGACGAGAAGACAGTGCTCCTGCGCATGGAGCCCCAAAAGCTCGATGAGCTGCTGCACCCCGTATTCGACAAAGCCGCACTCAAGCGCGCCATTGTGGCTGCCAAAGGCCTCCCCGCTTCACCCGGCGCCGCTACCGGCCAGATAGTATTCTCTGCCGACGAAGCCGAAGCCTGGGCCGAAAAGAAACGCAAAGTGGTGCTCGTGCGCATCGAGACCTCACCCGAAGACCTTCGCGGTATGGCCGTAGCTCAAGGTATCCTCACTATGCGTGGCGGTATGACCTCACATGCTGCCGTTGTGGCTCGCGGTATGGGCAAATGCTGCGTGTCCGGAGCCGGCGAAATCAAAATTGACTACAAAGAAAAGACCGTGGTCATGGATGGCAAGACATTCCATGAAGGCGACTGGATCTCACTCAACGGCTCTAACGGCGAAGTATATGACGGCCAAGTGCCCACCACCGACCCCGAGCTCGGAGGCGACTTCGCTGCTATCATGAACCTCGCATCGAAATACACCAAGACCCTGGTGCGCACCAATGCTGACTCACCACGCGATGCCAAGCAAGCACGCCTCTTCGGCGCTCAGGGTATCGGTCTGTGCCGCACCGAGCACATGTTCTTCGAGGGCGACCGCATCAAGGCAGTGCGCGAGATGATCCTCGCCTCTGACGTCGAAGGCCGTCGCATAGCTCTCGCCAAACTCCTGCCTATGCAGCGCGGCGACTTCGAGGGCATCTTCGAAGCCATGGACGGCTTTGGCGTCACCATCCGCCTGCTCGACCCACCCTTGCACGAATTCGTTCCTCACCAGACAGCAACACAAAAAGAGCTCGCCGACGAGATGGGCATCTCTCTGGCCGAAGTAAAAGCTAAAGTTGACTCCCTCGAGGAATTCAACCCCATGCTCGGTCACCGCGGCTGCCGCCTCGGCATCACATACCCCGAAATCACCGAGATGCAGACACGCGCCATCATCGAAGCCGCCCTCGCCTGCAAAGCTCGCGGCATCGACGTCAAGCCCGAAATCATGATACCCCTGGTAGGATCACTCAAAGAAATCCAAAACCAGGCCGCCGTAATCAACGACACCGCCGCCAAGGTATTTGCCGAGAAAGGCGACTCACTGCCCTACCTCGTCGGCACCATGATCGAAGTGCCGCGCGCTGCCCTGACAGCTAACGAGATCGCCACCGTAGCCGACTTCTTCTCATTCGGCACCAACGACCTCACACAGATGACATTCGGCTTCTCGCGCGATGACGCTCCCAAGTTCCTCAAATTCTACAAGGAGCACGGCGTAATCAAGACCGACCCCTTCGAAGTCCTCGACCAAGAAGGCGTAGGCCAGCTCGTGAGAATGGGCGTTGAAAAAGGTCGCGCCACAAAGCCCGAGCTCAAAGTAGGCATCTGCGGCGAGCACGGCGGCGAGCCCTCGTCAGTGAAATTCTGCGCCAAACTCGGCATGAACTACGTCAGCTGCTCACCCTACCGCGTGCCCATCGCCCGCGTCGCTGCGGCGCAAGCAAGCGTAGAGGACTGATTTTCAAAAGGCTAACGTAAGTTCATGAAAACGCCACTTACAAATAACTTACAATACAAGCGTAAGTATTTGAGAATGAGCCGCAAATTTCTGCGGCGCAGGCAAGCGTAGAAGAATAAACGTTAGACTTTAAAACCTATTGATTTAGGCTGTAACACTCTGATAAACAGAGGTTACAGCCTAAACTGTTCTTAGGAGGTTCGTTCATTTGACCGCAGTAAGTTTTGCCAAATGCACGGCATTTACTTAGGGATATTCAGTTAATGGCTTGAATTTTCAACCGGGGAAAGGCTCGTG
>JBJEDF010000016.1:0-2814 GCA_051871765.1 Muribaculaceae bacterium
TGATTTCGCTGATATCGCTGACGATGTTCACCTTCGTGTTGAGCTTCGCGCCCAACCGCTCGGCAGCCT
This sequence comes from Muribaculaceae bacterium, assembly GCA_051871765.1. GTDB lineage: Bacteria > Bacteroidota > Bacteroidia > Bacteroidales > Muribaculaceae > CAG-873. The sequence goes on from JBJEDF010000016.1 coordinate 70, forward strand.
TGCGCTTTGCCTCGTGCGATGTCTGCACTATCTCCTTCTGCCGTACATTGATGCGCTCAATCTCGCTGTTCAGTGACTCCACTTGCGCATCAGTCACAGCGCCCGCCTGCCTTGGCTGCGGTTTGCGCCCCGCCCCTTCAACCATAGCATCCACTTCGCTCGGCTTCAGAATGCGGTTCACCTTCATAGCACCGGTAATAATCCAATCGTCAGTGTTTGGGTCAGGGTTAGTGCGATACTTATATGAGCCATCTTTAGGCAGTCGTGGCAGACCGGCAAGCGAGTGCTGGAACTTCCCGCTCTTATTCATGCCGTAGCTCATGGCCTCATCTTGGTAGTCCACATCGTTAGCATACTCCACCTCTGCCCACACGAAGTTTGCAGGAAACAACTCGCGCTGCCCCGTCTTCGGATTAATGCGGTTAAACTGCAATGCATAGGGTATCTCGCCCAAATGCCAACCGGGGCGATAGGCTAACTTACCACTGCCTCCTTGTGTGCCCTTACCACCTGCCTTGACTTGCTGGCGACCGGTCTTTGTTACACCTGCCACTGGTGCTGCATCTGCATCAAGCCATACACCAATAGGTGTAGCCTCTCCTCCAGGATTGGCAACCATCGGAGGATAGAGCTTGCCATCCTTCAGTACAAACACCTTGTAACCGATACCTGTTTGTGTAGGCGGCTCGTCTTCGCGGATGCGATATAAAAGATTTTCTTCATTTTGTGCTTGAGTTTCAGAATTATTTCGTATATTTACAGCGTCATACGGCTGTTCGGGATAGACTTCGCGATTGTGGCGAAGCGAAAGTTTCCGGATGGCCGTTTCTAATTCAGAGCGAGAATGCGGATAAACAAGTCTCTCGTTCAGTACATTTACTATGTCTCGTGCAAAAGCCGTTCTTATATTCGTAATGTTGACATCACGACCAACGCTATTCACATCTACACCTACACAAATGTTTTTTCCGTTCTTCTCAACGATTGTATAAATACGGTAGGAGTTCCCTCTGTCGCCATATTCCGTAATGGCGACAGGCTCATTGATTTTCTCAATGACTTCCACCCAATCCTTTTCATCCAAATGGTCTTTATCCTCATTGTGGTGTGAGTTTACAGCAGATGTTCCAATAGTAATTTTTCCACTGATACCATGCTCGTTGAGTATGTCGCCAGTTTCGCCTACGTGGAAGTACCGGCTTTCACCTTGTTCCAATCTTCCGCGCCGCATGAAATCAACAAAACGCACAACCTCGGTTCCGTTATTATCATCCATGCGCTGTGCCACGTCGCGAGCATCACCGTCACGAAAACGCAAACCACTTTCTTTGTTCTCATCAGCTTTAGGTTTCTCCTCGTCCGATAATTTCTTGGCCTTATCCAACGATGCAGCGCCTTTCTCGCCGACAATCTGATAGCGTATGTCGGGGTTCTCGGCATCAAACGTCCCTACATTGTCCGTGGCTGACTTAATCTTCGTTGGGTCCCATACTGCTAAAGTGCGTAAGTTCTTGCTCGCATCTGAAGAAACATCCTCGGTAATAAGAATGCCATCATAGCCACGTCGCTTTAGTTCGTCAACCACAGCCTTACGCTCGTAGTATAAATACGAGCCGTTTGACGCATACAAATCGGTCATCGCTTTTTCGCGACCTGTCTCATTGGGATTGATAATACCAAGGTTAATGAGCATTTGACGACCTTCGGTCTCATACTTCTCCTTTGGATTGTAGATGTTTTTGGCGCTTATGTAACATTCCAACAGTCGCTTGCCATAATCATACTTAGCTTCCTTTAAGGTCATTCCATCGAGCCCGAGGTTATCACGTTCCCACTGCTCCCATTCTTTCTCAAGCTCGCGGTATTCCGGAGCCTCAGTGTAGCGTGACGGACCATATTTCTCGATTATTGGCTTGATAGTCTCGCGCTTATGTTGCATCGACAATTGCCTTGCTTCTTCAAGTTTGACATTGTCCTCTGGAGAACGCTGGCGCTCGTCATCTCGATTAATCCACCTCTCTGAGAAATCGCGGTCGAGTGAGAAATAGTTCAAGCCGTCATCGAATACGCCTTTGGTTTTGCCGCCATCGAAAACCCAGAATTGGCGCTTAGTACCATGGTAAACAATCCTCGGCTCACCGTTCTCATCGACAACTTGCGAAGAATTATTTGACATTTCAAAGAATTGTTGTAACTTTGCGTCAACAATCCCATCGAATTCGGTAGTCCCCCGAGATGTAATCGGAATGGTTCGTTTTTCGGTGGGGTTTTCATATATATCAACGTTTGATACGAAGAACGAGTGAGTTCCTTTTAGACCACTTTTTTCTTCTTGAACAGTGTAACGCACATAATAATCTTTGCCGTCAATCTTGACTTTCCCGACATAATTTTGATAGCTGACAATATTTTTATGCTCCTTATGCATTGTTCCGTCACTGCGGATTGTGCCACCAAGCATATCTTCTTCTTCGTATGCAAATATTGAGTTTTCAAATATTTCACGCAGTTGTGGCACAATTTGCGCAAATAACCCATTCTCTTTGAAATTTTTCTTGAAAGCGCTATTATAGAAAGATATACTGTGACCATCTTTTGACACTGTCTTCAGCTCTTTATATATGGAATACAATTCATCTTTTTGCATAGAGTGTGGCTTTATAGCAATTGGTGACAAGCCTTTTATTGCTTCGATGCGCGCCGCCTTCTCCCAGTCGCCAAACCATTGCTTAAAAGCATTGGTGC
>JBJEDF010000017.1:0-12775 GCA_051871765.1 Muribaculaceae bacterium
CCGTGAGCCTCACCGCCTGCGCCTCCTGCTCGGTAGCCGCCGCCTGTGCCTGCTCGGCTGCACTGACCGCCGCCGCCTGTGCTTGCTCGGCTGCTGTCTGCGCTGCCGCGCTCTGCCTCTCTATGACCTCGGCGAGCGCGTTGACCTCGTCAACCTCGGCCTTTAACTCGGGCAACCGCGTCAGCGCCTCGTTATACTCGGCCATAGTGCCGCCGTAGCCGTTAGCTTTAGCAATATCGTAGCTCGTAACAAGCGCGTAAGGTATAATCACTTCGGCCTCGCCGCCCTCTGCATTATCGCCTGCGCCCGACACTAACTCTATATCTACATCAATGGGCTGCACTACGCGCTCGGTGCCGTCGGGATACAAGCTATTCGGCAGATACGAATAGAAGTCTATCTTCAGTTTGCCTGTCGGCAAGCCGTGATTGTTGGCCACGATGTGTATCTTGCCGTTGTCATTAAAGCAATTGACACACTCGCCGCCGTGACAAGATGCCTTGTACTTGTAGGCTTTAGAGGCCGTATATATATATGCCTCCCAATCATATGCCGGGAAGCCTATGCTCTCGCCATTCTCACCGTACAAAGTGAGAATAAAATCGAAGTCGGATTTGTAGTTTATCTCCATAGCACCTGCCAGTTATCCATGTCATACCAGTCGTCTTGACCAGCTATCTCTGTAAGTTTCCATGCGAGGGCTACGACCCCTCCGGCATCTTTGTCATTATAGATAATGATAATGCCCGGAATATGATATTCTCCGTTCGGGCTGTGACTGTCCAGAAGTCTGGCTGCCTCGAAGAAGTCGATAGCTCTCGTTATAGGCCCGACTTCATCATAGAACTCGGTGTGAAGATTGATGATGCCGCGCGATTGCTTGGCTGTCGCAATAGCCTCTGTCTTCGCGGTGTTAACGTCGCGCATAGAAGCCAACGGCGTCAGTGCATATCCCACACCATCATCGATTGCTCTATACAGCACATTTTCCAGCCTGAACAGCTTGTCGAACGCCGGGCTTACAATATTGCCTATGCTGTCGCGAGCGTTGAGCACATTGTTGGTGGTCCAGTCTGCCGCCGAGGCATCATAGGTGTAGAACCGCATGTCTGCCGCCGCCCATACAGCATCGCCGGGGAGAGCGTCAGTGTATTCTTTAGGGTGGTACGTGAACGCCTTGATCTCATAGATGCCTATATACTGTTTGAGGTCCTCCGCCTGTGAGCTTGCGGCGTCAATGGCTGCAGTAGCAGCCGCCTTAGCCTCGTTGGCGAGATTTGCGGCGTTAGCGGCCTGAACGCTCGCGCTGTTTGCCGCGTTCCGGGCCTCCACGACGGCCTCCTTTGCCGCTGCAGTCGCGGCATCGGCCTTGTCAGCGGCCGCGGTTGCATCAGCGGCTGCCGTGTCAGCCGCATCCTTGGCGGCATCAGCGGCAGCCCGAGCCGCCGCGATTGCGGCTTGCAGCTGCGCAACCACGGCGGCATCAGCTGTGCCGGCTGTGAGCTTGGTTATCTCTTCAAGAATTCTCGCTATCCCTGCCGGAGTGATAGCCCGGGGCGCCGTGACCGCTCTCAGGTCGGCTATCAGCTTACTAACTACATCTGTTGTTGCCATATCTTTATTTTTTAGTTTTGCCAAAATTAAGATTAAATCGCCGCAGCCGCAAAGACACCCTACGGCGTAGCGAGCACCTCGCTGATGGCGTTAGCGCAATCGGCGCCGAGATTGTCTGCGTAGAAGTCCTGGAGATTGCGTATTGACGCATAATACTTGGCCGAGAACCATGGCTTAGCCTTGCGCGCCTTGGCGCGGCCTATATCTCCGCCGTTGCCGCGATACACCTCGCGGCCCACGCCTGCATCCACGTATATGCCATAACGGTTAAAGCCGTGCATAATAGATACCTCGGTAAAACGGCTATCGGCATCGAGGCGCAGAGCTGTGACACTGCTATACAGCGCGCCGGTGTCGATAGCGCCGGTCTTAACCATGCGGTCGCGCCATATGTCCACCATGGTACTATTCCATGCGGTGACGTAGCGGCGACGCGCCTCCTCTGCATCATATCCATTCGGCTGTATCATATGTCAAGTCGGTATATATATCGGTGGCAATAGTGAAGTAAGCGCAAGCGCATCCGGAGAAGAAGTATCTGTCGATCACCTTGAACGCAATTCTGCCATCGATAAAAACGCAATTCTGCTCAAGCCTGACGCGCTCGAGAGCGAGCACGCTCATCAGCTGTCGGAACAGCTCGTGCATAGTAGCTATACACTCATCACGGCGCTGCATATCATCTACCGGGTGGCGCATAGCAAGGAAGACCGTCTTTACGCGTCGCGTGCGCGGCGTATTCTCGAGGTCACACCACCCATCATCGTTGTCACTGACACATAACAGCGCCGGCGAGCGTTGCAATGACTGCAAGGCATCTTCGAAGCCTTGTAAGCCGCTCACGCGGTGCGTCGAGAAGCCTGCATCGAGCGCGAGCTTATTTCGCGCGGCAAGGTCGAAGAAAAACGCCGCGGCATCCCAATCACTTTTTAATCTTCTGTCTATATTCTTCATACTCCTTGGCCTGTGCATTTAACTCTGTAAGCGCCCTCCATGTGTCGAGCGCGAGTATCTCTTTCTCTTTCGTGATGTCGCCCTTGGTGAGGGCGCGGATTTGCGCGTCGGTCGATACGCGCAGCCGCTCCGATAGAGGCTGCATATCCATATCATCGCCGCCGGCCGGCTTGAACAAATCGGGAAAGGTGCGTGCGAACAGCGCCTTGACGGCGGCAAACCAGTGCAGTATCATCACGCGCTCATAGTCGCGCAGCGTGATACGCTTGCACCTGTACAAGCTGCATGCAAGTGCATCAACCGCACGCTCATCGTTGTTAGCGATGGCAGCCTGGAAGAGATTTTCGCAAATTATAAACGTCTCAAACGGCACACCGGAGAAGTCTGCCGGCAGCGCAGTGTGTCCGTGTAGCTTGGCGAAACGCACCGGGGCGCCTGCCTCATCGAGCCAGTTGAGCGCAGATAGCAGCGAGACAAAACGCTCTGCGCTTATGACGGCGCGGCCTGACTTGACGATGATGATAAAGCCAGAGCCACCAGCGCGGTGTATGCGCATATTAGCGAGGCGTGCCAGCGCCAGTGTCTTCATTGCATCGCCGGCGTAGCCTGCGGCTTGTAGGCGATAGAGGTAGCGTAGCTGGCGCTCGCTACACTCGCCCCATGTGCGCGGTATCTGTATATCAAGCCTTTCCATCTCAGAAGAAGTAGCCGCCGGAATTCCTATCGTTGGCAAATACAGGTGGATTATATAACGCTGCCACATCGGAGGTCGCCCACTCAGGGAAGTCGGCGGCATGAGCCTTGACATAATTCACCGTGTCATATACAGCCTCGCGCTTGTTGTACTTCGCGCCGGCGATGTTTAGCGCAATAATCTTTTTAATCCGCTCGATGAGCATATTCTCCGCAGCTGTAGCCTCGCCGGTGACAGCCGCAAGGCATAGGCGCTGCATCAGCTCCGGCGAGACAGCCACATCGGCGAGATGCTGTTGCTCTGCATCAGCCGCCGCGCGTAGTGTCTTATACCTATCAATGCGACAGCGCTTATCGTCAGGCTGATACACCATATCTATCAGCGTCAGCGCCCGGAATATCGTAGCTGTATAATATCGAGATACAGCATGCTCGCGCCACTCGGCGAGCGCCGGAAGCGCCGCTATGAGCGCCTCAAAGGCTTGGTCGCGGCGATCAATTATCGACGCCCTCAGCGCCTCTATGCGCGCCGTTGACGCGGGCGCTATGTTATTCGTGCTAACCACACCGAAGCCATTAGGCGTTAACACTACATCGAGCGCCGGAAGCGCCGTCAGCAGTGCCGACGCGAGAGCATAGCGCGCGGCGGTCGTGCGAAGCTCACTCATACTCTCGTCCTCGCAGAGCAAATCGAACACCTCGCCACCGACGATATTGTTAACCATCTCAGTTTCAGCGGCGTCGATATACGGCGCGACCTTATCAATAAGCGACGCCTCACCCGGTACGGTTGCCACCACATTCGGCAGCATAGCGGCTATAATATCATCATATTCAGTCAGTCTCATATCTCTGTGTGTCTATAAGCGTACTATCTTGATGTTCGTCGAGCGTAGTCAGTTGCAGCATAGGCCACCGCGGCACGACGCCCTTCCAGCCATTGTATCTGACGATGATGTTATGCGGGGACAGTAGCATATCCCTGTAAGGCTGCTGCATTGCCTGCGCGATGGTGTAGAGCTCGCGCTTATCCGAGCCGGAATTGTTGCTCTGCGATTTCCCGGGAACACTGCCCACGAGATTGCTATGCACTCGCATAGTAAAGCAGAACATATTGATGGCCTCTTGGATGTCAGTCTCCCAGTCTCCGCCCTCCTTAGCGGTCTCTATCTTAGTAATCTTCACCTCCGTCTGCTCTCGACCGTCAGGTGTCACGTAGAACGTCGAGAAGTAGGCCTTGCCGCTATTCTCCGCGCCGGTGAGAAAGTCGATAATCTTACGCTTCTCCTCCACTACGCGCTCCTGCTGCTTACGCCTGTCAGTGATAGCCTCAGCGCGGAATATATTCTCCCAGTACTTCGCCGATACTTGTATTTGATATTTTATAGGCGCAGAATTCCGCAGCTTAGCCTCCTTGGCTATGCCGATGAGCTGCTTGATGTTGTACCATTTACCGCGAAACAGCGCCGCATACGGCGGAATAGGATAGTATGTTGCATCGGGCGTAGGTATCTTGCACAGCAACGCGAATTTGCGCGTGCGAAGACCGCGGCGCATACGCTCCGCGAGGTCGCTCCACGGCGCAGCCGGGTCGAGCAGCTCTATCACCTCATATCCCATAGCGGCGGTTTGGTAGCGCCAGTTTGCGTATACTATTTGCTCGATACGCCCGGCGGTGTTGGCAGGGGTGAAGCGACAATAACACGCCTCCTTGCGCTTAATACGCACTATCTTCGTGCCGTCGCGCGAGAGTATTAGCACGGCAACAGCAAAGCCAAAGTACTTCATGTCGCTACACATTCCCATCGTCAGCGAGATGAGGTTATTATCAAGCGCGAAAGCGCTCACCTCATCGCGCACGCGCTCATCTGCGGCGCAGGCGTCATAGTGCAAGCCTGCGGCATAGAGCGTCTCGGCGTTGACGGTCTGGCACGTCGTCAGTGTCTCATCACGCTCGATCAGGTCCAGAATATCGTAAGGCATCATGTTGTCAGCACCCCACGGCATGTACATCACCTTACCGCCGGGGCACGGCTGAGGCGCTATATCGCCGGCCTCACGGAATACGCCGGCCGAATTAACCTGAAAAACCGCGCGCGAGTTTAACCCCGGGAGGTCCTCGACGCTGGTATATACATCGTATGTGTCTATATCACTCATAAGTAAACCTCGTTATTATTAATTCTGAATATGCAACAGTCGCGCACGCGGCGTATCTGTCCGGAGGGGCGTATCTTGACGTTGCGCACGCCGGTGTGCATATCGTATCTAAGTGATATGCATCTGTCAATGTGCATCACTGTGCCGTCGCTCTTCCACACATCAAGCGACACCGGCTCGCCGCTCTCCAGCATACGCCTTGCGATAGAAATATGTATCTTGTCAGTCATAGCAGCCGTTATATTCGTCAGTAAACCTGTGATCTCCGCCGGAATAATCAGCCTCGGCAGCGCGCCCTCGGTCATACTGCCACGTTATTTTTACTGATGACAGCGCGTCATCAGCAGCAGTCACATCAGCCTCATAGTCGGTGACGATGATAGCCGGGAAGTCGTCCATGTTACCATCTTCCATATCAATGAGGCTATTCAGTCGCGCTATCCGCGGCGAGGCGCACATATCAGCCACCTCACGCGCCTCGTCGGGCAGCAGAGCCTCTACCTCCGTGTCATACTCGAGCGTCACGCTGCGGTTGCATGTCACGAGCCGTCCGGCCACTACGACAGTATCAAGCTCCGTTTGTAGTTTTTCCGTCGTCTTGCCGGTGAGGCCGATAACCTCCTCAGCTCCGAAGTGATTAACATAGCATAGGCACATCGCAGGTAGGTAGTCGTCAATGTAGTATGTATATTCGCGCGCGCCGGCGCATACACAGACAGACAGTATCGCAGATAGGCCGGCCTCGGTATTCTCGGCCACCTCAGCGGCGAGGTCGGGAATTACAACGCTTACCGCCCTAACACCTCGACTATCGTATGCGCGGCGCGCTATGGTGGTGAGCTGTGCATCGCCGTCACCATCAACGAAGTGCACACGGAGCGCGCAGTCGCGGCTCTCGGTGGCGCTCTGTGGCTTGTAACGCAGTGTGTGAGCTGACTGCATAGGCACGCGCTTGTAGCTACGAGGGGCGAGGAAATGTTCAGCCGCGAACACCTGCGCGGATATAGCCGGTATGATAGGCCGCTCGCAATACAGCACACCTATAATTATGCTATCGTAATATCCCTTGTCAGTCTCGGCGCTAACCTCAAGTTCGATAAAGCACTTACCAGCCTCGCGCATATACGTCTCTACCTCGTCCGCAATGCTGTATATACGCAACACGTCATACACATCAGCGGTGCTATATGTGATGCTGAGTATTATAGCGCCGCCGGCGACATCGCGCACGTCAACCACCACAGAGGCAGCACCTTGCGGTCGCAGCGCGAGGTCTCCGAGTTCGTATGTGAACAGCAGCTCTGATGTCGGCTTGATGAATTCCATCGTTTTTTATTTTTTTTACAAAGATAGCCGCGGCAGTGGCTATTACAAAAGACACTATACTACGCCGGCGATAAACGGCGCGAAATCATCGCGATAAGGGAATTTTTCGCAGCCGATGTAGAGTGTATCAAATGCATCTGTGCCGTCGGTGCGGTGCTCGAGGAGGTCTTCTTCGCTCTCGGCGAGCTTCTCGCCGGCCTTATCCTTGCGGAAGCCGTTGCGGCCGCGGCTCACCCCGGCGGCCTGAATGGCGAGAATAAGGTCGTCATTGTTTTGTCTATTAAAAAACGGAATGAGGCGCTGCTTGCCGGCAAAGCCCTGATTGATAAGTAGATATTTTTCGTCATGGCGCATAGGATTGCCGATATAGACCGGCTCTACGCGCCAGCCGTGACGCTCAAACTCATGGCATATCACATAACGGAAGTCCTGCTCGTTGACGGCGTAGTTGGAGCCGAGCGCGGTAGCATCGTAGTAGAACACGACGAGCTTATTTCTATGCGCGGCGTAGTAGGTGCAGAAGTCAGAGATGAGCGCCGGTATCTTACGCTCGTACTTGACATAGAACGATTTTATCACATTAAGCCGGCGGCCTCGAGGTTGACCGGCGACTATCCAGTTTATGTTAGCGTTGTAGTCCATGCCGATGCAGATAGGAGCGTCAGCATCAACGTCGGCATCACCATTGACGCCACCGAGGGCGATAGGCGACGACATCGCGTCATCAGACGCAAAGTGCTCTGCGAAGGCGCTATCAAGCGTAGCAAAGTCGGAGGCGTCATACTTGTGCCCCTCGCGCATCGAAGAATAAAACCCATCCTTGGATATGCCTATGCGTTGACAGAGGATAGATGTGCGGAATGTCAGCGGCGTGAGGTCGCGCTTCATCTGCTTTATGTAGTTCTCGCCGAGCAGTTGTAAGTTCTCGATGCTGCTGTACTCTCTATAATACACCGCTACGGAACGCATCTGATTGAGTTTGCGGTCGAGATTACGGATATAGCCCTGAAGATACTCCGGCACAGGCTCGCCCTTCTTGCGGAGGTCGAGCACGCGCTGTTTTTGCCGCCATATCTCATACACCGCGCCCTCGATAGCGGCGATTAGCTCGTTATCCATCTTGTCGCGGTAGTGAAGAAACCACGAGCCCTTCTGTGTCTGAGGCATATCACTGAGCACCATCATCGCGTGATTGTAGGAGTGCCGACCGAAGTGTGACTTGATGCCGCCGTTAGCCGGCAGCGTCTCCTCCTTGAGCTTCTGATAATCGATGAATTTAGCTTCATCCACGAGCAGCCATGACAGCGTCAGGCCGTTAGATGAGCCGGCGCGGTCTTGCGATATTAGCACAGCGCAAGAACCGTTGCAGAAGGATATGACATGTGCATACTCGTGCGGCTCTATGATAGGCGAGGCAAATCCCTTCGGAGGTCGCCGCCCAACAACATAGTGCACGCCATTGATGTAGCCCCATCTACGCCATGCGGCGAGTAGCCCCGGCACGGTGTTAGTAAGACCGTGCTTGAATGTCGGCACTACGATGCCGCCGGTGGATCCGGGCATCCTCTGCATCATCTTAAGCGCAAAGGGCGCGGCGATACTATCCGTCTTACCTGTGCGCCTTCCGGCAACAATGACGGTAGTGTTGGCCCCCACGAGTTGAGTGAGCCGCTGTGGCGTGTTAAAATATACCTTCTTACTCTCCTCCATCATCAATAGGGAATATCTTATCCATCTCGAGATCTACATCCTCGTAATCTACATCCTCAATATCCATGCTCTCCGCCTTGTACTTGGCGAGCAGCGCGTCGATTTTTTTACGCAGCTCAGGGATAGGCTTGATGCCGAGCACGGTGGGGTCGTCAGTGGCGGTGAACGGCTGCACTGTGAGCTTGCCGACGCCGCCGGCGTCATCATCCTCGCGGTCTATGCCGTGGAACTTTGCGTAGCTTGTCGCGGCCTTTTCCATCGTCTTAAAATCTCCTTTGGCCTTGGCCTTCTGATACGTATCGAGTATCATCTCTGTGTATCTCCAGCGGTGGAAGCTGCGTGAAGCCTGCGACAGCGTAGGCAGCAGCGCCTTGACGATATAGAGGTCATCGTAAGCGGTCACTTTAGATACGTCATGATGAGAGGTCAGCTGTGCGATGAATTGCTTATCAGTAGCATCTGGATTAGCCAATAGCCATGAATACATCTCGCGCACGCGCATCACCTTGTCAACCATATAGGCCGGATAGCGCGCCTCGAGGTCGCCCTTTGAGGTGAATAAGTCCTTCTGATATATAGCTATGTCACTCGTCTTACTCATGGCCTGCCGTACTCGTCATATTTTTTCCAGTTCGCACATCGCTGTTTATCGAGCTCGATGAGCTGCTTAACTCCCTCCTTCAGAAACGGCCACTTCTCACTATCCGGGCACGGAGCGTCATCGAAGCGAGAGAGAGCGCGCAGCTCTGCGTGTTTCTCTCTCATCTCTGCGAGTATAAGAAAATTATCAGTATAGCACTGCCGTATCTCCGGTGGTAGGCTATCGTGGTCATCACGCTTGCCGGTTTTGCGCTGCTCGTCGGCAGCCGCCGTCTCAACAACAGCCTCAGCGATAGCCTGCATCTTCGTCACCTCATCGTGCGTCAGCTTTTGAACGCGGAAGTTGTAGTACTTCTGGAGCTGATAGGCAACATGCTCGCGGTATCGCTCAGGCGCACGAGCGAAGTTGTCAAACATGATACGATTGCCACTGAGCTGCAGCAGCATCATATTGCCGGCGGCATAGTCGCGCTGCCCCTCCGGAGCTTCAAGCCACGCCTTGATTTTTTCTGTGAATTTATTGTCCATATTTTTTTAAAATTAAAGGCATAGGCGACGCCTTAGCGCCGCCTATGCCCCAAACACATGAAGAACCTCTCAATCATTAATATCAAGAACCTGCGGTCTCGTTAATCGTGCCGTCTTCGGTCACTATCTCGCCGGTGTAGAACGGCGCTGGAACCTCGTCGGTGGCCTCAACGCTGACGGTCGTTGAAGTAGTGCCGGTCGCACCCTGGCCGAGGTCTTGCGCAACGGTAGTCTTCGTCTCCCACTTGTCGTTGCCGAGCACGCGGTAGTTGCCCTTCATATCCTCTACGATGAACACGTTATCGGCATTGTTGAGATAAGCCGCGGCGGCGCTGGCCTCGGCGCCTACGCCGGGGTGAACCGCGGTGAGCTTATTGAGTTGCGTCTGCGACGGCATCTCTCCCTGAGCCTCTGACGTTAACTGCGACTTGTTAGGGAGGATATCGATATAGTGCCATTTAGCCTCGGCGGCGAGTGCAAACGAGCCCTCCAGTGTTGACGCGGTGGCGCGGCCGCGGTCATCGCGCGGCAGCTCAGGAAATTTCACTACATCGCTTTTAGCGATATAGTAGAGACGGCGGCGTATGCCGGGCAGCTCGGGCGTGCCTTGGCACCACCCGATAGACTGCTGTATGGATTTACATGCTGTAGCCATATGCGTTAAGATTTTTAACAGTTATTATTCAGAAAAAAGCTTGATGGCCTTGAAGCGCTTGGCGTCGATGCTTTCGAATTGTACGCCGAAGAACATGCGGAGCATGAAGGTGAGCACATCAGGTGCGTACTCCTTGACGCGCACGCTCTCGGCGTCGCTCATCTGGTCACAGCCTACGAGCATGTTGCGCTTAGGCGATACCTGGAAGTATTTGGAGTTTTTCTTCGCGCTCATAGGTGCGAGGATAAGATTACCCTCAGAGCCTTCCACTACGGTCTGATTGTACTCGTTGTAGTAGTTGATGCCGGCGTGCGTGAGGCGGTAGCCCTCATTGTACTTGTCGGCGAAGTCGCGCGAGCAGAACAGATAGCACTGCTCATCGCGGAGCTCATCGCTGAGCGAGTAGAGTATCTGCTTAGCTACGTCAACAGCGTTGGCCTGGGTGATAGCCTCGCCGAGCTCGAGGAGGTTGCCGTTACCGGTGGAGATTTTTCCGGCGTTGACCTCGTCATCGGTGATAGTGTCGAAGCCGTTAAACAGCGTTGCGGTGGTTGTGCCGGCATCGTCACGCTTGGCAGTCCAGATAGCGCCGTTGAGCTTGCCGGAAACAGACTTAGCTACATTAGCAAGCACCTCATAGGCCTGCGGCGTGGTGGCGAGAGCGTCGCCCATAGCCTGAGAGGCGCGGTGGCCGAGGAGCGTAGAAATCTCGGCATTGGGCTCGAAATCAGCATTAACGCTACCGAAGTAGGTGCGCAGAGGGCGCAGCACTGCATCGAGTGTCACATCGCTACGACGCCCGGCTTTGTAAGGCGCGAGCTCTGCGGATGCTGTGATAGTACCGACAATCTGCTCATAGGTGATGCCTGGCCGCAACGTCATGTATTGAAGTGTCTTCTCGAGCCCCTCGATAGGCATGCGGAGAAGGTCGCCGCGGTACTGCGCGGCCGCCTTCTGAAAATCTTCAAGGTTGTAAACTAATTTGCCCATTTTTAACAGTTATTAAGGAAGTTGATTAAAAAGTTTTTTTGCTCTTGCGCCTGTCGCCATGAAGGCGGCCATCGCGTCATCTTGCGGCTGCGCCGCGCCGTTAGTGATGACAGCAGTACCGCTATCATCGGCGCTGCTATTCAGCTCCGCCACCTCTGCGGCAAGTTGCTCGGCACGCGCTTGCGCCTCATCGCGCTCGGCAGTCAGCGAGGAGACAGACGCTTGCAGCTCGGCGGCTCTAACCTGGAGCGCGTCAAAGGCTGACTTCAATGCGTCATGCTCTACACGCAGCGCCTCGATGTCGGCGGCGCTCCTGCTGCTCCCGGATATGAGCGACATCACTTTGTCAACGAGTGTTTTTTTAGCTCTTGGCAACGCCGGCAGCTCTATGCCTGCGGCTATCATCTCGGTCTCTATCTCCTCGGTGATGACCGGCGCCGCAGTCACATCGTAATCAGTGACTTCGTCAACGAAGCCCCAGTCGAGTGCCTCTCGTGCGCTCAGCCACTTGCCTTCGCCCATCAGCTCAAGCAGAGCCTTCGGCTCACGCTTGCAGCGCGACGCGTACATCTCGGCCACATTGGCATCAATCTTATCGAGGTCGTCCTTAGTCTTGCGCAGTCGCTCGATAAGATCGCTCATATCGTCAGCGTTGAAGTTGTCGAATTCGAGCAGGAATGTACTGCACTTATGCACGAGATACATAGCGTTGCGGTCGATGCTTATATGTTTCGCCCTCAAAGAAGCGATGGTAGCAGCGCTGGCGCACATACCTACGAAGTGTACATTCACATTACCGTGGCCGCCGATGGCGGCAGCGATACTCAGAGCACTCGCGGTTGATCCGCCGAGGCTGTCAATCAGAATATTAACCTCAGCACCTGCTCTCTTGGCGAGAATATAGTCAATGTAGTCGGGATCAAACATGTCCCCGCCTACATATCCCTTGAGTTTGACGTCGTATTTTTTCATTTCGTATGTTTTTCGGCAAAAATACAACAGGAACGGCCGCCGCCACAAAGACAGCTATATCGCTAATTTTTCGGCTCATAAACTAAAAAATCCGACTATCTCACGACAGCCGGACAAAAACAATCGTTACTAACATAAATCTAACTATTATCAAACAACGCAATTCTCGGAAGTCTTCTGTTAGTGTAGAAGGTCACGGTATAGCTATAGCCGGCGGCGTCACCATCGGCCGCGCCGGAGCTATATGTCACATCGGTAATAGCTCGCGGCAGCGTGCGCCGCCCTATCAATAGCACATCACCGCTTACGAGCGTCACGGCGTATGCCAGCGCATAGCCGCGGTGTAGCGGCAGCGCCTCGGCGCTGACAAATGTCAGCGAAACCTTGCGCTCGCCACCATGGCTGTGCTTGATAGTCAGCCTCGGCTCGCCTATAAACACAATTGGCGCAAAACGCTCAAACAGCGTGCGGCGCACCGCCGGCGCCTCAGCTATCATCGGCAGATAGCGGCAGTCTATCCATGCGATACTCTTAATCGAGGGAAGTATCTGTGTAGTGTTATTCATCTTATTT
>JBJEDF010000017.1:12875-13263 GCA_051871765.1 Muribaculaceae bacterium
TCTCGTTTTTCTCGTTTTTCTCGTTTTTCTCGTTTTTCTCGTTTTTCTCGTTTTTCTCGTTTTTATTTTTTTTGCCGTGAAATCAATCACTTTTTTCGTGCCTCGCGCGCCGCGTATATCTTGCGCAGACGTGCATATCGCTTAGCGACGGCCTGCCAGTTTTTTTCTGACGGCGATATGCCGTGCTTCTCCATGAATGCGTATATCATAACATCTTGCTTACGGCCGATATTAGCAAAGCCATATAGCTCATCCCAGAGCTGCATGTCAAAGCGCCGCCGAATTAGCTCTACGAAACCGCCCATCGCATACGGCGGTAGGTAGTTGTAGTCTTCGGGGTTGCGGCCGCGAAACACCGGTATTCTCACCGCGAGGCGGTTGCCCGGTG
>JBJEDF010000017.1:13363-14972 GCA_051871765.1 Muribaculaceae bacterium
TCGGGGTTGCGGCCGCGAAACACCGGTATTCTCACCGCGAGGCGGTTGCCCGGTGGCTCTGGCTTGACGCCGATAGGTCGCTTGGCGAGAAACACGCCGAGGAAGTTACTCTCGGCAGAGCCGCGGCGCACCTTGACGGCGCCGCCATCAAGACCGCCGCAATCGTCGATGAACCACTCTCTCAGGTAGTCGGGAAGGTCAATATATACACACGTGCTCATATCGCAAAGTTAATAAAAATGTAACCACAAAAGCACTATCAATCAATTATTTGTGCTTCATCTTTGTCGGCCTCTGCTTCTATCTTAGCGCGGCGGCGCTCCTCTGACTTGAGGCGGCGCACCTCGCGGCGCTGATCATAGTTCTTGCTGATGGCGTCCCATCTATCATTGTTAAAAAAACAATCGATACCATGGTGCTCATCGCCGTATCGGCGGCGGCGCGCTTCGGTAGCGGCCTCCACGGCGAGTGATACGGCTGCGGAGAATGAGGCAGAGTGAGTATCGCGGTACATCTCGCTGATGGCGGCGAGGTCATCGAGCGTGGCAGAGCTGACGTCGAGCGCGTCCATCACGGCGTAGCGCGGCAGCTGCATCTTAGCGGCAGCCGTGGCGGCTATCGCCATCGCCCTCACATTGTTGCGGCTCTTGCCGCAGAATATAGCGTTAACGGCGTGTTTAACCTCGATAGCGAGGAGTGTGTTAGTGTCGGTAATCATTACAGTCCTTTGAAAGCTCTTGAGACGGCCTTGCGTTTCGCGTCTTCAGACGGGTGAACATATAAGTTGAGCGTCATAGCGACAGTGCTATGACCAAGTATTATAGATATAGTCTTGACGTCACCTCCTGCCTCTACAAGCATAGAGGCGAACGTGTGGCGGAGGCCATGAAATGTGATATGCGGCAGCCCCAGTCTTTGCTGCAAGTTCTTAAACTTCTCACGGAGCACGCGCGGATCAAGCGGTGTATCCGTGCCGGAGACTATATATATGCTCGTATTGCCCTTATACAACGCCCTTAGCGCTTGTTTAAGCACCGGCAGCAGCGGCACATCTCTATAACCTGCGCGCGTTTTTGTCGTTCCAACGATTTTCGCAGTCACACGTTTGATTGGCTCATATATGCGGTTCACCGTGCGGCGCACCGAGATGACGTTGTGCTTAAAGTCAACGTCCTCATATCTAAGGCCGCACACCTCACCGATACGGAGGCCTGTCGTAATCGACACTAACACTCCTATATCTCGGCGGAGATTTGCGCCGCTGAGATTGCTCACATATCGTATCACCCTATATGCCTCAGCTTCCGTATAGCGCTGCAAGGCCTTGGGTTCAGACTTGGGCATGCGCAAGCTCCACTCAGTCGGCTGAATAGGAAGCTGCAAGTCCAACGCCGCGTATTTGAGCATGTTGCGCAGCACGGCCATCCTATCTCTGATGGTGTGCGCAGCAAGGCCGCTATCTCTAAGCCGCGCAAGCAGCGCCTTCGCATCAGACTTGTCAAATGCGCAGACATCTACATCACTGATATAGGGCGCTATTTTAGCCCACGATGTCGCATAAAGCGCGGCTGTTCCCGGCTTAACGTAGTTTTTTTTATCGGCATACCAT
>JBJEDF010000018.1:0-14790 GCA_051871765.1 Muribaculaceae bacterium
CTGCAAATTTAACACTTTCTCTAAAATCTATGCACCATATTTTGGGCTTGAGCCGCTTTTAGCCTGAAGTTAGGGGCGGGGCACGCGGGTTGTAGGCGGGAGGCGATGGCGCGTTATCGGGTTGACGCTCCGCTCACTGATGGTATCTTGAAGTCCTTGGCGCCGCCGCCGGCGTCATCTCCGCCCGCTGAGGCCCTACCGGCCTCGCCGTTGCCGTCGTCGATAGGCAGGGCCTTGCGCTTATGCAGCGGCAGGGTGTAGTAGATGGTGAAGGCGCCGCTGATGGCGCTGCCTTTGGCGCCATAGCCCGGGATATACCACGCCTCGCCTATCGGTGTCTTGGTCTGATGCAGCACCTGGCGATACTTAAAAGTCCAGCCGGCTGAGATGGGCCCGAACAGTTTGATTTTCAGGCCGAGGCATATTTCAAGCCAGCCTGCGGTGACGCTCTGTGCGGGCACGTCGATGGTGCTTTCTTCGCCCCAGTAGGGGTAGCTCATGCTCACATCGCTGAGCGAGAACTTAAAGGGCGCAAAGCCATAGCGCAAGCCTCCGTAGAACTGATAGTCGGTGGTGGAGTTAAACAGGAAGTTGTAATTTGCGCCTATTCTGAAATATACGCTCATGGGCGATTTGTAGGTGAAATTGGCGCCGTCGGGCGTGTTTGACGCGGTGCCCAGTCCCACTTCAAATATAGGCTTATAGCGGTTGTGGAGGCTCAGCTCGGCGCAGAAGTCTATGATGCCGTATTTTTGGCCGAAGGCTCTCATTAAGGGGTCCCAGATATTAACGCCTACTGACACAGACTCCAGCAGTGGATATTTCATGCGAGCATTTGGTTTTTTTATCTCTGTGGAGTCGCGCCACTGCTTGCCTGTGATTGTGTCGATGAATATCACCTCGCCCTTGTCGTTGACAAACTGTGTGGAGTGGGCGCGCCGCTGCTCGTTAAGCCTCACGGTGTCATTCTTATTCTCATTGATAGGCTGGGTGGCTGTCGAGGCGTTGTTGACGGGAGTGATGCGACGTCTCTGTGGCGCCGACGGCGCCGGCGATTGCGCCACTGCCGACCAGCCTATGGCTATCAGCAAGAGAATGAGGAGTATGTTATGCCCGGTGCGTGCCATAGTTATCTGTTGCCGGATGTGTAATGCCGCCCGGAGGTGATTATTATCTCTTCGTCGCCGGCGTCGCCGCCTTCATCTTCTATCACGGGCAGTGGCTTGAAGTAGATTTTCAGATACACTTTGTCAATGTTTGTGACCACGGAGTCGGCTATGGCCACTGAGTCAATGAAGTGCGACGTATGCGTGAGGTTGCTGATGTGATACTGATATATCACTCCACATTCGTTAGATGCGAAGTATGGCTTCGAGACGTACCTGATGCTGAGGGTGTCGTTGTTGGCGTCGTCGTCAACGTCGTGCCTCCGGTAGGCAAAGCACCACTGTATCAGCTCGTGCGATGACCGCATCGGCAGGTAAGCCTGCGACACCGCTGTGCCTGCGGCCACGAGCACCGAGTCGTCCGGGGCGCCCACGCCTCGGATTTCCAGAGAGTCAAGGGTCAGGCTCTGCCCCGTCTCCGAGTTATAAAACTCGGCCAGCGGGATGGCGCTGCGATTGTCGAGGCATCCGCTGCTGTTGCAGCCGGTCAGCGCCGCCCCGATTAAGGCTGCGAGTATTGCTACATGTCGTCTCAGAAGCTTCCCCATTTGACGATGTCATCGAGAGACTTACGCACCTTCTCCGGCCGGTGGCTGTCGGCCGCGGGATGCCCGATGGGAATGATGGCTATCGGCTCCACGCCTTCGGGAATATTGAAGTCGCGAGTGATGGCGGCGGCATCGAAGTTGCACACCCAGCAAGTTGCCAGCCCCAGCGATGTGGCGGCAAGGCATATATGCTCCACGGCGATGGCGATATCCACATCGGTGTGGTCCTTGCCGTCGTGAGCGCGATGCCACGCCTGTGAGTGGACTCCGCATGCGATGATATAGGCGGGGGCGCTCTGTATCCACTCGCGCGAGTAAGCAGCGCATATCTTTGCGCGCGATGCGGCGTCATCTACCACCAAAAACTGCCACGGCTGGCGATTGCAGGCCGATGGAGCCTTCTGCGCCATCTCGAGCACCGCGGTGATCATGTCGCGGTCAATAGTCTCGGGCGAATAGCTGCGGCACGAATAGCGCGCCGACACCAGGGCTTTGAACTGTGCGTATGTGTTGTAGTCTGTCATCTGAGTCAGTTAGTTTTGTTGCCGGTAATCAAGGGCTGTGTTATGATAGGGTTTCGTCGATTTCGTAGTCATTGCGCCGTGGCGAGTTGCGCGCCACAAGCTCGCCCACAAAGCCCGCCAAGAAAAATTGCGAGCCAAGCAGCATCAGCGTCAGCGCCAGATAGAAATAGGGCGAGTCGGTAACCAGGATGTAGTGGTTGCCGGCGTGCATATTGTACAGCTTGATTGCTCCAACGGCTATCACAGCGATAAAGCCGAGGATAAACATCAGGCTCCCCAGCAAACCGAAGAAGTGCATAGGCTTGCCGCCAAACTTGCCGGTGAACCACAGCGTCATCAGGTCAAGATATCCATTGACAAAGCGGTCCAGGCCGAATTTGGTCTTGCCATACTTGCGCGCTTGGTGGTGCACCACCTTCTCGCCGATGCGGTTAAAGCCGGCGAGCTTGGCCAGATAGGGTATGTATCGGTGCATGTCGCCATAGACCTCGATGTGCTCTATCACCTTGTGGCGATAGGCCTTAAGGCCGCAGTTGAAGTCGTGCAGGTTTTTGATGCCCGTGACCTTTCGCGCCGTGGCGTTGAAGAGCTTTGTAGGTATCGTCTTGGACAGCGGGTCATAACGCTTCTGTTTGTAGCCCGACACCAGGTCGTATCCCTCCTCCTTGATCATGCGATACAGCTCCGGTATCTCGTCGGGGCTGTCCTGCAAGTCGGCATCCATAGTGATGACCACATCGCCCTGAGCGGCGCGAAAGCCGGTGTTCAGCGCCGGCGACTTGCCGTAATTGCGTCTGAACGAGATGCCCTTCACCGCCGCATTTTTGGCTCTCAGCTCCTTGATTACCTCCCACGAATTATCGGTGGAGCCATCGTTGACAAACACTATCTCATAACTGAAGCCGTGCTCGCACATCACGCGGGCAATCCAAGCCTCGAGCTCCGGCAGCGACTCGGCCTCATTGTATAGCGGCACCACTACTGAAATGTCCATATCTTTATCGGTATATCTATTGGTTGGTTGTATCTTGTTGATTATGTTGTATGTATCTGTCCGGCGGGTGCGGCCATCAGCCCTCAGCGGCGCCCATATATGGCGGAGGGCCGGGCCGCCGACGGCTGCGCACTATCAGGGCCACCAATATCGACAGCATCGACCCGCTGAACACTCCCATCCACACCAGCTCTACAGCTATCTCGGCCGGCGTGGGCAGCGCCCCGGCGTCGATCACAGCCTGCAGCAGGTCGGCAAACTCGGTGGCCTGCGCGGTCCCTATCTCGCGGTATGCCGCGATGATATTAGCGGTCTGCTCGGCCACATATCCGGGCGCTCCAAAGCGCAGCGTCAGATACACCGTCAGCGCCATCAGCAGCCCGCCGAAGAAGAAAATGCAGATGCCGTGGACCCACAGCGCCGCAAAGCTGCTGCGATAGCCGTCGCAGGCAAAGCTGCGCTTCAAAAATCGGTATATCACAAAGGGCACACCTATCACCCCGGCAATTGCCGGCAGCGACAGCAGCGGCACTGTCATCGACGCTCCTATCGCTATCATGAGCAGCGACAGGTAGCAACCCATATACAGCCCGTCGTGGGCTCCGCGTGAATATACTGACTTCTGACGTTCCTCCATAGCGCTGTTATGGCCTGTCGTTATATCTCATCGTTCTTCACAAGCGTCTCCAATGCTTCGCGGTGACGCTTGTAATCCTTGCTCTTCAGATACGTCATTATCGAGTCAACATGGCTCTGACGGTGCAGGTCGGTGCCAATAAAATCCACATAGCCCTTCTCTATGAGCCACTCGGCAATGCGCTTCTCGTCTTTGCCGTAGCACCCCGACAAGCTCAGCACATTGATCTGAAAGTTGATGCCGGCCTCATGCATCTGCTTATAGCGCTCTTTCTTGCCATAATAGTAGGCATAGCGCTCGGGGTGCGCCAAGATGGGCACATACCCCTTCAGCTGAAGCTCAAACAGGAACCGGTCCAAATTCCAGGGCTCCTGTATAAACGAGTTCTCCACCAGCAGATGCTTGCCCGGCAGCGGCATCAAGATGTCTTGCTCTATGTGGCTCATGAGCAAATCGTCAATGCGATACTCCGCGGAGTTTTGCAAATCCACCTCTATGCCGGCAGCGTCGAGGGCTGCCTGAAGCTCTGCCTTGGCCGCGCCAACGGTCTCCGGGGTGTTCTCAAATGTGCCGTAGGTCACATGCGGCGATGCAATGATGCGCCGCAATCCCATATCCTTCATTTTAGAGACGAGGCTCACCGATGTGGCCACATCGGGCGACCCGTCATCGATGCCCGGCAATATGTGGCAGTGGATGTCCGTCTCAAAAAACAATTTCTCCGGTTGACGAGACTTGCTGAATATGCTTAACATAAATATTTATCGTATCGTTAATTATGGCGGCGCAGTGCGCGCCTATGCAGCTGTGCATACTTCGCTGCACAGCTTGCAAAGTTACAAATTTTTTCGTTCACTCCCCCTTTAATAATATATAAAAAGCGCCCCGCCCATCAAGGCAATTTAACTCTGTAGAGTCCAACAGCAAGTGCAAAATTAGTAAAAGTGCATGTAGAAGCAATTTTTTGGAGAGTCAAAGTTGAGTTTTCTCGAGGATGGGCATTCAATTTCCTTTGAATGCGCATAATTGTGGCATCGGAGAAGTCATCGAAGTTTGACTTTTTGGGTATGTATTTCCTGATAAGTTTGTTTGCGTTCTTAAGTACCCCTTTCTGCCATGAACAGTATGAATCGGCAAAAATGAAAGTGTCCTCCGGATGGGGTCGCCTCGCTTTTGGAATATTCGTTTAGCACGAGCATGCTATTGCAATTCCTGTCTTAGCTCTTCATACAAATCCACCGGCCCCAAATGCCAATATTTGGTGCTCTCTGTCGATAGTTTCTTGTATAGGCTTGACCGATAGATGCTGCTGATGGCATCTGCTATACTTACGCCCGTATCCTCAACCAGCCATTTGGCAAGCCACCCCACCTTGATAGGCAATAAAAGATATAGGTTGTCTTGTGTTATTGTTGCGCTCATAATTTCACCTCTATTGTTTCTATATACTTAATGGCTGTCAACGACCTCTCTGTGTGAAAAAGGCACTGATCTACAAGCTTATATGTCTTCAACTCTTGTATGAGCGTAGGCATGCTGATGAGTCCTCCTTCATAGAGAGAAAACTGGGCATAGACACTATCATCGGCCACCGGCCCATACACGATGTCATAGTCGTGGGTGAAGCCACGCTCTGTGCGGTTGCGCATAACAAAATTCACCCATTCTTCTGAGGGATTTCTGAATAGCAGCACCTTCATGTCTTCTAATGCTTTATCGTCAAATTCATATACATTGACATACCCTACGCCTGAGCCTTTTACTTTTAGCCGGCGTTCAATCAGACGTTCAGCCTGTGCAAACGAAGTAGTAGTGTAGAAGCCTGAGCCATAGTCAAGCGAACGGTTTGGCTCTCGTATCTCAGGGCATTCAACAATTTCTATGCTTCCATGGTATATCTTGCTCATAACTGCTTGCTGCTAATTATTTCATCAATTTCTTCTATCAGCCAATTGTGGCCATGGGTGTGCAAATCATCGTAGTATTCACTGAAATGCTCTGATAGCCCATATTGCTCAAATAGGGTTACAACATCTTCTGTAGCCATACCCTTTGCTTTAGCATACTGCTCTATGCAGAATGAAACAAATTGAGCCCTTGCCTCAACATCGCTTTTCATTGTCTATGATTAGAAGTTTTATCATCATTAACTTGTCGCTATGGCAAACATTTACAAGCAACACCTGACGAGATCCCAATCCATTATCACTCTACGTGATACATAGGCCTTTGTCATAGATGCGGATATGTTTCTGTCACAGCACATTCAAAAACAAAGTTAGCAAAAAAATCTGAAAGCCGCCACCCTCGCTTATTTTTAAATCTTATTAAGCATTAGCCCCACCTCGCGGTAGCACCTTGTAATCGTTTGTTAATCAGCTATATAAGCCTTGCTGTTGTGGCGCAAGGTGACGCCTCTCAGGCTTTATGATAATGCCGCTGCTGACCTTCGGGCAACATCAGCCGCGCGGCTGATAGGCGCGCCTCCCTCGCGCGCCTTGTCTGCGGGGGCGAGGGGCAAAAAAGGCGGCCCCATCCCGGAGGAGGGCCGCCTTTTTGCGTAGTTGGTGGGGCTTAAAGGGCCACCTTGCTCACGGTGTCGGCTACTTGCACAAGATATGTGCCCTTGGCCAGGCTGATGTGCGTGGCGTCGCTGTCGCATATCGTTGATGCCACTTTGCGGCCTGCCACGTCATATACTTGCACGGCCTTGCCGGCATAGCCCTTGACGATCACGCCGTCATCGCACACCACGATTGCGCCCTCGCCGGCGTGCAGGTCGGCCACGGTAGCCACGGTGGCGTTGTTGCTCGGCTCGGCTTCGCCTTCGACATATACAGCAGTCACGAAGTAGCTGCGGTCGCTATCGGATGTTGCCACCTCGAAGGCTGTGGCGTCGGCTGACAGCGGTGTGTCGGTGATCAGGCCTGTGGCTTTGTCGTAAACGTTGTAGCCCAGCACGGCGTCATCGGCAGCAGCTGTCCACGACAGGGTGGCCACATGGGCGGCATAGTCTTCGGTGGCGCTAAGGTCGGTAGCGCCGGCCTTATCTACAAACTGTATCAGAACGTCTTTGCTGAGGCCCACGGGGTTGTTGCCGTTGAGCTCATCGAGGATGACGCCTACCGCTATATCATCGCTAAAGAGCACATCCATGGCATTGATAGCCACATCGATGGTCACCTCGGCCATCGAGAGCGGCTCTATGCTCAGCTCGCGCTCCTCGGAGGCATCACCGGCGTAGGTGGTCAGCGCAAAGTCGGTGCCCGCGGTGGCGGCGCTGATGCCGCTGTTGCTCAGCGTCACCACATACTGTGCCGTAGTGCCCGAGTAGATAAGGGCGGCGCCCTCTATCGAGCTCAGAGCCACGGCCTTCTCCTCAAGCTCTATCTTGGCTGTCTCGGAGGGTGCTGTCTCGCCGTCGGCATACATGGCGGTGACGAAGAATTCGTGGCCGTTGTCATCGATGCTGAGGCTCAGGCTCGTGTCGCTGAGCAGCTCGGTGTTGACCTTGCCGGAGGCGGCGTCATATACGTTGTAGCCCAGGAGCGGTGAGTCGTCGGTGCTTGCTGCGCTACCCCATGAGAGCATGGGGCAGTGTGCCTCAAAGTCGATATCCACTGCGGGCGCAGATACCGGGTCGTGCGCTGCAAACGCGGCGGTAAAGGTGTCAGAAGTGGCGCTGTTGTTGTCGGCCACAAGGTCCTTGTCAAAGTCCACGGTGGCGGTCAGGGTGCCGCTGAGCTGCTGTTGGGCGGCTGCAAAGTCGGCCTTGAGCACGAAGGTGAGGCTTACTTCGCTGCCGGCGCTCACGTCGGTGCTCACGACAGCAGCGCTGACGTATGTTTCGTCAATGCCGCTGAGTGTTACTTGGTATTCGGCGGCGCTGACATCGTTGAGGCCCTCGTTGGCGATGGTCACTCTGCAGGTCGTCTCTACGCCGGCCACAAGCTGCGGCGCTACGCTCACGGCCTTCACGGCCAGGTCATATTCCGGAGCTGTGGGCTTGGCGTCGATGTGCAGAGTGTTGCTCGGCACGGCCTCGCCTTCGTCATAGACGGCCGTTACCAACATGTCGCGGGCCTCGTCGGAGGCAGCCACTACGTATGAGGTCTCGGTCGGCGCTATCAGCTCGGCGTTGACCTTGCCGGCGGCAGCGTCATACAGGTTGTAGCCCAGCAGCGGGTTGCTGATTTCCTCGGCGATAGTCACCTTGTCAATCCACAGCGCTGTGTTGTAGTATGACGCTGAGGTCTTGGTGTTGATATGCACAGCCAAATATTTGGCTTCGGCGGGGATCTTGCTGACCTTCACTTCATGAAGCGTCTCGTCGGCCTTGATGCTGGAGTATGCACCGCCTTCATATTGCTTGATGGTGTGGGTAAAGGCGGCCGACGGGTTGGCGGCGTCGTAGTCGTCGGTGGCATATACTATCTCAAACTTATTGGTTATCGATGAGCTGCTCTTGAAGCCTATCAGCAGCGACATCTCCATTGTAGAGCCCTCGGGGCATGTCAGCTCGGGCGATATGAGCCAGTCGTCCTGCTGTGTGCTGCCCGCGCAGGTCACGCCCAGCACTTTCGAGCCGTCGGCACCGGCGGGCTTACTGCTTGACGGGGTGGTCACCTTCAGGGCTGATCCGCTCGCCGAGTAATATGTTTCGCCGGCCTTGCCGTCGAGGTCTATCACCGTAAAGCCGTTGAACGGCCCGGTAGCGCCGGCCTCAAAGTCTTCAAACGACTCGCTTAAGGCCAGCGGTTGATATGTCGGGTCGTTGGCCGGTGTCCATGTCAGTGTCACGTCGCCCTCGGCGGTGTCGGCGCCGCGCGTCAGCTCCGTAGCCGGATTTAGTGATGAGAATGACATGCCCACGGTCTTCAGCTCTGATGCATTGTTAGTGAGGTCTTCGTCGGGGGCATAGTTGATAGTAGCTTGCAGCGTAAAGCTCTCGCTAAGGGCCTCAATGGCCGTCACAGGCAGCGTGATGGACACATCGGCAGAGCTCAGGGCCTCGATGGCCACCGGCTCCACGCTGATGGCGTTGCCGGGATATGTGCTCTCCACGCTGATGGTGTAGTCATCGGCGCTGACAGCGTTGCTGCCGTTGTTGGCTATCGAGAGGGTGAACACGGCGTTGTTGCCTGAAATCACGGCGTCGGGCCCTGTCAGTGAGGTCACGCCTAAGTCATTGTTCATCAGATTGAAGATGCGCACGGCGTCGATGACCACGTTAAAGCCATAGTCAGATACGGCAGTGAGTGATACGCGGTAGGTGTCGCAATCCTCCGGAATGCTCTCAGCGATGCTCACCGAGCACTTCTCCCACTGGCCCGTGCTGAAGCCAGTTTTCTCTACTGAGTTAGAGCCGCCCTCCACATCAATCCACTCGCCGCCATCGATTGACACTTGAATCTTTACGATGTCATTGTATGACGATGACGCATAGTGACACAGGTAATATTCCACCACCGGGTTGGAGCTTGAGGCCTTAGAGATAGGCGCGGTAATCAGGCGTGCCGAGTGGGTCTTTTGGGCTGAGTATGATTTGTAGTAGGCGAGGCCGCCATCGCTATCCACGGGCTGCGCCGTAGGGCTGGTGGCGCTTGCAGCGCCCGCCCAGTCGTATGTGCCGTTGACGACCTCGGTGCTCCACACGCTGCCAATAGTGCCGCCCGCAAACGAGTCGGCAAATGGCAGAGTCATAGAGCCTATCGTCATCTCTGACGTGGTAGCTGCCGCTGACACATTGCCTCCCAAGGCCGCTGTCACGCTGTAGCTCAACGTCTGCAGGCCCTCGGGCGTGATGGTCTCGCTGAAGGTGGTGGTGCCGGTAAGGGTGGCCACCTGAGTGCTTGTGTCGTCGAGGATGCGAGTCACCACGTAGGTCAGCTCCTCCGGGGCGAGGGTGTTGCCGTGGATGCCCGTGGTCGGTGCCGTCCAGCTCACCGTAGCGGTGTTGCTGTGGAAGGTCAGCGCCAGGTCGGTCACGGCCGTCGGCGTGTCGGTGCCCACAAAGATGGTGGCCGTAGCCGGGTCAGAGGTGTCATCGCCGTGGCTCGTAGTCACGCTGTAGGTATATGTCATGCCATCCACCACCGTGTCGTCGCTCAGCGACATCGGCGTGCCGGCGGTGGCGCTGCCCGTCAATATCGAGGTGCCGTCGCGGCTCACGGTGTAGCTCAGCGTCTCGCCCGTGAGGTCGGCATTAGCCATCGTGGTCGTAGGCATAGTGAATGTTATCGCCACAGCGGCGGCGCTGCTGCTCAGCGACAGGTCGCTCACAGCCTTGGGCGCCGTGGCCGGGCCGTCGTTGGTGATGTATGTCTCAAAGAGATAGATAGGGTAGGTCTTGCCCAGAAACGCCAGATGGTAGCTGCCGGTTGTAGGCACGGTGAATTTGATGACGTGAGCCTCGCTATCGTCTGCCGATGTGTTGTAGGGAATATCGGTCAGCGCCTCTAACAGATCATAGCTCTCATAGTCGTTGTCGGTGCCTATGAGCACATCAAGCTTTGTGGTGGTGCCGTAGTTATAGGCTGCCGGCGATGTGTGCACTGCGTAGAGCACACCGGCCTCCAAGCTCAATGCCGGCGAGATGAGATAGTCAGCATAATACGGCGACGTGATGTTATAATTATACATGTACGGCGCCGAATAATAGTTGCTAAAATTCCACGGGTTGATGTCGCTGTGGTCATAGACGATTGACGTCTGCGTGCATTGGCTGAATGTAGAGCTCTCGCGCAGGTCGAAGATTATGTTCTCCGCATCGCCCTGGGCGTAGCTCGGCAAGGCCGCCGTTGCCGTCACTATGGCCGTAACTAATAGTTTACTAAGATACTGCATAGCTTGATTAACTTTATGTGTTACACTTTATTTTTCCTTTGACGTGAGAGCCCCGGGTCGGTCGGGCAGTGTGGCTTCCCGCCGGCGCTCAGGCCCTCACTATGCATAAATGATGATTGGATACGCTTATTCGTGGACCGGGCGTATCTGTATGCCTCCGGCTCGCGAGAATGTGCTCAGCTGCGGCGCGTTGAGGCTGTAGCCCGAGCGGCTGAAGCGCAGCGCCTGAGCCTGCGACGTCATAGCCTCGCCTTGGCTGTTGGTGCGCCCATCTACCTCGCCGCTGAAATAAAGGCCGCTCTCGTTGGAGCTGCGGGGCTTGCCCTTGTAGGTCATAAATCCCGAAGCCTTGAGGAAGATGCTGTTGCCGTTGGGCCCCGTCACGGTGTAGCCGCTCGTTGATGCTTCCCACGTGCACTCGTCGATTAGCTCTTGGATTTCGGCAGCCGTGGGCATGCGCCAGCCGTCGCCCCACAGCACATGGGCCGCGTCATACTCCGTGCCGCAGATGTTTGAGCCTATATCTACCACGTCGTCGGTCAGCGGGTCATAGTATTTGTAGTTGTAGGTGTGGCTGTACTGCTTCTCGGTGAGCTCGCCCCAGCAAAAGAAGAGACCGTCGCTGCCGGGCTTTGAGGCTCCGAGGTTAAAGGCGGCCCACTTCACTGACAAGCCCAAATCCACCATATCATCGGCGCCGGGCTTCACCACGCTCGGCAGCTTCTCGGCGGGCACCGGGCCATACACCGCGCGCACCGAGAAGCCCACCTCCGGATAGTCATAGCCCTTGGCAGACTGGTTGGTGGCGTCGAGGTTGGCGCGGTAGTTGCGACACTCTTGTGTGATGTCAGTCTGCTCATACTCGCTTGATGTCCAGTAGAAGCACCCCAGCTGGTCGTGGGTATGCTCGCCATCGACCATATTGCCGGCGGCGGGCAAGAAGATGCTGTTGCCGTTGATCTTCGACGTGGCTATCATGCCGGCCACGCTCCCTTGTGCGCCCCAATGCCAGGTGCAGTTATATATCAGCTCGTCCCATTCGGCCTTTGTGGGTGTGCGCCACTGCTCGCCCCATTTCACGTGAGCCACATCATAGTTGGTGCCTGTGAAGGTGGCGCCGAGCTTGTAGTATTTCTCCCATTCGTCGCAGTCCCAATCGTTATAGTCGGGGTATCGCCATTGATAGGTGTCCCAGGAATACACATCCTTGGGCTCTATCTCGCCGTAGGCATAAAAGTTGCCGTAGTCCGACGGCTTGTTGGCGCCGACGTTGGCCGAGGCCCATTTCACCGAAAGGCCCATATCCACCATCGTCACGCCGCCCTCGGGGTCGGGCTCTTCGCCGCTCTGGCCGAATGATATCTTCAGCACATCGCTCACCGCTATCGTCTCTACGTCGCCGTTTGAGAGATATATGTTCATAACTCGTTGCTGCGCTGTCATGCTCAGCGCTGCAACAGCCATCATTGATAGTATTGCTTTTTTCATAACTGTTGTCAGAATGATAGTTTGGTAGTGAAGTTGTTAATTTTTACGATATACACGCCTCGCGGCAGTGTGCCGCGCGCTATCGTGTAGCGTTCGGTAGCTGTGGTGCTCTGCACCGTGCGGCCTTGCAGGTCATAGATGGCCACTTGCGCCCCTTCGGGCAGATGTCCGAAGGTGATGCCTTCGCTGTCGGCTTCCATGGTGATGGTGTTGGCGCCGATGTCGTCAATGCCCGACACTGTCTTGAACACGATGCTCTCCACATCGTCGAGCTCATAGCTAAGGCCCTCGCGATCCGGCAGCGTGATCACCAGACGGCTGCCGACAAACGATAGCTCCGGACGCGCGTCAAAGAGCACTGTGGCCGTCCCGCCGCTGCTCAGCGCCACTTCAAGGCCGTTGGCTTCGATGCCAAAAGCACACGTTATGCCGGCTATTAAGCTAATAGCGATGATTAGTAACTTTTTCATGCTTTTTTTGGAGATGATTTAAGTTTGAATTAATAGTTTGTTTTTTCATTAAGCGTTTATATAGTATTTTTACTTTAATAATGAGTATAAGCAAAGATTTTTGCCAATGAGTATATCCTCTGCAAAGTTAACAAAAATTTTCTAAATCCTATTATCTTTTGTCAATTTTCTATTATTCCTGCTTTATCTTTTTTCTTTGGGTATGCTGTCAGTGCGCCGGGCCCGGATGCCATAGCGCCGGGCGTCGCCGGCGATACTATTTCTGTCCTTTAAGCCATAAGATTTTTTTTAATAAAATTTTTTGACCCAAACACTTGTGCGATTTGCTTTTTATTGCTAAATTCGTGGCACTTAGTCTGACCATGTCACTTCTTAAATGTTTAATCATTATCTATAGTCCTAAAAATGAGCTATCTGAAGTTCGATAAGAACCTACTCATCAACCTTGACCAATCATTGACCAAGGAGATGCTGCGCACTAACCAGGCCGGGGCTTATCACTGCACTACGCTCGTCGGATGTAACACTCGCAAGCAGCACGGTCTCCTGGTAATTCCCATCAAGGAGATGGGCGACAAGCCCTATGTCATGCTGTCCTCGCTTGACGAGACCGTCATCCAGCATGGTGCCCCGTTTAACCTCGGCATCCATCGCTATCGTGGCGGTGTGTATAGCCCTAATGGCCATAAGTACATCCGCGAGTTTGACTGCGAAGGCGTGCCCCGCACTACTTACCGTGTCGGTGGGGTCATCCTCACCAAAGAGAAGATTTTCATCTCTCATGAAAATCGCATCTTAATCCGTTACACCCTCGTCGAGGCTCACTCTCCCACGACGCTGCGCTTCAAGCCCTTCCTCGCTTTCAGAGAGAGCAACAGCCTGTGTGTCGCCAACGATGCCATCAATCGGCACATCAACACCGATGTAGAGAGCGGCGTTGCCACTTGTCTCTACGATGGCTTCCCCACGCTCTACATGCAATTCAATCGCAAGCCTACCTGGGTCGATGAGCCTAACTGGTACAATGGCATCGAGTATGTCAAAGACCTCGAGCGCGGAGTGCCTTACTGCGAAGACCTTTGGGTCCCCGGCTATTTCGAAATACCCATCAAAAAGGGCGAGTCAATCATCTTCTCGGCCGGCATTTCACCCGCACAGCCGCGTCAGCTCAAAAAGATGTACGAGGCCGAAATAGCTTCGCGCACCCGTCGCACCAGCTTCTTCAACTGCCTCAAGAATGCCGCCAAGCAATTCTACCTCAAAGACGGCGACGATATGTATGTCCTCTCAGGATATCCCTGGGGCGTGGTCCTCGCGCGCAACACCTTCATGGCGCTGCCCGGCCTCACCCTTTCGATCGACCACAAGGATGACTTCGAGAGCATCATGGCCACTGCCTCGGCGGCCCTTCTCAAGTATATGGCCGACGGCACTACTGCTTCGCGTATCCAAGGCATCGACCTCCCCGACATACCCCTCTGGGCCGTGTGGGCTGTCCAGCAATACGCCAAGTCTGAAGGCATCGCAGTGGCGCTCGCCAAATACGGGCCTTTCATCGAAAAAATCCTCGACTTCATTCTGAACAATCGCCACCCGCGCCTCTATTGCGAGCCCGCCAACGGCATGCTCACCACTAATGGCGCCGACAGCCCCGCTTCGTGGATGAACTCCTCGCTCAACGGCGGGCGACCCGTGATCCCGCGCTCCGGCTATCTCGTGGAGTTCAACGCGCTGTGGTACAACGCCCTGCGTTTTGGCGTAGCTCTCGCCGAGGCCGCTACCGACGGCTTCGCCGCTAACGCCGACCGATGGCGCGCCGCTGCCGACAAGATGAAGCAGCCCTTCATCGATATGTTTGTCAACGACCTCGGCTACCTCTACGACTATGTCAACGGCAACTATGCCGACCCATCAGTGCGCCCGAATATGGCCGTTGCCGTAGGCCTCGACTACTCGCCGCTCGACCGCCGTCAGCGCAAGCGCGTACTCGACACCGTCACGCGTGAGCTCCTCACGCCCAAGGGCCTGCGCACACTCTCGCCGAAGAACTTCAACTACCGCCCCTTCTACCTGGGTAGCCCCCAAGACCGCGAGCTCGCACTGCACCAAGGCCCGGC
>JBJEDF010000019.1:0-50661 GCA_051871765.1 Muribaculaceae bacterium
CTCTTTTCCACTCACAAAGACAGTCTCGGCCTTAACTTTCTTAGAGGAAATTTACCAAGTAATTTCGAAATATATGGCATAGAGCACTGTGACTTTTATGTTATCTTAACACCATATAGCGCTGCTATCTCACATTTGTTAACACTTCTGCATCAATGCTGTCAGAAGGTGATGTGGAGCGCTACGCGGACGCCGCTGCGGTCAATCTCGTAGGGCACATTGCGGTAGCTCAGACGCCACACATAATCTACTCGCAGGCAGCTGAGGATATTGTCCAGGCCTACCGATGCCTCCATATATGGGCCGTGGTCCATGCGCCGCGCCTCCACGTCGGTGGGGAAGCGGAAGAGGTAGCCGGTGTTGGCCGGGTCGCATCGCTGATTGAGGCCTCCGTAGATGCCTCTGAAAGAGACCACTTCGCGCAGCCGCAGCCGCTTGACGTAGGGCACCATATTGAGCAGTGCGCCATTGAGCCAATATGTGATGTCGATAGAGCCGTAGGTGCTGTTGACAAATTCCATGGGATTCATCAGCGCGAAGCTCTGCGGCTGTATGGTGTACGACAAGTTGGCGTTGGGTATGAGCAGGTTGATGTAAGGCACTCGGCTCCAGATGTGTCCGGCACCGACATAGGCATCGATGAAGCCGAAAGCCGACAGCCAGAAGCGTTTCTGCACGTTGAGCTCGGTCTTGTTGATGCAGAAGGTGTTGCTCAGCCATCCCTGCGGCGCTATGGTGTGAGTGAGGGTAAACACCGGCGCGTCAAGGTTGATCGGGTAGCGATGCGTCTTGCCTTGATAGAATTTTTCGCCCGGGGCATAGCGCAGCGTCAGCTTCAGCGCGGTCTCATCGTAGTGGTCATAAGACCTGCCGGCGCCATCGACGAAAGGCAGCCACACTGTGGCATATTGGCGCTCGTGGGCCAGCTCGGCCATGACGCTGAAGTTATTGCGCAGCTCCAGCGTGTAGAGCAGCGAGGTGTAGCGGTGATAGGTCATGCGGTTGTCGGTCATGCGTTTGAGCGACAGAAACACATTGTCGGCGTTGGTGAACAGATAGTGCTGGCCTATCATGTCGGTGTCATAGAGGTGAGTCAGGCGCAGCGAGTGCACGGGGAACTCACGCGAATGATACTCCTTGTCGAGGAAGGAGTATTCGAGCTCGCCGCGATATTTGACCTTGCGGTCGCCGACGCCGTAAGCCACATATCCGCGGCCGAAGAGGCGGCGGCAAAGGTTGGCGGTGGTCATGCCACCCACGCGGAAGCGCCACCCCTCCACACCGTTGTGGCTCACCAGGGTGTTCACCGGGCCAAAGTCAAACTTGCTGACCTTTGCGGTAGGCACATATCCGGTGACCAGCACCTTCAGGGCTTTCTCGCCCCAGTAGAATAGCGGTATGCGTCGGAGCTTTTGCATCAGTGTCGCCACGTTGGCTTCGCTCTGTTGCAGCGCACGTTGCCGCGCCTGTTGCCAAAAGAGGCTGTCGCGCTGCTGCGATAGCGGCTCGCGCAGCTCGGTGCCGAGGGCGGTGAAGATGGAGCTGTCGGCGGGCTCCTCAAAGCTGTGGTTGCAGTAGAGGGTGTTGCGGCGCGCGTATAGCCCTTGTGTGCCGGGCAGCACATGCATCTCCATGGTCATGTCGTCGGAGGTCTTGAGGCGGCTCCCATCGGCTGCGCGAGCGTATGTCTGCGACAGATACAGCTCATCGATGAAGTTGAGGTTGATGTCCTTGGAGACGCGCATCTCCACGCGCTTGATAAACATGGTGGTGTCGTTTTGCGGCACATACACATGTCCGATAAAGCCAAACGAGGCTTTGTTGTGAGGGTAAAACGACAGTACGATGCAACGCTCGCCATCGACCTCCACCGTGTCAGTGAGATAAAACTTGTAGAAATCCGGCGCTATGGCCGACAGCGGGCTTACAAACCTGTTTTGCAAGATGTTGATATCGCTTTGATATAGGTCCACTTCGCGCATCACGTCGCGATAGAATGTCTGCATGCTCTGCCGGTCGGCGATCTCGTCGATGCCCTCGCTGCGCTCGCCGTCGATGACTTCCTTAGTGGAGCGTGGGTGGCGTCGGTAGTACATGTGCGAAGCCTTCTCCTTGATGGCTACGTTGAGAATTGGTTTGCCCGACACCTCGGAGGTGTCAATATGCTGCTCGGGCGATGGTATCTTTTTGAGCAGCCCCTTGTCGGCCTTCTCTATTGAGTAGTCATTGAGCGCCAGTGTTATGCACTCATATTTGTCATAGCTATAATAGTCGTGGCGCTCAATGGGGTCAGTGAGGGTGGCGCGTTGCTTGATGCGTTGCACAAAATCCACAGCCGGATTGTTGCGTTTGCTGTACTTCTTGCGGTGCACCACCACCTCGTGGAGCTCGGTAGCCTCCGGTTTGAGATACACCACATACATATTGATGCTGTTGCGCTTGATGGGCAAAGAGAGCTTCTGATAGCCCACATTGGCCACTGTCAGGGCTTTCGTGCCCATAGGGACAGCAATCTCGAATATGCCACGGGCGTCGGCCACCACGCCACGCGAGGCGCCCTCGGCCATTACAGAAGCATAAGGCAGCGGGTCGTTGGTGATAGAGTCGCGCACGATGCCGCGCACAAACCAGCTGCTGCCGGCAGCAGCTGATGCCGCTATGATGCTCGTGATGGCGAGCACCACGCACAATGCTATCCTTTTGAGTTGCTTTATCATCATATATATTATTGCGCCGGCAAAGTTACGCAAAATTATCTTGCAAAAGATGGCGATAATGCCTACTTTTGCAGTCAAAACAGGCAATATGAAAGAAATAGAGCGTAAATACTTAGTCAGAGATATGTCTTTTCGCGCAATGGCTACTGAGCGGCGCCACATAGAGCAAGGCTACCTGTCGCGTAAGCCGGAAGCCACAGTGCGTGTGCGCATCGCCGATGACAAGGCCTTCATCACCGTGAAGGGCCGCAACGATGGCGCCGTGCGCGACGAGTGGGAGTATCAGATCCCCGTGGGCGATGCTCGCCTGATGCTGGAGCGCTGCAGCGAGGGTGCTGCTATCGCCAAGACGCGTTATCTTGTGCCATACGGCGGCTTCACCTGGGAAGTTGATGTCTTTGAGGGTGCACTGCAAGGCCTGATCGTGGCGGAGATAGAGCTACCATCAGCTGATGCAGTCTTTGCCACTCCGCCCTTTGTTGGGGAGGAGGTGACTGGCGACCCGCGCTACTTCAACTCCAACCTCACCACATTCTCCACATGCTGAGTGTGTGGGAACATATCCACCGGCTGCACGGCCGTGGCGGAGTATTTGGCATCTAAGAGCGCCAGGTCACGCGCCTGAGTGGCGGGGTTGCAGCTGACATATACAATGCGAGCCGGCTGGGCGCGCAGAATTACCTCTACCACATCGGCGTGCATGCCGGCGCGCGGCGGATCCACAATCATCACATCGGGTCGGCCGTGCCGTGCAATGAAGTCGTCGGTGAGCACATCTTTCATATCGCCGGCATAAAACAGGGTGTTGTCGATGCCGTTGACCTCAGAGTTGATTTTTGCGTCGGCGATTGCCTCCGGCACATACTCTATGCCAATCACGCGGCGGGCGCAGCGGCTCACGAAGTTGGCAATGGTGCCGGTGCCGGTGTAAAGGTCATACACCAGCTCGTTGCCGCTGAGGCCGGCGAAAGCGCGAGCCACCTTATAGAGCTCATAGGCTTGACGAGAGTTGGTCTGATAAAATGATTTTGGGCCGACCCTGAAGCGCAGGCCCTCCATCTCTTCTTCGATATACTCGCGGCCGGAGTGCAGCTTTATGTCGAGGTCGCCGATGGTGTCATTGACCTTTAGGTTGATGACATACAGCAGCGAAGTGATTTGCGGGAATGAGGCGCGCAGCGCATCGAGCACCGCCGTAATTGCGGCGTCATCGTCGGCGCCAAACATCATCACCACCATCACCTCGCCGGTAGATGCTATCCTCACCATCA
The DNA here is from genome assembly GCA_051871765.1 of Muribaculaceae bacterium. GTDB lineage: Bacteria > Bacteroidota > Bacteroidia > Bacteroidales > Muribaculaceae > CAG-873. The sequence continues at coordinate 3,989 of JBJEDF010000019.1, forward strand.
TATTGCGCAGCAGACCCTGCTGCGCGCGCAAGTCATAAAACGAGAGGCCATGCTCGCGCCCATAGTCCTTGACGAAGCGTCGCAAACGGTTTGACAGGTCATCTTGGAGGTGACACTGCTCAATGTCGAGCACCTTGTCAAAGGCGCCGGGGATGTGAAATCCGGCGCCATCGCGGTCGTCAAAGGACACGCCGGAGGCGAGCTGCTCGTCGGTGAGCCACTTGCGGTTAGAGAAGGTGTATTCCATCTTGTTGCGATATTCCCATATCTCTTTAGAGCCGAGGATAGGGCTTATCGGCGGCAGAGGTATCTTGGCGATGCGAGTCATCGCGTCTTCGACCTGTCGTTGCTTGCAGGAGAGCTGAAAATCGTAGGGCAGATGCTGCCATCGGCAGCCGCCGCAGATGCCGAAATGGCGGCATCGTGGGTCAATTCTCACCTCGCCGGGGGTAATAAGTCGCGCGATGCGCCCCTCGGCATAGCTCTTGCGCTTCTTGACGATGCGCACATCAACGACATCGCCCGGCGCGCCGTAAGGCACAAAGACCACAAAACCGCCGCCGTCGCCCTCGACACGTGCCACGGCGTTGCCTTCAGCAGCCACATCGCTTATCGTAATGCCCTCAAGAGTGGGCAATGGTTTTCGTTTTCTTGACATCGATATATTGTCGTTATAATTCGTGGTGCAAAGATACTTCAAAATAATGAAACTACAGCCCAAAGCGTAAATTTTGCGCTGCGAAGTAGTGGTTTTTGAGCAAAATCGCGTGTTGGGGGGGGTGATTTTAGCGCCGGTGTTTGCCTGCCGGTATGTTTTTGGTTAAAGGGTTAGTAATCGGGTTAATTGTAAGGGGTTAAGGGGTTAGTAATAGGGTTAGTACATACCGGCAGGCAATCGTTTATGAAAGAGCGGCGCTAAGGGGGCGTGGTGGCGGATGAGCGGAGAGCGAGATTGGGCTAATTGGGGGCATGAGTGTATTTATTTGATTAGCAGGGGATTGGGGCGAAGCGCGTGTGGGCAAGGTGTCGTCTTCCAGACTTTTTACGTAGGTGACGGGATCCGAGGGCTGCGGTCGCCCCCGGCGACCTTGCCCCCGGCTATTGCACAGCGAGCCTTTTAGGCTCGCCGTGGTGACGGCTTTCAGCCTGAAGTTAGCGGCGGCTATTGGGGCGCGCGGCCTTACGGCGCGCGTGGGCGGCGTGGAGGGCTCGGTGGGCGCGGCGGGCGGCGTGGTTGATGCGGGCGCAAAATATTGCGCCCCTACAAATTGCGGCGCGGCGGTATCAGTGGCGGTATCGGCGGTGTCGGCGGCAGCGGTATCGGCGGCGGCGACATCGGTGGTGGTGGGCGCGGCGGCGGTGGCGGCGGCGAGGATTTGGGAGCGGTAGGGGTCGGTGAGGGTGATGACGGCGAGGGTGTCGTCGGCGACGATGGTGTATTGAACGTAGCCGAGGTAGGCGGAGATGCAGAGGGCGGTGTTGTAGTAGTCGCGCCATTGGGGCTCGATGGGGAGTTCGATGGCGAAGTCGGGGGTCCGGAAGATCAATTCGACGATGCGTCGCATGAGGTTGGCGACGAATGAGGGTTGGTAGTCGCCGACCATCTCGTTGTTGACGGCGCGGAGGTAGGCGGCTTTGATTTTTTGGGTGATGGGGTGTGTGTTCATAATTGTGTGTTTGTGTGTTAATCATTTGACAGTGCAAAGATACAATGTGAATTTTAATTATGCAAGTATTTTTGGGAAATAATTTTGGTAAATACAATTATAGTGGGTGTTTTAGCAATTGGAGTGCTCGGAGGGCGTGGGTGGTGAGGGTGGTGCGGAGATTTGTGGAGGTGGGGTTGGAATAAATTTTGGGGGTGAGAGGGTTAATTATTTGCGCGAAGTGAGTAACTTTGTGGAGAATTAATAATATGTGTATATATTAGATGATAGGATTTGAAGAATTGGGCGTCAGAGCTGACCTTTGCAGAGCGGTGAGCGAGCTTGGATATGACAGTCCTATGCCGGTTCAGGAGGAAGTGATACCGGCGCTGCTTAGCGGGGACCATGACCTTGTGGGCTTGGCGCAGACGGGCACGGGCAAGACTGCGGCTTTCGGGCTGCCGGTGATACAACGCATAGACACCACGCGCCGCGAGGCACAGGCCTTGATATTGGCGCCGACGCGCGAGCTGTGTCTGCAGATCTCGGGCGACCTTGCCGATTATGCCAAATACACGGAAGATCTGGATATAATACCGGTGTATGGCGGTTCGTCGATTGAGAGCCAGATCCGCGGTCTGCGTCGCGGAGTGCATATTATCGTTGCCACACCGGGGCGATTGATAGACCTAATAAACCGGGGCGAGGCCGAGCTTAGCGCGGTGCATACGGTGGTACTCGATGAGGCCGACGAGATGCTTAACATGGGCTTTGTGGAGTCAATCGATGAGATACTGCTTCATCTGCCGGCGGAGCGCAAGATGCTGATGTTCTCGGCTACGATGCCGCCGGAGGTGTCAAAGATAGCGTCGCGCTATATGACGAAGCCGGAAGAGATAGTGGTAGGCACTCGCAATGAAGGGGCGCAGAATGTGCGCCACATATATTATATGGTGTCGGCCCGCGACCGCTATCCGGCGCTGAAACGCATCTGCGACTATGTGCCCAATATCTATGGCATCATCTTTTGCCGGACTCGTCGCGACACGCAGGAGATTGCCGACAAGCTCATCTCAGACGGCTACAATGCAGATGCTCTGCACGGCGATCTGTCGCAGCAGCAGCGCGACATCGTGATGAAGAAATTTCGCGATGGCGTGATTTCGATGCTTGTGGCTACCGATGTGGCAGCCCGCGGCCTCGATGTCGATGACTTGACGCACGTGATTAACTACGGTCTGCCCGACGATGCGGCAGTATATACACACCGGTCAGGGCGCACGGGTCGCGCCGGCAAGACGGGTGTGTCAGTGTCGATCATCCACTCGCGCGAGAAAGGCAAGGTGAAAGAAATAGAGCGCAAGATAGGCAAGACCTTTGAGCGCGGCGAGGTGCCCACGCCGGCCAAAATCATTGAGAAACAGATATATAACCTTGCCGATCGGCTTGAGCGCGTAGATGTTGATAACGCCGAGATAGACAAGTATCTGCCCGGCGTGATGAAGAAGCTGTCGTGGCTGAGCACCGAGGACCTGCTGCGGCGGTGGCTTAGCACGGAGGTGAACAGGCTCATAGCCTACTACAAAGACGCTCCGATGCTCGACCTGCCCGAGAAGCGCTCGAGCAAGCCACGCGATGGCAAGCGCGGCGAAGACGGAGATGAGCGCCGCAAGCGGCGTAAGCTGCACAGCGAGAAGGACAAAGACCGTCGCATCGCTGAGGCGGGCATGGCACGCATCTATGTGAGTGCGGGCAAGAGCGACGGCTTCTTTGCCGGCAATATCATCGATGCCATCAACCGGGGCACCGAGGGGTCTCGCGTGGAGGTAGGCCGGATAGACCTGCTCGATGGGTATTCGCTCTTTGACGTTAAGAAGAGCGATGCGGGTCGGGTAGTGTCGGCCTTGCGCGGCGCCGACTTTCACGGTCTGCGTCTCTACAGTGAGATCGCCGAGGAGGGCAAAGACTATGCCGGCGCCTCGACGCGCAAGAAAAAGAAGCGCAAATGACCCCCACGCCACAAACACGACAAACGACAAAGGCAAAAGAAAATATGAAACTACGAACAGCGATAATGATGGCGGCGGCAGTGAGTATAGCCGCCGCCAGCGAGCCGGCATCGTCAAAGAGTGCCGGTGAATACTTTGCAGCCGCGCCGGATAGTGTGGTGGCTCTGCTTGACCTCAACACGCGTCTGGATATGCTTGACTACTATGATTGTGGAAGCCGGACCGCCTCGACCAATATGCTTGAGGGCAAATCACGCGTGACCTATCGCGACAGCCTGACCGTGAAGTATGAGCTTACCGAGCGCTTCAGGGGCCAGCTGTCGGTGCTACCGACTGCCAAGGGCGATAGCTTGATAATGGTGATCACGAGTCTGGCCACCCCCGCCATCGACAGCGAAATCGAGATATACACCGGCTCGTGGGGCCAGCCGACCAAGCCGGTATTCGTAGCTCCCGACATGTCGGCATGGATAGAGACGCCACCGCCTGCCGAAGAAGAGCCACCATTTATGATGTACAGCGCCGAGTATGACGCTGCCACGAAGGTCTTGACGCTGACCTCGACTATGGATCAGTATTACGGACATGAGCCACAGTGGCTGCGGCGTCAGCTGATATATCGCTTTAACGGAAAAACATTTAAGCGCGACAAATAGCGAGGACACTATGGCACAGCAAGAAGTGATAACACTGCAGCAGCTCAACCGCCGCATCGCCGATGCCATCACGGGCACCGCGGGTCTGCAAGGCGTGTGGGTCGTGGCCGAGACGTCAGACCTGAGGGTCACCGGGGGCCACTGCTATTTCGAGATGATACAGAAGCACCCCGATAGCGGGGCCCAGCTGGCACGCGGGCGCGCCGTGATTTGGGCGAGCCAATATCAGCGGCTTAACGCGGCCTTTAGCGCCGCCACGGGCACGCCGTTGCAGACCGGCATCAAAATCATGGCCAGGGTCAATGTGAGCTATCACGCCGTGTATGGGTTGTCGATGGTGGTGACGGATATCAATCCGGAATATACGATGGGCGACCTGCTGCGACGGCGCAACGAGATGATAGCGCGGCTCAAGCGCGAGGGCATCATAGATATGAACCGCGAGCTCGGGTGGCGCGACCCGGTGCAACGCATAGCCGTGATCTCGGCTCGTGGGGCGGCCGGCTATGGCGATTTCATCAATCAGCTCTACCACAATGCGAGCCGTCTGCGCTTTGTGACGCGCCTCTTTCCGGCGGTGATGCAGGGCGACAACACGGCACCTACGGTGATCAGCGCCCTTGAGACAATCGCAGCAGATGTCGATAGCTATGACTGCGTGGTGATCATCCGCGGCGGCGGCGGCAGCAGCGATTTGGCCTCGTTTGACAACTATGACCTTGCGGCGAATATAGCCCAATTTCCGCTGCCGGTGATAGTAGGTATAGGCCATGAGCGCGATGTGACGCTATTGGACTATGTGGCGGCCCTGCGCGTTAAGACCCCGACCGCCGCCGCCGAGTGGCTCATCAGTCGCGGAGAGGCAAGCCTCCGTCGCGTGCGCGACCTTGGCGCTGCCATGCTTCAGAGCGTGACCGATCGCATCTCCGGCAACCAACGGCAATTAGCATATATGTCGGGTCAGATACCCACGATAGTGCGCGCTGCCATAGCTCGTCAGGGCGACCGTCTGCGCAGCCGTTATGTGCAAGACATCACCGGCGCCGTCGGCGAGCAACTGAGAGTGCGGCGGCTGCGGCTTGATGCTATCGGCGAAGTGCTTGATGCACTGTCGCCGGAGGCAACGCTGCGTAGGGGCTACTCCATCACGCGCGTCAACGGCAGGGCCGTTACCGACGCCACGGCGATATCGGCCGGTATGGAGCTGACGACCACTCTGGCCCACGGCACCATCACCTCAATCACGAAATAAGACAATAGAAACAAGCAAGCAACCAACACATATATACATATATTACATATTATGCAAGAGCAAGACCCCATCACTCCGATGCCCGAGAGCTATAATGCCGCCTTGGCCGAGCTTGAGGCAATCATCGCCAAACTGCGCAGCGACAGCTGCGATATCGAGACCCTGAGCACGCTGACGCGTCGCGGCGCGCAGCTGCTGACATTCTGCCGGCGTCGTCTGACGGCGACCGACGAAGAGCTGCGCACCATCCTCGCCGAGCTGGAGCAAGACAACGCGGCATCATCGTCATTATAGGCAATACCCTACCACCGGGGATATCTATTCCAAGCACCAATCATCTATGAGCACCGAAGCAGAGCTAAAACGCAGAGCGCAGAGCATCCTCAACGAATTTTACGGCTATCACACGTTCAGACCCGGCCAATGGGAGGTGATAAGCGCGGTGATGCAGGGCCGCGACGCCATAGTGCTGATGCCTACGGGCGGGGGTAAGTCGCTGTGCTATCAGCTGCCGGCTCTGCTGAGCGAGGGGTGCGCCGTGGTGGTGTCGCCTCTAATAGCCTTGATGGAAGACCAGACGGCGGGCTTGGTGGCCAACGGTATCCCGGCGGCAGCCATCCATTCCAACCAAAATGAGGCCGTCAACCGGAGCATCATAGAGCACGCCATAGCGGGGCATATCAAGCTGCTGTATGTGTCGCCGGAGCGCTTGATGAGCGACATCGAGACGTGGGGTCGGCGGCTGCGGGTGTCGCTGTTTGCCATCGATGAGGCCCACTGCATCTCGCAGTGGGGCCACGATTTCAGGCCGGTATATACGGCGCTGTCGCAGATTAAGGCGTTATATCCGACGGTGCCGATGGTTGCACTAACCGCTACTGCCGACAAGCTTACGCGCGAGGATATCGCCAAGCAGCTGACGCTGCGCGAGCCGCTGTGTTGGGTGGGGTCGTTTGACCGGCCAAACCTGTCGCTGCGGGTGTATGCCAATGTGACAATGCCACGGCGCATAGCGTATATCGCCGATATGATAAGGAAGTATCGCAACGACTCGGGGATAGTGTATTGCCTGACGCGCAAGGGTGCCGAGGCGATGCACAGGGCTCTGTCGGCGATGGGGTTCAAGTCAGTCTGCTACCATGCGGGCCTGAAGGCTGCGGAGCGCCAGGCGTCGCAGCGGGCGTTTGTGGCGGGCGACGCTCAGGTGGTGTGCGCCACAGTGGCCTTCGGGATGGGCATCGACAAGAGCAACATACGGTGGGTGGTGCACAATAATCTGCCGGGCAATATCGAGAGCTATTATCAGGAGATAGGGCGCGCCGGGCGCGATGGTTTGGCGGCCGAGACGGTGCTGTTTTACTCTATGCAAGATGTCATCACGCATCGCCACTTTATCAGCGAGAGCGGCCGCCAGCAGGTCAATAGCGAGAAGCTGCGTCTGATGCTGAAATATGCCGAGTCAGGGGTGTGTCGGCGGAGGGTGCTGCTGAGCTATTTCAGCGAGGTGCTGGACCATGACTGCGGCAACTGCGATGTGTGTCTCAATCCGCCCCGTCGCTTTGACGGCACAGTTGCGGCGCAGAAGGCTCTGAGCGCCATACTGCGCACGGATAGCAGCGTGGGCATCTTCACGCTGACCGACATACTGCGCGGCGCCGACCGAGCGGAGCTGCGCGCCAAGGGCTATGACCGCATCAAGACCTACGGTGCGGGCCGCGACCTGAGCACGGCCGAATGGAACGACTATATATCACAGATGGTGCAGTTGGGCTTGCTGGAGATAGCTTATGACGATGGCAACAAGCTGCGCGTGACGCCCTACGGCATGGATGCGCTGCGCGGCCGCGTGGCTGTGGAGTTGGCAGTATATCGCGCGCCGGAGCCAAGGAAGAGCAGCAAAGAGCGCGGCGGCCGCAAGGCGAGCGCCACGGTGGCGGTGAGCCCGGAAAAGGCTCTGCTTGAGCACCTTAAGCTTGTGAGGTTGGATCTGTCGCATAAGTTAGGCATCCCGGCCTATCTGGTGTTTAACGACGCTACGCTCACGGAGATGTCGCAGCGGCGCCCGGTAACGGCCGAAGCGCTGCGAGGCATCAGCGGCGTGGGCGAGCTGAAGGCGCGGCGCTTCGGCGATATCTTTATTAATGCAATACTTGAGTTTGAGGGCTAATAGCTGCGCTGCAGCTGATAGCGGTCAGATGCATGGCGACATCAGTCGTCGGCCGCATCGGGAGCGACGCCCTTAGGCAGTGTGAGGTGGAGGTAGGCGAAGCCCAGGATGCCCGATAGGAGCGATCCGATGACGATGCCGAGTTTGGCATGGTTGAGCAGATACTGAGCATGCTCACCACCGGCGCCGAAAGTGAGGTTGGCGATGAATAGCGATACTGTAAATCCAATACCGCCGAGCATGGCTATGCCCGCCATATTCTTCCAGTTGGACAGGGCCGGCATAGGAGCGAGCTTGAGCTTGACGGCGAGCCAAGAGAAGGTGAAAATGCCGAGGAATTTGCCAATCACGAGGCCGCAAATGACGGCCAGTGATATTCCCTCGAAAGCGGTGATGGGGTCGAGGTCGAGCAGATATATGCCGGCGTTGGCAAAGGCAAATAGCGGCAAGATGTAGTAGTTGACAATGGGGTGGAGGGTGTCCTCCAGGTCTTGCAGCGGCGAGATCACCTTTGTGGAGGCTGATTGTATCTCCTTGATCCAGTCCATCTGCTCACGAGATAGGATATTACGGCGAGAGAGCGCCTCGTCATTTTCGATGGGGAAGTGGGCGATGGCCGAGCGGATAGACTTGATGTATTTCTTGGAGGCGAAGACGGGGGTGGCGGGCACGCAGAAGGCAACGAGCACGCCGGCGATGGTGGCGTGAATGCCGGAGTGCAGGAATAGATACCACACTACACCACCAATGGCGAGATAGAATGTCTTGGACTTGATGGCCATGGCCGAGCCGCAGAGCAGGAGCACGAGGCCTGCGGCGGCATAGAGCAAGTAAAGCGGCTCGATATGCGTGGCGTAACAGGTGGCGATGACGATGATGCCCCCGATGTCATCGACGACGGCGAGTGTGGTAAGGAAAATCTTGAGCGAGAGTGGCACACGGCGGCCGAGCATGGCGAGCACGCCGAGCGAGAATGCGATATCCGTGGCCATTGGGATGGCGGCACCGCTGAGGTAGTCAGAGCCTTGTCCGAGGTAGTAGAACACGGCCACCGGGGCTATCATGCCTCCGATGGCGGCTAATATAGGAAGCAGAGCCTTGCGGAACGACGACAGCTCTCCGACGAGTATCTCGCGCTTTATTTCGAGGCCGATAGAGAAGAAGAAGATGGCCATGAGGGTGTCGTTGATAAACTCGAGCACGGTCATGGGTCTGTCGCCGTGGTTGAAGATGTTGAAGTCGCCGATCTGCACGCGCATCTCGTAGTCCCAGAATGCGAAGTAGTGGCTGTTGATGGCGGGGATGTTGGCGATGATCAGCGCAGCGAGTGTGGCCCAGATGAGGATGTTACCACCGGTGGCGTGAGTGCGTATGGCTTGTCGTGCCGAGTAGAAGATATGCCCGGCAAACTCTACCGGCATCATGGCCCATGTCTTGGCGCTATTGTGATGCTTTACGTTTTTACTCATTTGTGATGATAAATGCTAAAAATTGTACCTTAAATAATTGTGTGTTGACGGGGGGGGTAGGGCGCGGCGAGTGCGCCGCAGTGAGCCGCGGAAGGCCATGGCGCCGCGGCCACGGACCCTCGCGGCGTGGGGGGTGTCAGTCGAGCTTTAGGACAGCGAGGAAAGCCTTCTGCGGCACCTCGACGGAGCCTATCTGCTTCATTCGCTTTTTGCCTTTTTTCTGTTTTTCGAGGAGCTTGCGTTTACGAGAGACGTCGCCGCCATAGCACTTGGCCGTGACGTCTTTTCGCACGGCTTTGATAGTCTCGCGGGCAATGACTTTGGCGCCGATTGCAGCTTGGATGGCGATGTCAAATTGCTGTCGCGGGATAAGCTCTTTGAGCTTCTCGCACATGCGTCGGCCGAAAGAGAGGGCGTTATCTACGTGTGTGAGGGTGGAGAGAGCATCTACGCTCTCGCCGTTGAGCAGGATGTCGAGCTTTACGAGCTTTGACTCGCGGAAGTCGTGGATGTGGTAGTCAAAAGAGGCGTATCCCTTGGATATGCTTTTGAGCTTGTCGTAGAAGTCAATGACGATTTCGCCGAGCGGCATGTCGAATGTCAGCTCCATGCGGTTGCCGGAGATGTAGTCTTGCTTGACGAGCTCGCCGCGCTTGCCCAGACACAGCGTCATGATTGGGCCGATGAAGTCGGCTGTGGTGATAATCGATGACCTGATGTAAGGCTCTTCGATATGGTCAATGAGGGTGATGTCGGGGAGGCCGGATGGGTTGTGGACCTCGGTCATATTGCCTTTTTTGTCGAAGACGCGGTAGCTGACGTTTGGCATGGTGGTGATGACGTCCATGTCAAATTCGCGACCGAGGCGCTCTTGGATAATCTCCATGTGAAGGAGCCCGAGGAAGCCGCAACGGAAGCCGAAGCCGAGGGCTGCCGATGACTCGGGGGTGAATGTCAGCGAGGCATCGTTGAGCTGAAGCTTCTCGAGCGATGCGCGTAGGTTTTCAAAGTCTTCGGTCTCAATGGGATATACACCGGCAAAGACCATTGGCTTGACCTCCTCAAATCCCTTGATAGCGGCCTCGCAGGGCTGCGCGACATGTGTGATGGTGTCGCCGACCTTGACTTCGCGCGAGGTCTTGATGCCTGAGATGATGTAGCCCACGTTTCCGGCTGAGAGGGTGTCGCGGGGCGACATGTCGAGCTTCAGGACACCGATTTCGTCGGCATTGTACTGCTTGCCGGTGGCTACAAACTTGACGAAGTCGTTTTTTCGGATCGTGCCGTTTTCGATTTTGAAGTAAGCAATGATGCCTCTGAAGGGGTTAAATACGGAGTCGAAGATGAGGGCCTGAAGCGGAGCGTCGGGGTCGCCTACCGGGGCGGGGATGCGCTCTACGATGGCTCGGAGGACCTCGGGGATGCCTTGTCCGGTCTTGCCGCTGGCACGAATGATGTCGGAGCGGTCACATCCTATCAGCTCAATGATTTGGTCTTCCACCTCTTCGGGCTTTGCAGAGTCGAGGTCAATCTTGTTGATTACGGGTATAATCTCCAAGTCATTGTCGATGGCCATATAGAGGTTTGAGATAGTCTGGGCCTGAATTCCTTGGGAGGCATCAACGATGAGCAGCGCGCCCTCGCAAGCGGCAATTGAGCGCGACACCTCGTAGGAGAAATCGACGTGCCCCGGGGTGTCGATTAGGTTGAGGGTGTAATCTTGGCCGTCGAGGGCATACTGCATCTGAATGGCGTGGCTCTTAATGGTGATGCCACGCTCGCGCTCGAGATCCATATCGTCGAGCACCTGCGCCTCCATATCCTTCTCGGCAATGGTGTGAGTGTATTCCAGCAGGCGGTCAGCGAGCGTGGATTTGCCGTGGTCAATATGGGCGATGATGCAGAAGTTGCGTATATGTTTCATGAGTGAGTACCTATATTAGCCTACAAAATTACAAAAATTATCGCCAACTGCCAAATTTGGGCGCTAAAGAGGCGGCGAGGCGGTTATTTGATGGCTGCGAGGCCTCCTTGGGCTGTCTCTTTGTAGAGCGAAGGGATGTCGTGGCCGGTCTGCTTCATGACCTCGACGATGCGGTCAAAGGAGACAGAGTGACGGCCATCGGAGAAAGCGGCATAGAGGTTGGCGTCGAGGGCGCGGGCGGCGGCGTATGCGTTTCGCTCGATGCAGGGTATCTGGACGAGTCCGCATACGGGGTCGCATGTTAGGCCTAAGTGGTGCTCGAGGCCCATCTCGGCGGAGTATTCTATTTGTGCGGGAGTGCCGCCAAAGAGCTGCGAGGCGGCCGCGGCGGCCATGGCGCAAGCCACTCCTACCTCGCCTTGGCAACCCACCTCGGCGCCGGATACGGAGGCGTTGTGCTTGACTACGTTGCCGAAGAGGCCGGCTGTGGCGAGGGCACGGAGGATGCGCTGCTCGCTGAAGCCTTTGGATGTGTGGAGGTGGTAGAGAACGGCGGGTACGATGCCGCAGGAGCCGCATGTGGGAGCTGTGACGATGCGACCGCCGGCGGCGTTTTCTTCGCTAACGGCGAGGGCGTAGGCATATACGAGGCCTCGGCTTTTGAGCGAGCTGTTGTATCCGGCGGCGTGGACGTAGTAGCTGACGGCCTTTCGTCGGACTCCGAGGCCACCGGGGAGCACTCCTTCGGCTTCGATGCCTCGCTCTACGGCTTCTTTCATGACGCGCCATACCTCGGCGAGGTATGCCCAGATGGAGTGTCCTTCGTGGATGTCAACGTATTCCCAGTAAGAGCGTCCGGACTCTTCGCACCATTGCTGTATGTCTTTGATTTTTGAGAGGGGATAGATCGAGACGGCGGCGGAGCGTGGCTGACCTTGCTCAACGATGTCGCCTCCGCCGATTGAATATACGGTCCATGGGTCGCCCAAGGCGTTGCCTCCGGCGTCGATAGCCGAGAATGTCATGCCGTTGGTGTGAAAGGGGAGCACTGTGTCGGGCCGCCACTCGATGTCGGTGGGGCCGATAGAGCTCAGGGCATCGATGATGGCAATGTCGGTGAGGTGCCCTCGGCCGGTGGCTGCGAGAGAGCCGTAGAGCGTGACTTTGAAGCGGGAGGCTCCGGGGTGACGCGAGCCGAAAATGAGGGCGGCCTTTCGAGGCCCCATTGTGTGGGAGCTCGAAGGGCCGCATCCTATCTTGTAGAGTTGACGGATTGACTCCATTCGTTGAGATTAGATGTGGTGATGTCGGGTTATTGAGCAGCGTCGGGCGCGGCTTGCTGCGAGCCGAATGTCTCTTTGATGATCCATACGGCAGCGGCACCGCATAGGAGCAAGAAGCCGGAAACCATGAGCATGAACACAGTCTGCGGGGCTCCGTTTTCACCGATTGGGAAGCAGTGGAGTATAGCGCCACCGCATAGGGCTGCGATGATCTGCGGCAGGCAGATGGTGCAGTTGAAGAGGCCGAGGTATGTGCCGATGTTGCCGCCGGAGAGGGCGTTTGTGAGGATTGTGAATGGCATGGATAGCATGGCGGCCCAGGCGCATCCCATCAGGGCGTAGCTTACGCCGAGGAGGTATTTGTTGGTGATGAAGAATACCGAGATGAAGCCCACGGCGCCGATGAGGAGGCTTAGTGAGTAGCCGAGCTTGCGGTTGCGGAACCAGGCGAGGGCGATTGCCCAGAGCACGGCGGCGATGGCTTGTATGGCGAGGAGGTTACCGTTCCAGTCGCCGGCGTCTTGGTAGGCCTTAGTGGCGGGGTTGAGCACGGTCTTGTAGTTGAGCTGCAGGGCTTCGGGGTTGGTTACGGCGGGTAGCTGCTCGGTCTGCTCGAGGGTGTATTCGCCGGTGGCATCGTTTTTCTTGGCAATGTGAGCGAGAGTGAGAGTGTCGCCGGCTTTGATGAATTGGTATTCGGCGATGGTGACGGCTTTGTTTGTGACTGTGAGTTCGACGCCGTCAATGTTGACGATGTCGCCGGGCTTAGCGAGTTCACCGCTGAGGGGGCTTACCTTCTCAACGCCGTCGATGGTGGTGATGGCGCCATTGCAGATGACGGTGTCGCCGTTGACGCTGACGTTGCGAGGCTGTGCAAATTCGCCGTCGATCTCGATGCCGGCGATAGCGAGGCGGCCGTTGTCGATGACGATGTGGTCGTCGTTGAAGAGGTATTTGTCATCGTATTGCTCGCCGTTGATGGTGATGCCGGTGACTTGATTGATAGATGTGGCATTGAAGGCCTGCGATGCTACGGCGTCGGTTGAGTAAGTCCACATATATAGGAAAGCGGCCCAGCAGAAGAATTGCACGAGACCCACGGTCCAGAATACCTTGGGCGCTTTCATGAGGAGCTCTACCATGCCGGGCTTGGGGGCCTTGGCGTCAGCGCTGTCTTGGGCAATGCCGTGGTACTCGGCATATTCGTGAGGCGGCATCTCCTTGACCTTTGCGAGGGTGTATATTACGCAAAGCAGGAGCACAGCTGCGCCGATATAGAAAGCCCATGTGACAGTTGGTGGCACCTCACCGGCGGGGGCGGTGTTGCTGAGGAAAGCGGCGAGGACAAAAGGAGCGATGTATCCGACTACAGAGCCGGCGTTGCAGAGGAATGACTGAATGGAGTAAGCGAGGCCTTTCTGCTTCTCGTTGACGAAGTCTCCGACGAGCATTTTGAATGGCTGCATGGCCATGTTGATGGAGGTGTCGAGAAACATGAGCATGATCAAACCGAAGATGATAGCCGATGATACACCGAGGCCGAGCGAGCCGGCGTTGGGAAGGAAGCACATCACGATTATTGCCACGAGAGCTCCTACGACGAGGTATGGGAGACGTCGGCCCAGGCGAGTCCAGGTGTTGTCGCTGGCTTTGCCTACGATGGGCTGCACGATTAGGCCCATCAGAGGAGGCAGGATCCAGAAGTAGCTAAGGTCGTGGGGGTCAGCCCCTATGGTGGAGAAAATGCGGCTCACTTGAGAGCTCTGCAGCGCATAGGCAATTTGTACGCCAAAGAAACCGAATGAGAGGTTCCAAAGTTTCCAGAAACTTAAATCAGGCTTTGTTTTCATGGCCGATGAGTAGTAATAACAAAAGTGTATTTGTAATATCGTTAACTATTTGCTAATAAGGGATGTGGCGAATGCTAAGGCCGACGGAAGGCACGCAGCGGCACCACACATTATTTACGCATATGAGAATTGCGGTACAAATGTAACATTTTCTCGCGGAACGGCCTCGCTTGTTTCGTAATTTTAACACATTGGCTCGGCTTGGCCGGAGAAGTCACCGCCGCCAACGCTCTGTTTAGTAATTAATATAAGACACATTGCCACCCGAAAAGCAAATGTATCCGACAATAGGGATTATCTGTTTAGCGTGAAACGCAGTTGCAGGGCGAGCTTCAAGAAATAGCTGTCGCCGTCTTTGTAGATAAGCATATCTTTGTGGCGGCTGTGAGAAGGGCTCTCCATACGCATTTTTGCCACAAGGAAATCTTTGAACTCGTCGGCAATTGTAGAGTGAAAAGCAACTACATCGCCATTGTTTTTGACCACGATATAACCGCCGTTAACTTCTTGTCTGCCATTCCAAGGAGCGCCGAGTCGCATACCTGTAAATGTGCACAAAAGGAAGTGAGCAATTTTAGCGCGATACGTGTCTTTCAGGTCGTCAAAACCGTAGCCGGCGATATCGTTTTCTGCAAGGTAGTCAATGCAATCTTCAACAGATGTTGGGCCGGACAGATTTTCAAAATAATACTTTTTGAGCATACCACCGATGATAGCGGGCATCTCCATACCACCGCATTTCACCAGGTTGGTTCTTGCATCATTTTTTGCAGCTCCCACGAATTGAATATCGCAACCTATTTGGTGGAGATATTGCATACGGTCGGCCGTAGCAATATCATAGCACGTTGCACCTTTGCGTTGTGTTTCTTTGAATAAATTATTGAACTGCTCCATCTTTTCATCGTCCATATTTCCCGTGACTTCAAAAATGAAGTTAGTATTATCTCCACTGGCGCAGACTGTGGTGGATTCGCGTTCAAGAGAGCTATTGTAGCAGTCTATCCATAATACTTTCGCTAAGCAAGGCTCGCTAATTTGAGCCTTGTTAAAGCTTAATATTTTGCTAATGAAATTGTTTGCGGTTTCGACTTTATCACACTGCTGATGATCTTCAAGCAGTACAATGAGTGCTTCATAAAAGGCCGAAGCTGGAAGGCGTAATATAGGAGAACCATCTAAGGTAGTAAACTCAACACTCCTTTTACTTAAATCCACGTTATATACAAATTTTGCATTGTATAAAATCATATATAGCGGATAAAAGAAATCAGCCAGCTTATCACTATTCTTACTATTGGTCAAAATATTTTTGATATATTCAATCATAGTGATTGCAAGTATTTGTCGTGGTGGATAGCGAGGAGGTCTTTTTGAGGTGGAAATCTGTCGGGCAGGGTGATTTTCGAGCCGTTAAGTTGCGATAGATAGTCGCGAGTGGCAATGCTGTCGGTATTCTCGATCAGGCTATCTGCGATCACGATATCTAAGTTGGGAGTAATAGAGACCAGCAAATTATCGTAGGCCTTGTGGAAAAATGGGTTCAGACACAAGCCATTATGAGGATTAGTGCGGTTAGCCACGTCTTGCGACCACTCAACAATATGGCAGGCTTCGACGATCTTCTCGTTTTGTATGCCAGAGATGCAGCACCTGAAATTATATGAAGATGTCACGGCAGCGCGGAAGAATGATTGATTGACGCGCTGCTTTATTACGGCTTCGCGTTCTTCGCCCGGCGGTAGGCCTTTGAGCGAAATATCCGAAGAGTCTTCTATTGCTTTGCCGGCGAATTTAGCAATGAGCCGTTCGCTCTCGAAGGCGAGTCGCTCGGGGTCGCGATAAAATTCATTCCACACCGCCAGCTCCTCTTTGGCGCCATGAGTAAGCCCACTGATGCCCTGCCGTTTCAAGTCAGGGTCAAGCCTGCCGATATTTCCGATTTTCATATTTAGGGCACTGGGCGAGCGGCCGATGATGTGGGCGTATTTCATCACCATCGGATGCGTCTTCTTACTGCACTTAAATGGTATTTTGCAGTAAAGGTTGAAGGCTATAATCGTTTCTTCGTGGGTCCAGTTATTATTCATCGGTTTTTTGTTCGCAATACCATTGAATGACACGCCAAAATGCGAAAGGGCGGCGAGGCTTGTGGCGGTCATTTGCGCCGGGAGTATTGACTGCGAAGTTACGAAAAAAATCTTGGAAAAGTGCGTGAAAGTGTGCGATTTTTTAGTGATTTTTTTAGGGAGGTGGCCGGGATGTGGATGATTGAAGTTGAGAGGGGTGCCGGGGCGTGGTGGTGGAATTATGGCGGGGATTTCGGAGTTTGGCATATTTTTTGTATCTTTGCAGATAAGAAAGGAAAAAAGATTGTAAAACGATTCACCTATTATCAGCTTAATTTGTTACAAGAGACTACTATGAAACCGGAACTTATCTTTACAAATGAGGTGGGCACCACGATAGATGCCCTGGTTAGCCATAATCGGTACAGCAGCGTGTATGTGCTGGTAGATGTCAACACGGAGCAGTTTGTGCTGCCACATCTGCGCGCCACGAGCAAGGCCGTGAGCGCAGCGCCGGTGATAAAAATCCTGTCGGGCGAGGCGTCGAAGACGCTGCAGGGCGTTGAGACTATCTGGCGGGCGCTGAGCAGCGGCGGGGCCACGCGGTCGTCGGCACTGATATGTGTGGGCGGCGGCGTAGTGACTGACATGGGTGGCTTTGCCGCGGCGACGTATAAGCGCGGCATTGACTGCATCAATGTGGCAACGACGCTGCTGTGCGCTGTAGATGCGTCGGTAGGCGGCAAGACCGGCTTTAACTATAATGGGCTTAAGAATGAGATAGGCGTGTTCAGCGAGCCGCGGGCGGTGGTGCTCTCGACGTGTTTTTTCAAGACGTTGCACAATAGCCAGCTGCGTTCGGGCTATGCCGAGATGCTCAAGCACGGGCTGCTTGACGACGCTGAGATGCTTGGCCGCCTGCTGAGCTTTGACATATCGGGTTGGCAGCCGGCGGCTGCTGATGCCGAGCTGCTGTCGCTGATAGAGCGCAATGTGGCGGTGAAGAGCGCCATCGTGGAGAAGGACTTCACCGACCATGGTGCGCGTCGCGCTCTGAATTTGGGCCACACGGTGGGTCATGCCTTGGAGGCTTATGCTCTGGAGCGCCGGTCGCCGGTGGCTCATGGCTACGCCGTGGCGTGGGGCCTTGTGGCTGCTCTTGTGCTGTCGAAGCTGCTGTTGGGCTTCCCGAGTGATGTGCTTCACGCTGTGGCTGCGTATGTGCGCGAGCATTATGGAGCTCCGGAGATTACGTGTGATGACTATCCGCGGCTGTTGGAGCTCATGAGCCATGATAAGAAGAATGATGACCTGAACACCAAGAACTTCACCTTGCTGGCCGGAGTGGGCAAGCCTGTGCCGGGCCGCGCGGTGAGTGACGAGGATATCAGGGCGGCGCTGGATATCACGCGCGACTTGCTGGGGTGCTGAGCCCGCTGCGGCGCGGTCAGAAGTGCACCACGAGCTCTACGGTGACTTTGCTGCCATCGGCGGGGGCGAAGATGTCGCCGTCGTGGTATAGGTAGTGCTCGTAGTTGAGGCGCAGGTCGGTGTGGCAATATTTGTTGATATTTCCGGCAGTGGCACCGACGGTGATGCGCTTGCGCGCGCATTTGTCGGTGACGAGTGCGCCGCAGTCGTCGGCCACGCCGGTAGAGAAGTCGCTGAGGGCATCAAAGCGCGCCTGTGCGGAGACGCGGTTGATGATGATGGAATTGAGGTTGTGGCCATAGTCGGCCTCGATGAGGTAGGCGGTGGCGGCGGGGTGAGCATCGTGGCCGTATCGCCATTGCGACACTTCGGCTTTTGTGCGGAGGTCGGCGTATTTCCACTCTAGCGCTGCATCGAAGCAGTTGATGCGCACGATGTCGGGGTGTATTGACTGGAAGCCTACTTCGGCTGTTAATTTGTTGTCGGCGCCGGTGAAAGCTTTGTTGAGTGTGGCGCGCGCGGCGTAGGTGTAGTGGTTGCTCCATCCGGAAGCTCCGTGAGCGCCGCTGTTGGCGATGGTAGCCTCGATGGCGAGGATGTTGGCGCCGTGGCAGAGAGGGCGGATGCGCGCCTTGACGCCCGGGCGACGTTTGCTGCCGAGGTCTTTGCTGACGAATGAGCGGTTGGCAAAGATATAATTGTGTGGCAAGAGGAATGATTCGTTGCTGAAAGAAACGCGGCTCTGTCCGACCACGATGTCGAGGATTTTGGAGGGCTTGAGGGTGACGTATCCGTCGAGGAATTTGATTGTGGCGTTGTCGCTGAAGTCGATTTGAGTGAAGTAAGAAATCCACGGGGCCACATCGCCGCCGAGCGAGAGGCGGGCGTTGCGCACCATAAAACGGCCGTCGCCATTGTCGGTGAGCACCTCGTATCGGCCTCGCAGAGTGCCGTGAAACTTGAATGCCGGCGAGAACTCGAGCGCCTTAGGCTCGGCGTCGTCGGCCGCATAGGCCGTAAAGCAGCAAAGACCGCTGAAGGCGGTCAATGCTAAGATGGTATATCGTGAAATACTTGATAGAGACATATATTAATGTGATTGATAGTCGGGAATGATATCCATACTGAGGAGTGGGGCAGCGGCGATGGGGGGGGTGGGGCTAATAGTCGTATTCCAATTCGATGTTGTCGAGCCATAGAATTGCTCCGTCGCCGCCGGTGAAGTAGTCGCCGTATTTGCTTGCGGAGGCGGTGATTAGCAGGAATTTGGGCACTCGGGAGGTTGATGTGTATTTAAGCTCGAACTCGAATGGGGTGTAAGAGTTGACGTTGTTGCCCTGCTCAATCTTGCCGTAAGCCACGACGTAAGAGCCGTTTTCGTTGAAAAGCTGCTGGTTTTTTGGATTTGTGCGTATCTCGAAGGGGGTGTCCTGGTCAATCAGTGCGCACCATACGATGCAGGTGTCGGGCTGTCCTTTGAGATACTCGAATGTGCTGTTGGAGTGGCTTATCGGTGCGGTCTGGTATTTGTAGTAACCACGCACCTTGGTGGGGCGTAGGTTGAAGTCGCGGCCGAAGCTGAGGATGCCGTTTGTGCCGTCGGTGCGCACATAGTATCCGTAGAAGATGTTTCCGGCGGCGAGCTTACCGAGTGCACCGATGCCCACAAATTGCGTCTGAAGCTTGGCGGCCTTGCCGGAGCCGGTGGCGGTGTCGTCAGTGGGGATGGTGTTGGAGCCGCCGAGCGTGGTTGCGCCCTTGTTGCCGGTGTCCCAGTACTGCGTTTCGCCTTGTACCCAGGGGTTCCACACCTTGCCGTCGAGCCACCAGTTGTCAAAGTCGCTGCCTACGACTTGCCGCTCGGGGTCGGTGGTGATTTCGAGGGCTTGGCCGTACTCGTCATCGCTGTAGGCGCGCACCTCGTATGTGGTCTCGGGTGATAGGTGAATGATGCGCGCCACAAATGAGCCGCCATTGTGGGTAATCCATTCGGCGGGCACACGCGACCACTCTTCGGCACCTTTGAGGCGGTATTCCACGCCGTTGTCGTGTCCGGCCTCGGCGTCGCCATATACGAATGCCACTCTTGACCATGCGTCGGCTGAAGATGTAGATACGCTCGCCTCAGAAGGCTGGAGGTATATGGTCCAACGCGAAGTCACGCCGTGAGTTGTGACGTTGACGGTGAGAGGGGCCGAGAAGTCGGCCGTGGCGTCGTTGAGGTCGGGGTCCATGGTGGAGCCTTCGGCGCCGAGCTTTATCGCTGTGACGTGCACCTGTGAGATGTCAAACTTGTCAGAGATGTAAGCCACGACGCGCTTGCCGGGCTCATCGATGGTGGCGGTGCCTATCTGGCCGTCGAATGTGAAGTGTCGCTCGATGTCTTGTGATGCCGAGATGGTCCAATCATAGTCTTGATAGAGCCGTAGGACCACGCGCTGCGGCGTCTCGAGGTTGAGCTTTGTGAGTTGCTCGCCGACGAGCGAAGCTCCCGGCGTCACGGTGTAAGAAGTGACGGTGACGTCGGCGAGGTTGGCTGTTTCGGGGAATTTGATGCGTATGTTGCGCGTGGCCGAATCGATTACGGCGTCGCCATCGCTACCCTCCACGGCAAAGGTGAGGAAGTTGGCTTGAATGCGAGGGTAGGGTATATTGTTTTCGATGCAGGCCGTGGCCAAGACCGCTATCATGGCGGCCAAAGCGGCGGGAACGGCAAATCGTGAAATGCGTCTCATCATGTGAAAGAGTAGATTATATAACCACCATCAGGCCGAAGTTGATGTTGAATACGTTGAATTTGAAGTTGGCTCCGGAGGAGAAGCGCGTGCCTTCATCGACGCCGTCGGTGGTCTGGTGCTCGCGCTGGAATTTGAGGCCGAAGACGCCGAACGACACATTGAACGAGACAAACTCCTGAATGAAGACGCAGACACCGGGGCTGAAGTTGATGGCACCCTTTGTGATAACGGTGCGCGTGTCCTTTGGCCGGCCGTCGTAGAGACGCTTGAAGCGCGAAGAGCCGCTGCCAACGCTGGCGGCCACCTCGTTGAACACGGCGAAGCGGCGCGACTTGCTCAGGCCGATGTAGTTGCGGTAGAACACCGACACCGAGGTGGATTGGGTGTAGTAGCTGACGTCCTTGAGCTTGAAGTTGATGTCGTCGTCAAAGTCGAGCGATAGGTTGGCCAGGTCGGCCACGCCGCGCGTGTAGTTAAACTCGAGGCCCACCGATTGGTTGCTGCGAATGAAGTAAGTGACCGAAGGCTTTATGGAGTACATCTTGCCTTTGAAATCGACGTCGGTGAGGTATGATAGAATTCTCTCATCGTCGGTGTTGAGCTCGCCGTAAGAGGCAGTGAGGCCGAAGCCCCATTTTCCTTTAGGGATAAACAGGTAGTTGAACAGACCGCGGTCATAACGGCCGAAGTTTGGCTCGGGAATGACGATGCTGACGGTGTCTTTGCCCACGATGACACGCTCGTCGAGGTCAGAGTGGTGAGGCGCATCAATCTTTTTTACCACGGATTGAGCGCTCAATGAGGCGGAGCAGAGCAGCATCGCCGCTATGATGGAAAGAAGGGTATAGAGAGGTTTCATCGTATGCATCATAAGTAAAAGGCGACGCCAAAAGAAATTGAGAAGAGATTAATTCTGAAGTTGGCCGACTTGACGTTGCGCTCCGAGACGTATATTTGGTCGGTGGTGGATTTGGTCTTGGAGTAGTCAAAGCCGAGCACTCCCACATTGACCTCGAGGGCCGAGTAGTTGCTGAGGAAAACCACGAGGCCCGGCGAAAGGCCCACGCTGAAGTTGACATTTTTGGCGTAAGTGCCGGTGAGGTCGTCGCCGGAGCCGTTGCATAGCTTGGATTGGCCTCCGCCGACTTGTATCTGCACCTCGTTGAAAAGGCCGAAGCGGGTGTTGTTGCCGAGGTTGAGGTATTGCCGGAAGGCGGCGGTTGCGTAGTAGTTATGGCTTATTGAGTAGAGATTGTCAACATTGTACTCGGTCTCGGAGTCGAGGATGACATCGGCCTTGTCGAGGCGGGTGCGTGAGCGAGAATAGCCCAGGCGGGCACCTGCGGCGAGGTTGTCCTTGAAGCAGTATAGCGCCATCGGGCTTACGTTGAAGGAGTAAGTGTCGCCGTTGAGGTTCTCGATGATGAGAAACTTGTAGTTGTTTTGTGTGGATTGGGAGTAGGAGACGGAGATGCCTGTAATCCATTGCCCCTTAGGGATAAAGGATATCTGGTGGATGTCGCGCGAGAATTGCTCTTGAGCGGACACGGCGGCAGCACCCGTCGTAATCATCGCGACAGCCAGTGTCAAGGCGCGTCGAAATCTATAGAAATGAAATGACATCATAATGGTGGATAGTGTAGGCTATCAGCGTAATAACTGCAACCCAATTTTGCGCAAAGTTACGACATTTTCAGGTATAAACCTAACAAATCGGCCAATTTGCCAATAAAAACCGACGAAATGGCCTCACGGCGGTGTGCTATCGGCTGCCACATCATTTGTAGGAATATGCCTATATGTGCAGCCCGTAGCGCTTGGTTTTCAAAAAAAATGCCTACCTTTGCGAGAATAATAAAAAGATATATAAGTATATGACGACGACTGACATCAAGCTCGCACTGACGCTGCCCAAGCGTCTGGCCATCTTTGGCTGCATCACGATAGTAGGGTTTTTCCTGACCACGGTGGTGGCATATCTGATAACGCTGAAATTCGGGGGCGACTCTACGCCGGCGATGCGCATTGCGGCGATACTGCAAGATGTGCTGCTGCTGATAATGCCGGCGATAGCGACGGCTCTGCTGGTGACGCGGCGGCCGGCTGATTTGTTGGGGCTGCGCGTGGCGTCGCCGCGTAGGCTGAGCCTCATGGCGGTGCTTGCTGCCGTGACTCTGGTGGTCTCCACGCCGGCGATGAATGCCGTGATAGCGTGGAACGAGGCGCTGCCGCTGCCCGAAGGCCTCGCCGCGGCGATGCTCGAGATGGAGCAGAGCGCTGCGGCAGCGCTGTCGGTGATACAGGGCCATGGCGGCGTGGGTGATATAATAGTGGCGGTGTTTGTGATGGGCGTGGCTGCGGGCTTTGCCGAGGAGCTGTTTTTCCGCGGCGCGTTACAGCGGTTGCTTGTCACGGGGCGTGTGAATGTGCACGTGGCGGTGTGGGTCGTGGGCATCGTCTTTTCGCTGATACACATGCAGTTTTACGGTTTTGTGCCGCGTATGTTGCTTGGTGTGTATTTCGGCTATCTGCTGGTGTGGTCGGGCACGGTGTGGCTGCCTATCATCATCCATGCGCTCAACAATACGCTGTACGTGCTTAATGCTCGCCTGGCCGGCGAGGGCTCGTCGCTGGAGAGCGTAGGCACGGGCGATACGGCGGTGTGGGCCGTGGTGAGCGTCGTTGCCACAGTGGCGCTGCTCTATGTGCTGAGCCGAGTGTGCCGTGGTCGGCGCAGAGCAGTCAGCGCTTGACTTTAGAGGGATTTTTGTCGATAAACTCCTTCCACGACTTGCATGCCGTAGCCGATGAGCGCGGCCGTTGCGACTCGTAGAAGTGGCATAGGGCGGCAGCGAGGGCGTCGGTGGCGTCGAGCTGCGGCAAGATGCTCTCGTCGGGGATGGCGAGGAGTCGCTTGAGCATTTCGCGCACCTGCTCCTTAGAAGCGGCGCCATTGCCGGTGATGGCCATTTTGATCTTACGCGGCTCATACTCGGTGATGGGCACATCGCGGATGAGCGCAGCCGCCATAGCCACGCCTTGTGCTCGCCCGAGCTTGAGCATTGATTGCACGTTTTTGCCGAAGAAAGGGGCTTCGATGGCCATCTCGTCGGGCAGATATTGCTCCACGAGCGAGAGCACGCGCTCGTGGATGCGGCGCAGCCTCAGGTAGTGAGTCTCAAACTTGTCGAGAGTGAGCACGCCCATAGCTATCATTTGTGGCTTGGAGCGCGCATCAACGCCGATGATGCCGTAGCCCATGACGTTGGTGCCGGGGTCAATGCCTATGATAATGCGGCTGAAGGGTCGCGTGTCAGCGCTGTTGGAGGCCGAGGTCATGACATCACTTGCAGGGCTGTTTGGAAGAATAGAATGCGTTCGGGCCACCGCTCCATGATTTTGCTGAAGAGGGCGGCCCCGCGGTCCTCATACCAGCAGTTGATGTCGTCAACGCTGTCGGCGGCAAACTGCAGGGCATAGTTAGTGGTTTTGTCATCGACTTGGTGCAAGACACGCGCCAATTGCGGCTTGCCTATGCCGGCGCACTCGAGCGACGCGGGAATGAAATCATCGTTGATGAATGTGATGAACTCGTCGGCGAGGGCGTTCTCTACTGAGAAGGTGATATTGTGGATATACATAATAGAGTGTGCGTGAGAGATGAGGATGGGGTGGTGATTGTCTAATGCTTGCGCTTGGCGTTTCTGATAAAGAATTTGATGTGGCGCGCGAGTGTAGGCCAAAAGCCGTAGTATCGGCTCATAATCTTAAAGCGCTCCATAAGCGAGGCGCGGTGGTTGGCCGTTGTGAGCCCCTCAGAGAGGTAGTCAATGGTGACGGCATCGATGTAGCTGTTGCGTCGCGAGCGCAGCAGGCAGCGGATACACCACTCATAGTCGGCCGAGTATCGGTAATTGAGGTCGTAGTATCCGGCCACGCGCCTCAGCACCACAAAAGCTTGGTGGCACACTACCATGCCGTTGGCAAAGCTTTTGACCGACAGCTGTCGGGGGGCGGTAAGGTGGCGCGGCCTGAGAAAGGCTCCCTTGTCATCTACGATGTCGGTTTGGCCATATACGATGCCGGGGTAGTCGTTGGCGAGGATCGTGTCGGCGATTATCTGCAGGGTGTCGGTGCTATGAAACTTGTCGCCGGCGTTTAGGAAGATGATGTAGTCGCCTTTGGCGAGGCCGATGCCCTTGTTCATGGCGTCATAGAGGCCTTTGTCAGGCTCGGAGATCAGCGCTATGAGAGGGTTGCGCGTCATGGCTTCTTTGACGATGGAGAGAGTGGCGTCAGATGACGCGCCATCGATAATCAGGTGCTCGTAGAGGCGGCATGACTGAGAGGCGACGCTGTCGATGGTGCGCTGCACCGTGGCGGCGGCGTTGTATGTGACGGTGATTATCGAGAATAGCGGGTGAAGGGTGGTGCTTGCCATTGGTGTCAGTGCTGTTTTTGAGCTGCCATAGAGATGAGCTGCTTGAATTTGTCGTTGGCCTCGGCGCTGTTGCGTCGGCAGTGCATGGTGTAGCCTAACTGTCGCTGGCTAATGTCAGAAGTCAGCGAGCCTTTGAACTCGTCGCGCGCCGAGGCATCGATGATGTCATATAGCACGATGCCGGCGAGGCCGGGAGCGTCGATAAAGCGCTTTGGCTGCGAGTTGACGTGAGCCGCCTCGAGGAGGGCTACGGGAGTGGCTCGCTGCCAGAGGCCATCGTTGTTGTCATACACGACAGTCAGCAGGCAGTCGTCAGCGCCGGCGATGGCGGCAAAAGCGGGCTGCACATCGTTGTAGTATGCAAAAGGCTTGTTGGTGGCCTTCTTGAGTATTTCAATGATGGGCACTTTTAAGGCCTTGGCATCGGGGTATGCGATGATGAGGAATGCGCCGTCGCACTCGCTGTCTTTGATGGTGAGTGTTAGGTCGCATCCCGGCTCCATGTCGATGTAGATGTCAGAGTCAGAGTAAATCATCGAGCCGTCGTGCATAAAGTATATGTATCCGGCGGGCTGCTCAAAGCCGTCATCGTAGGAGTGCAAGATTTGGTGCTTCCATGCCGATGTGGCAATTGCGGGCTCTATGGCGGCAAGCGCCATAGAGTTTTCCGCGACCGCTATCGCCGAGTTTTTAGCCACGGGGCCTTTTGATACAGACTCGGCATAGGCGGCGGCATAGGCCTCGAGGTTGGCCTTTCGCTCGTCAGATGATGGGAGACCGAGCTCGGCGCGACGGATAGCCTCTTGTGCGCGTCGCATCTCTATGAAGTCGTATCGTTTTTCGCCGACGAGCATCACCGTGGATGTGCTTTGGCGCTCATAGAGCTTGTCGTCAAGGAATACCGGAGTGATGCTGGGCTTTACTTTGACCACGATGACGTCTTTGTCGGCATCATCGTCGGGGGCTATCTCCACCAGCCGTGCCACATTGAGGTCGAAGCGTATCCTCACGAGGTTCTCGAGGAACACACAGAGGTTATCGACCGTCTTCATGTCAAACTTATAAGAGTCGATGACGGCCTTGCGGTTTTTGTAGTATTCGAGGTCATCGTGAAATCCGGCTTCATAGTGCTGGTCGTTGACGCCGATGTAAAGCGTGCCACCGGTAGAGTTGAGAAATCCGGCGATGATCTTTAGGATTACAAACTGCTGACCTTCGGGGTTGGGCTCGATTTTCTCGTTGGCGAAGCGTCGCGCAGTGAATACGAGGCTGCTTTTGAACTCGACATATTGCGTCTCGGAGCCGTAGTATTTGAGGCGTTTGGTCTCGTTGTTGACTCCCAGGAGCGAAGCTATCTTGGCTTTAATACCTTTGGCCACGTTGGAGTCGTCGGTGGTGTCGCCGGTGACCATATTGTATGAAAGCACGAGTCGGGCGAGTGTGACCTCGAGGTTGTTGCGAGCGTTTTTAATGATATGCCACAGCTCATCGTTGAACGATGTGTCGCCCAGCCGCGATACTATCTGCAGGCGCTTGTACATCAGCTCGAGCAGGGGCTGGCCTGCGATAAGATCGCTGTATTGCTCGAGGTCGTCGGCATCGATGCGGCTGTTGGCGGCATAGAATTGGTGCAGGCGCAGCAATCCGGCTTGCACGTCGAGGAGCCGAGCTGTGGCTTGGTCGTTGATAGACAGCGCCAAGAGCCGAGCAAACAGCAGGTAGTCGTATGCGAGGAGAATCTCCTTGGCCGCCAATGCTTTGAATTTGAATATCTCAATGATTTCGTTGATGTCGTCGGCCGAGAGAGAGCTGTCTTCATCGTCGATGTAGTTGGTGTCAGAGTCAGAGCTGTCGTCGTCATCGTCGGGGATATAGCTGATGGCGTGCACGATGTTGTTAAACGCCAAGTCTTTGTCAACCTTGATGCCGGGGTCATCGCACAGCTCGGTGATGGTGCCGTGGACTTGCACTTTAGAGGGCTGGATATCGAGCACACGGAAGTTTACAATGGAGCCGTTGGGGTATGTGGTGCCTTTGTCGCGGGCGAGAATCACACCTACGCCCACGCTGCTGATGGCGCTATAATGAGTGGAGCCCATCTGCCCGGCAATGACGGCGGTGTATGTGCTGCTGTAGTCAAAGAGCTCGGTGATTACCGCCTTGACCTCCTCGCGCAGCGAGAAGTTGTATAGGCCGTTGTCATCGATGCCTATGATAAGGGCATGGAAGTGGAGCGGAGTGCCGTCACCGTCAGTGAATGTAGATGAAGACACCGAGCTGATGTTGTAGCCTATGATTTCGTCGCGACGGAGCACTCCTTCGGCCGATACGAAGTCTGGGTCGTCGATGCGGCATCTGAACAGGGGATTTGCGCCTGCGGTGTCGCCGACGATGTCGCCGATGACGATATACACATAGTCGCCAACGCTTGCCACGCGCTGCTCAGCCGGCTCTTTGGATGGAGCGATGCGCTTCTCGAGGAGCGAGGCCTCAATCTGTCGCCACAGCTGGTGGTGTGCCTCAAAGTTTTTCAGCTTTGAGCCGGACAGCTGGGTGATGTGGTCGAGATAGACTTGGGGAGATAGCCACGGCATCAGCGAAGCCGGGATGGCGGGAGTTGAGCATCGCTCGTCGGTGCGGCGCAGCGCAATGCTGTCGTTGTCGGCCGAAATCATCACACCGGTGTCAGGGCATACGTATGTCTTCTTGATGTCGGGGTCTATGTTGCCGGGCATCACGGTGGCGCGAGTCATGAGCATCATAGGCTCTTTTATGTCGTCATAGTTGACCTGCACCGACATGTTTTGGCCGAGCAGCGTGAGATAAGCCTTGCGCAGGAGGTCGTCGCTCTTGGCGGGTCTGAGCAGCGAGATGTATCGGTAGAATAGGTTGCGGTTGTAGCGAAAGCGCTCGTCGTTGATGCCGTCGGCGATAAACAGCTGCAGAGCTATTGCCGTGATGGTCTTCTCGAGGCGGTCGTTTTCGGCTTGAGCTTCGGCTTGCGGCAGTCGGTCAATCTGCTCGCGCGCGGTGCGTATATATATCTCAAATTGCTCTACAAAGGCGCTGCGGAAAGGCTCGGTGGACCATGTTTCGAGCTTCCACTCCATTATGATGTCGAATATCTGCCCGAGGTATTTTGTGACTAACAGGGGCGAGAGCCTGAAGATATGCATCAGAGTGGAGAATTGGCTGGCGGGGTGGTAAATGTAGCCGGACTCGCGCAGCTTTGACATCAGGCGCTCGATGAATTTCTCTTGGCCGTTGTCGCGTATGATCCTCAGCGAGGTCATATAAGGCTCCACGGCGTCGGCATATTCGGTGAGCTTGTTTTGCATGGCACGTCGGTTGCCCGCCGAGAGGTTGCGCAGGAAGCGCGAGTCCTCGAGCAAGTACAATAGCACGGCGCGGTATCCCTCGAGCAGAGCCTTGAGCGCCGCGTGGTGGCGTTGCGGGTTGATAGTGATGAACCATTCGGGCAGGTTGCGGTCAACGGCCATCAGCGCCGTCATAATCCACCGCGGATTTTTTAGCATGTATTCGGTCTTAGCATCGGCAAAGGCCTCCATCACTTCGCCGTGGCGGCGCACGAAGGCGCGCAGCGCGCCGCATGGAGCTATCAGGCCGTAAATGTCGTCAACATTGATGTCGGGCAGCCGCAGCTCGCTGTCAGAGCGCTTGAGCATAAACACTTTAGAGCTGAGCTTGGCAAATCGGCATCGTATCTGCTGCCCCACCTCCAGCATGGTGTCGGAGGTGTAGAGCTTGTATTTGATGCCGTAGTCATCTTCGAGCATCGTAGGCTCGGAAGGGCGACGCGCCTTGGCTGTGACAACAAAAGGGAAGTCCATATTGTTGACATAGCGGGCGTGGTAAAAATCATTGACATACTGAGGTATGTTGAGGATAGGCACCGGCGCTCCGGAATTGTCGATATGCTTGATGCGGCATTTTAAGGTCTTGGGCAGCGGTTGTCCCAGCTGAAATTTTATTTTGCGCAATTTGTATTCGCCGTGCCCCGGTATCTTAATGCGGAAAAACTCTTCATCGGGTCCATACTCTTGTACTACATCAAAATCATAAAGCGCATCTACGGTGTAATTCTTCATATTGACAGTCATTTAGGGTGGTTAATAATGGGTGATAAAATAATAAAATAGTTGAAAGCGATAAATAAAATATACTACGACTAACAAAGGTACAACAAAAAAGCGGCACAAACGGAGCCATTAATTATTTTTATGATAAAAACACCCGCGTAAACATCGCCGGTGAGCCGGCAAAAACAGGCGAAGTGATTTGATACCCGGCGCCCGTGTGTAATTATAGAATAGCCGCTGTATGCAATGCACTGCAGCTGTTGAAAACTTTTTTGATGATGGCAATGCTCTTTGGGAATAAATGCGTAAATTTGCCGAAGTTAAAAAGAAGCAACCAAGGCTCAATTACATCGCAAAAAAAGACTGACAGGAGATGGGAAATTTTGTACATCTGCATGTGCACTCGCAATATTCGCTGCTTGACGGCCAGGCTTCTATCCCCTCGCTGGTAGATAAGGCTATAGCCGACGGAATGCCCGGTATGGCTCTTACAGACCATGGCAATATGTATGGCATCAAGGAGCTATTCAACTATGTGTCTGATAAAAACGGCAAGCTTGCCGAGGGGCAGCAGCCTTTCAAGATGATATTGGGGTGTGAGATGTATGTGGCCGAGAATTCGCGCTTTGACCATAGCTCTCCCAAGGACAAGGGTCGCCACTTGATAGTCCTCGCCAAGAATGAGCGCGGCTATCACAATCTCATCAAGCTGGTGTCGCGCGCCTGGACTGAGGGATACTATTACCACCCGCGCACCGATAAGGCCGACCTCGCGGCTCACAGCGAGGGCCTGATAGTGGCTTCGGCCTGTCTGGGCGGCGAGATACCCAAGCTGCTGATAGCCGGCGACATCGAGGGCGCCGAGAAGGCTGTGGAGTGGTGGAAATCAGTGTTTGGCGAAGACTACTACATAGAGCTGCAGCGCCACAAAGCTACCGTGGCGCGCGCCAACCACGACACCTATCAGCTGCAGCGCAGCATAGAGCCTGAGCTGATAAGGATAGCCCGAAAGTATGGCATCAAAATCATCGCAACCAACGATGTGCACTTCACCAACGAGAGCGATGCCGAGGCTCATGACCGCCTGATATGCCTCTCTACGGGCAAGTATCTGTCGGATGCCGATCGTATGCTCTACACCAAGCAGGAGTGGTTCAAGACCACCGAAGAGATGTCGCAGCTCTTTGCCGACATACCCGAGGCGGTGACCAACACTATGGAGATACTCGACAAGGTGGAGCCCTATAATATAGACCACGAGCCCATCATGCCCAACTATGCCATCCCCGAGGAGTTTGGCACGGAGGCCGAGTATCGCAGCCGCATCACCGAGCAAGAGCTCTTTGACGAGTTCACGCGCGATGAGCACGGCAATGTGGTGCTGTCGCAGGCTGATGCCGAGAAGAAAATCAAGAAGCTCGGCGGATATGACAAGCTCTACAGGATAAAGTTTGAGGCCGACTACCTGCGCAAGATTACCTATGACGGCGCCGCCATGCGCTATGGCACGCCGCTGGCCCCGGAAATTAAGGAACGCATAGATTTTGAGCTGCATGTCATGAAGACGATGGGCTTCCCCGGCTACTTCTTGATAGTGCAGGACTTCATACGCGCCGGGCGCGAGCGCCTGGGCGTGAGCATAGGCCCCGGGCGCGGCTCGGCAGCCGGCTCGGTGGTGGCTTATTGCCTGGAGATAACGCAGATTGACCCGCTGAAGTATGACCTGCTCTTTGAGCGTTTTCTCAACCCCGACCGTATCTCCTTGCCTGATATCGACGTGGATTTTGACGACGATGGCCGCGAGGTGGTGCTCCACTATGTCACCGAGAAATATGGCGAAAACAATGTGGCGCATATCATCACCTACGGCACCATGGCCACCAAGTCAGCCATCAAAGATGTGGCGCGCGTGGAGAACTTGAACCTGCGCGAGAGCAACCGCCTGGTGGGGCTGGTGCCCAAGCGCATGCCGATGGTCGATGGCAAGGAAGCCAAGCTCAATCTGAAGAACTGCTATGAGTATCTCGATGACTTCAAGCAGGAGCTGAAAAGCCCCGACCCGCTGGTGCGCGAGACCCTGCAATATGCGCGCGAGCTGGAGGGCAACGTGCGCAATACGGGAGTGCATGCCTGCGGCGTAATCATCTGCCGCGATGATGTCACCGACTGGGTGCCGGTGAGCACCGCCACTGACAAGCTGCAAGGAAAGCTGTTAGTGACGCAGTATGAGGGTAGCGTCATTGAGCAGACGGGCCTGATAAAGATGGACTTCCTGGGGCTGAAGACGCTGTCAATCATCAAGGAGGCGGTGGCCAATATCAAGCATCGGCGCGGCATCGACATCGACATGGAGAAGATACCTATCGACGACGCCGCCACATACAAGCTCTACTGCGAGGGCCGCACCAAGGGCACATTCCAGTTTGAGTCGCCCGGCATGCAGAAGTATCTGCGCGAGCTGCAGCCCACGGTGTTTGAGGACCTCATCGCCATGAATGCCCTCTATCGCCCCGGCCCTATGGATTACATACCCGAGTTTATCAAGCGCAAGCATGGTCGCTCGCCCATCGTGTATGACATCCCCGAGATGGAGAAGTATCTCAAGGATACCTATGGCATCACCGTGTATCAAGAGCAGGTGATGCTGCTGTCGCGCTTGCTCGCCGGCTTCACCCGCGGCGAGAGCGACGCCCTGCGCAAGGCTATGGGTAAGAAGAAAAAGGCCATCGTAGATAAGATGAAGCCTAAATTTATAGAGGGCGGCAAGGCCAACGGCCACGACCCCAAGGTGCTCGAGAAGATATGGGCCGATTGGGAGAAGTTTGCCTCGTATGCCTTCAATAAGAGCCACGCCACATGCTACAGCTGGGTGGCCTTTCAGACGGCGTACCTCAAGGCCAACTATCCCTCGGAATACATGGCGGCGGTGCTGAGCCGCAACCTCAGCGATATCACCAAGCTCACCGGCTTTATGGATGAGTGCAAGGCTATGGGCATCAAGGTGCTCGGCCCGGACATCAACGAGTCAATGTCAAAATTCAGCGTCAACGCCCACGGCGACATACGCTTCGGCTTGTCGGCCATCAAGGGCATAGGCACCAACGTGGTGGAGGCTATCATCAAGGCGCGCGAGGAGGGCGAGCCTTACAAGGATATCTACGACTTTATGGAGCGAGTGCCCTCGCAGGCCCTCAACAAGCGCGTGATGGAAAATCTGGCTCTCGCCGGCGCTCTCGACTGCTTCGGCATCAAGCGCGAGGATTTGGTGACCGAGGAGGCGATGTCGCTGGAGGCGCTGCTCAAATACGGCGCGCGCTTTCAGACGATACGCCTTGACCGCATGACGTCGCTCTTTGGCTTTGACGATGAGATTGTCAGCGAGAGCGCCAAGCCACGCATCATGAGCCAGCCGCCGTGGCCCACCGTGTATAAGCTCAAACGCGAGCGCGAGCTGGTGGGTATGTATCTGTCAGGACACCCTCTTGACCCATACTATATGGAGCTGAACTATGGCTTGACCACACTTAAGGCCCTGGGCGAGATGACCCCCGCGGATGGCGCCGAGGTGGCCTTTGGCGGCCTCGTGACAGACACCAAGGAGCGCACCACGCAGCGCGGCTCGCTGATGCGTATCGTCAGCATCGAGGATTTCACCGGGTCATCAGAGTTTGCGCTCTTTGACCGCCAGCTCAGAGAGTATGGCCACTATGCCGTGGAGGGCTCGGCGATACTGGTGCGAGCCAGATATAGCCTCAGCACCAAGACTAATACGATGCGCATGAATGTGGAGTCAATCACGCCGCTGGAGGACATCAAAGGCTCGCTCATCAAGGGCATCACGATAGCCGTAGATGCCGACAAGATGTCGGCCATTCTCGCCAAGACCATCTGTGACAGCGCCGTGACGAGCGCCACGGCCGGCGCCGAAGCCGATAAGCCGGCCGACAATCCGGGCTCGGTGGATTTCGTGATTTACGATCCGCGCTCAAATCGCCGGCTGCACATGAAGTCATCGCTGAAAATCCCCATCACGCGCCGCCTCGTGGAAAACCTCACTGACATGGAGCTGGACTTTGTGGTGCACACATAGCGCGCCGCCTCCGTGCATTGAAATTATAATAACTGAACATAAATAATAACAATAACACAGCTAAACTAAATCAAAAATCATGGCATTCACATTTACTGACGAAAACGTACACGACATCATCAATTCGGGCAAGCCGGTAGTGATAGACTTTTGGGCCACATGGTGCGGCCCCTGTGTGGCTATGGCTCCCGTGGTAGATCGCATCGCCGAGGAGTATGGCGACCGCGTGGTCATCGGCAAATACAATATCGACGAGCAGGGCGACCTCGCCTCGGAATACCGCATCATGTCAATACCTACTATCTTATTCTTCAAAGACGGCAAGAAGACCGCAATCCGTCTGGCCGGCTCTCAGACCGATGACACTCTGCGCGCAAAGGTAGAGGAGCTGCTGGCGCTCTAATCATGAGTGATATTATCAGCAGATACTTTGCAGCCCTGACGCCCGAGCAGCATGAGCAATACCGGGCGCTGGGCTCGCTCTATCCGGAGTGGAACGCCAAAATCAATGTGATATCGCGCAAGGATATCGACAACCTGTATGAGCGCCATGTGCTCCACTCGCTGGCGATAGCGGCTTTCTTGGGGTCGGTGGCTCCGGGCACCACATTTATGGATATGGGCAGCGGCGGCGGCTTCCCCGGCATTCCTCTGGCGATAATGTATCCGCAGTGCTCGTTTCACTTGGTGGATCGCATTGCCAAGAAGCTGCGCGTGGCGCAGGCGGTGGCCGATGCTATCGGGCTGCGCAATGTCACGGTGCAGCATGGCGATATAGGCGAGTGTCATGACCGCTACAACTATGTGGTGAGCCGCGCAGTGATGCCACTCGACGGGCTGGCACGCCTGGTGCGCAAGAATGTGGCGCGACAGTCAATAGCGGCCAACCGCTATGCCAATGGCCTGATTGCCCTCAAGGGCGGCGACCTCGAGGAAGAGACCGGCTCCATCACCACTCCGGTGCTGGAGTATCCGATAGGTGAGTTTTTCGCCGAAGAGTTTTTCACGACCAAGAAGGTGGTGTATATGCCCATGTGAGGGCTTGTGCACCGCCCCTTATCTCCTCATTTCTCCTCTATTATGCTGAGACTAAAGACATTTGAGTTTAATCCTTTTGGCGAGGTCACTGTAGTGCTCTATGATGACATAAGCCGCGATGCCATCGTTGTGGATCCGGGCATGCTTTTTGACAGTGAGCGCCGCGCCTTTGATGACTTTGTGGCCTCGGAGCGCTTGCACCTGCTCAAGCTGCTCCACACACATCTTCACCTGGACCACTGCTTCGGCTCGGCCTATCTGCGCGGCAAGTATGGTGCTGAGGTGTGCGCCTCGGCCGCTGATGCTCAGTTGGGGCTGTCGCTGGGCGAGCAATGTCGGCGGTTCGGTTTGCCGGGTCGCTTTGAGCCGTTGGCTATTGACAGAGAGCTTGCCGACGGCGACACCATTGCCATCGCAGACACGCAGCTGGAGGTGATAGCCGTGCCGGGCCACTCGCCGGGAGGCTTGGCATATTACTGTGCCGACTATGGCTTTGTGATTTCGGGCGACTGCCTCTTTGGCGGCTCGATAGGGCGCACCGACCTGCCCGGCGGCGACTATGCCACGCTCGTGGATAGCATACGGCGGCGCTTGCTGACTTTGCCTGACGAGACACTCGTGGTGGCCGGCCATGGCGCCGCCACAAACATCGCGGCGGAGAAGGACTACAATCCATACCTGCGATAGCACTATCTACCAAAACACTAACACCAACACAATTACATCTATGAAACGAATGATAGCGGGCCTAATGCTCGCCGCGAGCGCCGTGATGATGCCGGCGCCGCTGCTGGCCCAACGCTTAGCGGTGCTTGCCGATATCCATGTGACGCCCGGCAATGAGGCCGACAGTATGCTGCGCGAGGCGGTGGCCGAAATCAATGCCTCGGCCTATGACCTGGTGGTGGTCAACGGCGACCTCACCAACGAAGGCTCCGATGCCGAGCTCGCTAATGTGAAGAGTATTCTTGACGGCGTGCGTCACCCCCTGGCCGTGCTGCCGGGCAACCATGAGGACACCTGGAGCCAGTCGGCCACCAAGACCTTTGTGGATCTGTGGGGCAATGACCGCTTTGTGCGGCAGCTTGGCGATGTGGTGATAGTAGGCATCAACTGCGGCCCTTATATGAAGATGGGCGATGGCCACATCAAGCAGGAGGACCTGCACTGGCTGCGCAGCACCCTCGATGAGTATTTGTCGGGCGGCACGGCGCGCCGAGTGCTGTCGTTCAATCACTATCCGCTGCAGGACGACCTCGACAACTACAAAGATTACATCAACCTCCTTGCCGACTATCCCGTGATAGGCCACCTCAACGGCCATTATCACACCTGGCGCCGCTATGTGGCCGGCGATATCCCGGCGGCAATGACGCGCGCGCTGTATATGAAGGACGATGGCTACGGATATGCCATCGTGGACATCAGCAGCGATTGGATCAAGATTTACAATAAGCGCCTCGGGCGCGAGGCCGAGCCTATGTATGCGTGGCAGGCACGCCGCGCGCGCCATCAGCCCCTCGCTGCCGACAGCGTGGCCGTCAGCGCCGCGCTCCCCGGCGGATATGTGGTGGAGCGCGTGTGGGCCGACTCGGCGTCGGTGTTCACTCGCCTGGCCTTTGACCGGGAGCGTGTGTTCTTCGGCAATTCGCTGGGTCAGGCTCGCGCCGTCAATAAGCGCAGCTCACAGCTCGAGTGGCAGCATGCCACGGGCGCCTCGCTGTTTGCGCGGCCGGTAGTGCTCAAAGGCGCCAAGCGTGTGGCGGTGCCCGGCTGCGATGCTATCGAGGTGCTCGATGCCGCCACCGGGCGCCCGGTCAAGCGCTATGCCTCGGCTCAGGGGCCATACGTGGCCGATGGGCTGCTCACTGACGATGCTTACATTCAAGGCGGCTACAAACGCCTTGAGCGCCGCCACCCCGCCACCGCCAAGCTCGTGTGGAGCTACGACTCGATCTTCAACTATTGCCAGGCGGCTCCCGTGGTTGACGGCCGCGATGTGATATTCGGCGCGTGGGATACCAACCTGCGCTCGGTGGATATCAACACGGGCCGGCTCAACTGGGTGTGGAATAATGGCAGCCCCGCCAATTTGCTCGGCCCCGGCAATGTGGTGCCCGTGGTCACGGCCGATAGGGTGTATATCGTGGCTCCCGACAGATATATGACGGCGATAGACCGCCGCACCGGTGCCACCCTCTGGCGCGACAACTCGGTGAGGTATCGCGAGTCAATGGGAGGCTCAGCCGACGGTTCGCGCGTGTATGCTAAGACCATGGACGGCGCCTTGGTGGCTGTCGATGCCACCTCTGACACCTTCAATATGCTGTGGAGCGTGGATTTGGGCTTAGGCTATGACCATGCGCCGTGTGTGGTGCTCGAGCATCAGGGCGTGGTGTATGCCGGCTCGCGCCGCGGCATCGTCTGCGCCGTAGATGCCCGGAGCCACTCACTGCTGTGGAGCTGTCGTGTGGGCTCGTCGGAGGTCAATGGCTTTGACGTGGACCCCTACAGCGGCGATGTGTATCTGTCGCTGATTGAGGGCACTATCTATCGCATACGTCGCTCTGACTGCGACTGAGGTCATAGCACTTGCCGCGGATAAACTCATAGCCCTCGGCGGCCGCTATCAGGCACATACGCGCTATGGCGTCGTCGCTGCCGCCGCATAGGGTGGTGACCGAGGCTTTGCCGGAAGGAGCTGTCGTGTAGCAGTCATGTGCCGGAGCTAAGGCCACGATGTGGGCTGACGTGTCGGCCGCCGCGGCATCGCTGACCGCCTCCGAGTCGCATATCACCATATCTATGCTCTCGCCCCTGCCATGCATATCCGCGGCTATGGCGGCGATGTCTCTGTCGCCGTAATAGCGCGCGCCGCTGTCCTGCGCCAGGCGTGTGCCGCGACGTAGGTCGCTGTCGCTGAACGACACCTTGCAGTCGCCACGCCTGAAAGCATGTACCACAGCCGCCGTGGTGGCCGCGCTTCGGGTGGCCACGACTATGCAGCGGGCGGCTAAGGTCAGTGAAATGGTGCCGCTGTGATGCCGCGCCGCTGTGATGCCGCTGCGGCGCGTAGGTGCCAGCTTGCCGCTGCGATATTCTTCCATTTTTCGCTCAAGGTAATTGTCGGCCATGGGTCTTGGAGCTTAAAGAGGTGATTGATAGCTAAATGACGCGCTGAGGCCGCCGGCGCGAGTGTCGCCGTCAGCTCTTAGCGCTCACAAAAGTACTAACTTTGCTCCAATCCGCCAAGCCCTCCGCCCCCAATCACGCCGCATCGACCCACCACGGTAGGGCTTACGAATGGCATTGACGGCGATGAGGTGGGTGGCGGGGCTGTTTTAAGCGATGTGAAAAGGGGGGCCGAAATTGTAAAAAAAACTTTCGAGAGGCTCTGTGATGCCTGTTATGTCAAAAAAAAATCGTAACTTTGCATATTAATAACATTTTGCAAAGAAAAAACACAGGAGGCATGGATGTAAAAAAAGTGCTCTATATCTCGCAAGAGATTACCCCGTATCTGCCCGAGACGCCGTTGTCGTGTTTCGGTCGGTTGCTGCCGCAAGGTATCCAAGAAAAAAATGTGGAAGTGCGTACATTTATGCCTCGATACGGCTGCATCAATGAGCGTAGAAATCAGTTGCACGAGGTGATACGTCTCTCGGGTATGAATATCATCATCGATGATACCGACCATCAGCTCATCATCAAGGTAGCCACGTTGCTGCCCACGCGCATGCAGGTGTATTTCATCGACAACGATGACTATTTTGAGCGTCACACCTCGGGCGAGCTTGAGACGAGCACTTCGCCGGCCGACAACGACGAGCGCTCAATGTTTTTTGTCCATGGCGTGATAGAGACGGTCAAGAAGCTGCGCTGGGAGCCTTCGATAGTGCACTGCACCGGGTGGCTGTCGGCACTGACGCCTCTGTATCTGAAGCATATCTATGGTGATGACCCCTCGTTCAGGGGCACCAAGGTGGTGTATTCGCTCTTTGGCGGCGGCTTTGACGGCACGCTCGACAGCCGCCTCGTGGATAAGCTCAAGCAAGAGGGGCTTACCGACACGGAGCTGGCCTCGCTGATAGCGGCAGACTCACAGATTGATGCTCTCGCCATCAACAAGCTCGCCATAGACCATGCCGATGGCATCATCGCCAGCTCTCCCGATGTGGATCAGCGCCTCATTGACTATGCAGTGGCCTCGGGCAAGCCGTTTATGCCCTATCCCGGCGAAGAAGACTATGTCTCGGCTTATCACAAATTCTATACCGATCTGTAATAGATGAAATCTTTATTATATACGGCAGGCGTGGCGATGCTGTGTGCAGCGGCGATAGCCTGCGAAGAGACATCGCCCGTGGGCGAGTCAGTGGCTGACGATGCTGTGCGTATCATCGTCGATTCCTCGTTTACAATATCGTGCAAGACCATAGAGACCGGCTCCGTGCAGTCGCGCACCATCAGCGCCCTCTTGGGCGATGTGGAGATAGAGGGATATGGGTCGCTGCGCAGCGATGTAGTGGCTCAGTTTATGACAGCATCGGTGTTAGACACCACCTATGTCAACGAAGACCTCATCGACTCGATAAAGCTCGTGCTGGCGGTGCCCCGCGGCTCGTTTGTGGGCGACTCGCTCGTGCCCATGGGCTTGAGCGTATATCCCCTGACGCGTGACCTGCCCTCGCCTATATACAGCGACTTTGACCCCTCAGGCTATTACGACAAGAACACCCGCCTCGGCGTCAAGACATACAATGCATCGCAGCTCGGCCTCAGCGATACTTTGGGCACCTGGGCCACGAAATATATCGACGTGACCCTGCCATCATCAATGGCCAAGGATTTCTACCGCGCATATAAGGCCAACCCATCACACTTTGCCACCCCTGATGCTTTCATTGGCAACGTGTTCAAAGGCCTGTATATCACCAACTCATACGGCGCCGGTCGCATCACACGCATAGCTCAGACGCTGATGCGCATGTACTATCGCCGCGCTTGGCACAACACCGATACCGACCGCGACACCGTGGCCAGCTATGTGGCTTCATACTTCGGAGTTACGCCCGAAGTGGTGGTCAACAACAACATACACCTCAGCATTGACCAAGCCGTGCGCGACCGTGTGAGTCAGGGCCAGGCTATAGTCCTCGCTCCCGCCGGGCTTGAGGTGGAGCTTACCTTCCCCGGCCGCGAAATTGTCAACTCCTATCGCGAGGCTGTGGGCAAGGATCTGAGTGTCATCAATTCGCTGACATTCACCATCCCCGTAGAGGAGATTGACAACGAGTACAATGTGGCGCCGCCCACCTACATGCTCCTGGTGCTGAAGTCTGAGCGCGATAAGTTCTTTGAGTCAAACAGCCTCACCGACAACAAGACATCGTTTTACGCCACCTACAACGCCACCACACATAGCTACTCATTCACCGCTATGCGCGACTACCTGCTCAACCTCCTCGACAAAGATGAGATCACTGACGATGATGTCACATTTGTGCTTTGCCCCGTTGATGTCCAGAAAGAGACCACCGGCTCGTCAAGCTACTACTATTACTACGGCACCACGTCAACCACCGAAACTGCCATCACGCCCTATGTCTCAACACCCGTTATGGCAAGAATTTTGACCGATAAAGCAAAAATTAAGCTCACTTATAGCGCGCAATCAATAAAAATTTAGTATCTTTGCACGTCAAAATCATTCAGGCCGCAATAGCTCAGTTGGTAGAGCATTTCATTCGTAACGAAAAGGTCGTGGGTTCGAGTCCCACTCGCGGCTCCTCAGAGCAAGGCTTCCGGCAAATTTTTGCCGGAAGCCTTGCTCGCTTTGAGAGGCGCTGTAGATGCCTTGCTCCTGATACTTAGTGCAATAGCAATAGCGCTGAAAAATTCTTCAAAAAAACATTGCAAAAAATTTGCATACTAATAAAAAACTGCGTAACTTTGCATCGCTTTTGAAAATAGCACGGGGTGTAGCTCAGTTGGTTAGAGTACGCGTCTGGGGGGCGTGAGGTCGCTAGTTCGAGTCTAGTCACCCCGACAAAAAGCAAAAGCAAAGAGCGAGAGCCGAAGGATTAAATCCTTCGGCTCTCACGTTCTATATATGTATAGCTTCTGGCTCTTCTTGTCCTGCTCGCTCGAAGGGCGAGCCGCGTCTGCTGCCTATTAATCATGGCGGGTGAGTGATGGGGCGGTGATTGAGATGGGTCAAGAAAAGTGCTATTGGGGCGGCGGCGTGAGGCAATTTGATAAATTTGTATTAAATTTGCACTATAATCAAGCAACCGTATGTCAATGAATGAGGCTAATAAAAAGCTGGAGATATGCTGCGCGAGCGTTGCCGATGTGGAGGCGGCGCTACGTGGCGGTGCTGACCGTGTGGAGCTGTGCATGGCGCTGACAGCCGAGGGGGTGACTCCCTCGGCGGGGCTTATCGCTGCGGCTCTGTCGCGGGCCGGCCGGATGTCGGTGACGGTGCTCATCCGCGCTCGCGAGGGCGATTTCGTGTACAGCGAGGCTGAGGTGGCCGTCATGGTCAGCGACATAGAGTATGCGCGTCAGTGTGGTGCCGCCGGCGTCACTGTGGGAGCGCTCACCGAGGGCGGCGCGGTAGATATGGAGGCGATGCGGCGCTTTATGGCCGCTGCCGGCGATATGGAGGTGACCTTTCATCGCGCTTTTGATGTGTGTGCTGACCAAAGTGAGGCGCTGGAGCAGCTTGTGGCCTTGGGCTGCAAGCGGGTGCTTACCTCCGGTGACGGACCTACGGCGTCGGCCGGCGTCGATGCGCTGGCGCGCTTGGTGGCTCAGGCCGGCGGGCGCATACAGGTGATGCCCGGCGGTGGTGTCAGGCCGGCCAATATTGCAGGGCTGAGTGAGGCTACCGGGGCTTGCGAGTTTCACTCGTCGGCACGCGGAGCTTCGGCGAATGTCGCTGCCGCCGACTCGCTCTTTGGCGGTCGCCCGGCAGGCGTCGATGCGGCAATCGTGGCGGCTATGCGGCGAGCATTGCGATAGTCAGATGATACAGATTTACCACCTAACGACAACCTATACCAAGCAAATCACTATTATGCAACTAAGACCATTTCGACACTTTGTGGCGGCAGCGATAGCGATCGCCGCCATGGCTCAGGCATCGGTGGCGCAGACCGGCTATGAGCCTACCGAAGAGAATTTACAGGCGCGTGAGGCTTTTCG
Organism: Muribaculaceae bacterium; assembly: GCA_051871765.1. Lineage (GTDB taxonomy): Bacteria > Bacteroidota > Bacteroidia > Bacteroidales > Muribaculaceae > CAG-873. Next base: position 45,361 of record JBJEDF010000019.1, read on the forward strand.
CGACAGCGGCTTCGGCATCTTCATCCATTGGGGCGTGTCGTCGATGCTCGGCCGCGGCGAGTGGGTGCTCAACCGCGATGATGTTACGCTCGATGAGTATGAGCGCCTTGCAGCGTGTTTCTATCCGTCGCGCTTCGATGCCGATGCGTGGGCTCGCGCCTTTAAGGCCTCCGGCGCCGAATATATCACGTTCACCACGCGCCATCATGATGGTTTCTCGATGTTTGCCACCGAGCAGTCGCCCTACAATATTGTAGATGGCACGCCATATGGGCGCGATGTGCTCAAGGAGCTGTCGCTGGCGTGTGCGCGCCATGGGCTAAAGTTGCATCTATACTATTCACATCTTGACTGGCGCCGCGATGATTATGTGCCTCTGGGGCGCACGGGTCATGACCCCGGCCGGCGCAGCGATGGTCGCTGGAGCGACTATCTGTCGTTTATGAACGCGCAGCTCACCGAGCTGCTCACGGGCTACGGGCCCATCGGCGCGATATGGTTTGACGGCCTGTGGGACCGCGACGAGCAGCCCGGCGGCATGGATGCCGAGCTATGGCAGCTGCCGCAGCAGTATGCCATGATACATAAGCTGCAGCCGGCGTGTCTTATCGGCAACAACCACCATGTCACCCCCTATGCCGGCGAGGATATGCAGATTTTCGAGCGCGACAAGCCCGGAGAGAATACAGCCGGATTGTCGGGCCAGGCGGTGAGCGCACTGCCCCTGGAGACGTGCCAGACGATGAACAACTCGTGGGGCTATCGCATCAGCGATGACGACTATAAGAGCTCAGATGAGCTGATACGCTATCTTGTGGGCACTGCCGGGCGCGATGCCAACCTGCTGCTGAATGTGGGGCCGCGCCCTGACGGCACCTTGCCTGAGAAGGCGGTGGAGCGTCTCGCCGACATCGGCGCGTGGATGCAGACCTACGGCGCCACCGTCAAGGGTGTGCGCGGCGGCCCGGTGGCTCCGCATGAGTGGGGCGTGACCACCCATCGCGGCCGCACGATGTATGTGCACATCATCAGCGATGGCGCCGATGATGCCATCTTGCTGCCTTACACCGCTGCCAAGCCCGTCAAGGCCTGTATGTATGACAGCCGCGAGGCCGTGCCGTTTACCGTGACTCCGGCGGGCATAGTGCTGCGCCTGCCTGCCGCCGGCGCCTCCGTGCCTGACCGTGTAGTAGAGCTGACATTCAAAACCAACATATAAACGAAAAGAAAAAAAAACATGCCACACCTCCTCACCATATCGCCGCGAGTCACGCATCGTGTGACACTTGCAGCGCTGACGGCGCTTGCCCTGAGCTCGACAGCCTCAGCCGCCGACACCGATGCGGCCGAGCGTCAGGCCTTGGATTTCCTGTATCAGTCAATGCCGCTGTCCGACAGGCTTATGTATGACAGCACCTACTATCGAGAGAATGTGAGGATAGCATTGCGTGCCCGGCGCGAGCTGCCATGGGGCGCCGCGGTGCCTGACGACGTGTTCAGGCATTTCGTGTTGCCCGTGCGCTCCAACAATGAGTATCTCGACCATTTTCGCGCCACCTACTACGAAGAGCTGAAGGCTCGCGTAGAGGGCCTTGCGATGGCCGATGCCGCCCTTGAGGTGAACCACTGGCTTCACGAGCATGTCACCTACGAGCCGTCAGATGCGCGCACCTCGGCGCCTATGGCCACGATGGTCACCGCCAAGGGGCGCTGCGGCGAGGAGTCGGTGCTGGCGGTTGCGGCGATGCGCACCGTGGGTATCCCGGCGCGCCAGGTATATACGCCTCGATGGGCGCATACCGACGATAACCATGCGTGGGTGGAGGTATGGGTCGATGGCCGGTGGCATTTTCTCGGTGCTTGCGAGCCGGAGCCGGAGCTTGACCGCGCGTGGTTCAACAGTCCGGTGTCGCGCGGCATGCTTATGCACACACGCGTCTTCGGCGACTATCGCGGCGCTGAGCCGGTGCTCTCGCGCAAGGGCAATATCACCGAAATCAATGTTACGGCCAACTATGTGCCGCTGCGCACCTCCACCGTGACCGTTACTGACGCCGCCGGCAATGCGTTGGCCGGAGTGACAGTGCAATTCAAGATCTACAACTACGGCGAGTTCTACACCGTGGCGCAGTATGTCACAGACGCCGCCGGGCGCGCCACAATGGTCAGCGGTCGCGGCGATATGCTTGCGTGGGCTTCAGACGGCAAGCGCTGGGGCTTTGCACGCGTGAGTGGCGAGGCTACCACGCTGCCGCTGCGCTATGCCATTGGTGAGCGAGTGAGCGCCGATATCGATATTGTGCCGCCGGCTGAAAATCCTATCCCGAGCCACGCCACCGCCGAGCAGGTGGACTACAATGCCCGGCGCCTTGCCTACGAGGACTCGCTACGCAACAGCTATACGGCAACATTCTACACGCCCGAGCGCGCTCTCGCCGAGGGCTATAGCGCAGCTGAGGCTGCGCTGCTGGTCAAGGCTCGCGGCAACTATGCTCAGATAAAGTCGCTGATTGACGGCGTGGCGCCTGAGCGGAGGGCTGAAGCTGTGGCTATGCTTGAGGCTGTCAGCGACAAAGACCTGCGCGACACCCCGGCGAGTGTCTTTGCCGCCACGCTTGATGCAGCGCCGCCTCACCCGGCAGATAGCCTCTATGTAAACTATATCCTCAATCCGCGCATCTCCAACGAGCTGCTCACCGCCTATCGGGCCGAGTTGCCCGTGGTGGGGACCACGGCCCCGCAGATAATGGAGGTGGTGGCTCGCGAAATCACCATCGACGAGGCCAACAGCTACCGAGTGCCGGTGACACCGGCCGCCGCGTGGCGCCACCGCACCGCCGACAGCCATTCGCGTGATATCCTCTTTGTGGCCCTGTGCCGCACCGCAGGCATCGCCGCGCGCATTGATGAGGTCACCGGCAAGACGCAGTATGTCTCAGCTGACGGCTCGTGGCTCGATGTCAACTTTGAAAAGGTGACCACGGTGGTCAAGCCCAATGGCACTCTGCGCGGCACTTACACTCCGCAGCCCTATCTGCGCGACCCGCAGTATTACCGCCACTTCACCATCTCGGCTGTCGATGGGGAGGGCTTCCCCACGCTGCTGGAGTTTGACGAGTATGATGCTACGATGTCAAATACTCTTGGCCGCGGACTCACCCTCGATGCCGGATATTATGTGGTGACCGGCGGCACACGCATGGCTGATGGCAGTGTCCTCGCTCATATCGAGGCCGTGGCCGTAGAGGCCGATGCCACCGCCGAGGTGGCGCTGACGATGCGCCACAACGATGCCGACATCAGCGTCATCGGCAGCATCGACTGCGAGGCGCTATATGACCATGGCGACGGATCTCGCTCCTCGATCCTGTCAACCACGGGGCGCGGATACTTTGTCGTTGCCGTGCTTGGCGCCGGTGACGAGCCATCAAACCATGCCGTGCAGGAGCTGCAGGCTCTGAGCGAGGTGCTCAACGCCTGGGGGCGACCGCTGTTGGTGCTTAAGCCCGGTGCAGCGCCTCGCAGCGAGCTTTCAGCCATCACCGCTCTGCATTATGGTGCTGACAGCGATGGGTCCATAGCCACCATGCTGCGCACCGCCACCGAGAGCACCAAGAGCGAGCTGCCGGTGGTGGCCATTGCCGACAGCTTCGGGCGTGTGGTATTCATCTCCGAGGGCTATGACACCTCTCTCGCCGAGAAAATCAAATTCGTAATCTCCAAGCTATGAACGCAGCGACCTCACAGCGGCGCCGTATGGTGGTGACCTTTGACCTTGACGACACGCTCTACAAGGAGATTGACTTCTTGCGGTCAGGCTATAGCGCCGTGGCTTCATGGCTGCGCGAGCGGTATAGTAGCTTGCCGCCAACGCTCCTCGATGACATGCTTGGCGCCTACGCCTCCGGCGTGCCGGCCTTTCAGCGCGTCATCGACGATTATCACCTCACCGACTGCAGCGTGGCTGATATGCTTGAGGTGTATCGCTATCATAGGCCCGATATATCCCTTGCCGCCGATGTTGAGGCTGTGCTTGAGGCATTGGCGCGGTCAGGCTGCGCCTTGGGCATCATCACCGACGGGCGCGAGGCCACGCAGCTCAATAAGATATATGCTCTGGGCCTTGAGCGCTATATGGCCGTGCCCGGCGATGTGGTGATATCAGAGGTGATAGGCAGCGCTAAGCCCGCCCGCGCCAATTATGAATATTTTGAGCAGCGCTATCCGGGCTGCCGCTATGTGTATGTGGCTGATAACCCGGCCAAGGACTTTGTGGCGCCTAACGCCATGGGGTGGGGCACCGTGGCGCTGCTCGATGATGGCCGCAACATACACCCGCAGCGCCTGTCGAGCGCGGAGCCTGACTATCGCCCTCAGCACGAGATGGCGAGCTTTGACGCTCTGCCCTTTTTGCTGAGCCGCCTATAGCCGGCTGCGCGTCGGCTAATGATAAAAGAGGAGGGGGCTACACAGTGTAGCCCCCTCCGGGGATATATGATATGACCAAAACAGAATGTAGGCAGCTTATCGTCGGCATTATTCTTTGAAGAACTCCTTAGAGGCTTCCTTGCGACGAGCTATGCGCTCGGCAATTGACAGGCTCTTCTCTTCTTCGATACGATCTTCCATAAAGGCAGACAGAGAGTTGGAATATTGGCAGAACATCTCCTTAGTGCCTTCGTCATCGTTGACAAACGACATCCTGTTGTCGATGCCCAAGGCGCTTGCAGCCTCTTCGACATCAATGTTTGCGCCTATAAAGTTGAACGTCCAGCCCATTTCCTTAAGCTCACTGATGAGCTTGGTGACGCGACGGAAATCAAAATGCGTTGACGAGTTTTCATAGCCATCGGTTATGATGGTGACCACGGCTGTGGCGTCTTCGTGAGTCGAGGCTACGGCTTTGAGGTCAATGAGAGTGGCTCCAACGGCATCGTAGAGCGGCGTGTTGCCCCATGGCTGATAGTCGTCGTTGGTGATGGTCTTGGCGCTGAGAGTGTCGGCGTTTTTGCATAAATAGCGAGAGTGCACGGGTCCGCCATCCTGGAAGGCATATATTGACATAAAGGAGCGCTGAGAGTCGGCGTGCTTCTTCTGTAATGATTTAGCTACGTTGATTACTTCGTTGCAGCCGCCGATGGTGGCGTTGGTGCAGCCGCTCATTGAGCCGGATTCGTCGAGGATGATAAGATTGAAGACGGTGGTTTTTACGTTGTTGCTCATAATGGTAGGTGTTTTTATTGGGTTAATTAGGGATATTCAGTTAATGGCTTGAGTTTTTAGCCGAGGAAGGGCCCGTGA
>JBJEDF010000020.1:0-14073 GCA_051871765.1 Muribaculaceae bacterium
AAATTGAGTTCTTCAAAAGAATTTACTAATTTTGCACTTGCCACTTGACTCTACACTCTACATTTTTTGCTCTATAATTTTATCATTTGCGTAATTATGCGTACCTTTGCACCCTGGTAATTATATCTCAACGAAACAACATAATTAAAAACGATAAACACCAACGATGGAAATCACCTTAGAAAAAATCGACGAGCTTAACGGCAAAATCGCAGCCCACGTCACCGAGGCTGACTACGCCGACAAAGTCAACGAAGAGCTCAAGAAAATCGGCAAGACGCACGTGATACCCGGCTTCCGCAAAGGCCACATCAATATCGCCCAGCTGCGTCAACGCTTTGGCAAACAGGTCAAGAGCGATGTCATCAACGACACAGTATATAAAGATGTATATAAATACATCGTTGACAACAAGCTCAACATCCTTGGCCAGCCGATGCCCGTCGAAGTCAAGGAGATAAATCTCAACGACACTGAATACACCTTTGAGTATGAAGTAGGCTTTGGTCCCGACATAGATGTCAAGCTCGACAAAGACGTAAAGATACCCTTCTACACCATCGCCGTCAGCGACGAGATGGTAGCCGACCAAGACAAGATGCTGTGTGAGCGCTTCGGCACTCAAGAGCCCGGCGAAGAAATCGATGCCAAGGCCGTGGTCAAAGGCTCTATCATGGAGCTTAACGCCGACGGCACTATCAAAGAAGGCGACGACGCCATCCAAGTCAATGCCGGCATCGTGGCCCCCTTCCTCTTAAAAGCCGAGGCCGACAAGTTTATCGGCAAGAAAGTGGGCGACAAGATCGTGTTTAACCCCTACGCCGCTTGCGAAGGCAATGAGGCCGAGCTGTCATCGATGCTCAACATTGACAAAGAGCGCGCTGCCGAGGTCAAAGGCGACTTTGAGATGTCAGTAGCCGAAGTTATCGTCAGCAAGCCTGCCGAGCACAATCAGGAATTCTTTGATGCCGTCTTCGGCACCGACAAAGTGCACAACGAAGAGGAGTACACCGCTGCCGTTCGCGCCATGATAGCAGGCCCGCTGGGCAACAACTCCATGCAGCTCTTCAACCGTGACGCTCACGACTACCTCATGGCCACATACGGCAATATCACCCTCCCCGACACATTCCTCAAGAAATGGCTCCTCGCTCAAAACGATGAGCTCAACGCCGACAATATCGACGAGGAATATCAGAAGATGCTGCCCGCCCTCAAGTGGGAGCTCATCTCCGGCAAGGTGCAGCAAGTGCTCAACGTCGAAGTCACTGAGGACGACCTGCTCAAGCGTGCCGCCTTCCTCGCCCAGCAGCAGCTGCAGCAATACGGCATGTACAACATGGACGAAGAGACCATCAACGATATGGCCAAGCGCATCCTCGCCGACAACAAGTATCGTCGCAACATCGCCAACGAGATGGAAGAGCTCAAGATGTTTGCTATGATGCGCGCCGCTATCAACCCCGAGGTGAAAGAAGTGTCGCTCGACGAATTCCGCAAGTTAGCAACAAAAGAATAAGAGCCGCACCGATATCACACTGCACTATACGGGTAGGACAGTGACGTATGACAGCCTTATGGCTCGCGCGCCGACCACTGTCCTGCCCTTTTTATGATTTTCACCGTCTCCGATGATCTCAATAGGCAAAACCAACGCCCTCGTCATTGCCCGCCGGTCAGACTACGGGCTCTACCTCGCCGACGCCGACGACAGCCGTCGCGAGATACTGCTGCCATCGCGATACGTCACCCCGGCGATGCACATCGGCGACAGCATAGAGGTGTTTGTATATAACGACTCCGACGACCGCCCTGTCGCCACCACCGATATGCCGGCGGCGCAGGTGGGGCAATGTGCCTTCTTGCGTGTCACGGATGTCAACGACATCGGCGCCTTCCTCGACTGGGGGCTGCCCAAAGACCTGCTGGTGCCCTTTGCAGAGCAAAAAGCGAGGATGCGCGTGGGCGGCACATACCCGGTGTATATCTACCTGGACCACGCCACCCAACGCATCGCCGCCTCGGCCAAGATAGAGCGCTATATCGGCAACACCATCCCCTCATATCATCGCGGCGAGGAGGTGAGCTGCCTGGTGGAGAGCATCACCGACATAGGCTATAAAGTAATCGTAGATCACCTGCATCACGGCATGATCTACCTAAACGAGACCTACGCCGAGCTGCACCGCGGCCAGACACTCACAGCCCACGTCAAGCGCATAAGGCCCGACTATAAGATTGACCTGACTATCAGCGGCAGAGCCACCGACCGCGTGGAGGCTCTCGCCGACAGCATTATCGGCAGGCTCGAAGCCAACGGCGGCATCATGCACATCACCGATGCCAGCCCGGCGGCACTGATTAGCGACACCTTTGCTTGCAGCAAGCGCGACTTCAAGAAGGCCATAGGCAAGCTCTACAAAGACCGACGTATAGTAATCAGCGACAGCGAAATCAGGCTCGCCACGCCGCCTCCGAAATAAATAATAAGCCCTTTTGATACCATTTAACGCTATTAATGATGCTAATTTAAATAATTTTTGCCAAATTTGCAGATTGAAACATTAATCGGTATCACTCCTACGTTGCACTAATGACTTTTTCAGCCAACCAGATAGCATCACTTGTAAATGGGACCGTCGAAGGCGATGGCAATGCCACCGTCAGCACCTTTGCCAAAATCGAAGAAGCCGGCAAGGGCTCCATTACGTTCTTAGCCAATCCGCTATATACGCCCTATATATACACCACCGAGGCCTCTATCGTGCTGGTGAGCAACACCTTTGAGGCAGAGCACCCCATCAGCAGCACCCTGATACGCGTAGCCGACCCCTACGCCACGCTGGCACAGCTGATGCAGGCCATAGAGCGGCTCACCACCCCTACCCCTACCGGCATAGAGCAGCCGGCGTTTATCGCCGCCGACGTGCACATCGCCGCTGACTGCTATGTCGGCGCGTTTGCATACATCGGTGCCGGCGCTGTCATCGGCCGGGGAGCGCGCATCTACCCGCAAGTATATGTAGGCCCCGGCGTTGTCATCGGCGAAGACACGGTGCTATATCCCGGTGTCAAAGTGTATCACAACTGCCACATCGGCAATAGATGCGTCATACACGCCGGAGCCGTCATCGGTGCCGATGGCTTCGGCTTCGCACCCACCGACAGCGGCTCATACTCCAAGATACCGCAATTGGGCATCGTAGAGATTGCCGATGATGTGGAAATCGGAGCCAACACCACCATTGACCGCGCCACCATGGGCGCCACACGCATCAGCCGCGGCGTCAAGCTCGACAACCTCATACAGGTGGCTCACAATGTGGAAATAGGCTCTGACACAGTCATCGCCGCCCAAACGGGCATCGCCGGCTCAACCAAACTCGGCAGCCACTGCATGATAGGCGGACAGGTAGGATTTGCCGGACATATCACCGTGGGCGACAACGTAAAAATCGGAGCCCAGTCAGGCATCCCCGGCAATGTATCGGCCGACAGCTGCCTTATGGGATACCCGGCCGTGCCTCACACCGATTTTGCCCGCCAAGCCGTGCTCATCAAGCGATTGGCGCGCCTCTTTGACCGCGTCAGCGCTATCGAAACCACACTCTCCAAACAACAATAAAAAACTATCACCCATAATAACGATGAAACAGACCACCCTCAAAAGCGAGTTCACTCTCCATGGCAAAGGACTCCACACCGGAGCCGATGTCACCGCTACATTTTGCCCGGCACCTGAAGGTCACGGCTACAAAATCCAACGCACCGACCTCGACGGCGCTCCCGTCATCGATGCATTGGCCGAAAATGTCATCTCCACCCAGCGAGGCACCGTGCTGGGGCGCGGCGAAGTCACGGTAAGCACCGTGGAGCACGCGCTCGCCGCCCTCTATGCATTAGGCGTTGACAACTGCCTCATCAAAACCAATGCGCCCGAAATACCCATCATCGATGGCAGCGCCAAGCCCTTTGCCGACGCCATCCTCGCTGCCGGCATCGAGGAGCTAAAGGCTGACAAAGACTACTATGTGGTGAAGCACAAAATCGAGATCGCCGACGAGGAAACAGGCTCCAAGATTATGATATTGCCCGACGATGAGTTCAGCGTTGAGGTAAAGGTCAACTTTGAGTCACCGGTGCTCTCTAATCAGTATGCCTCGATGGAGCACATCAGCGAGTTTGCCACCGAGATAGCGCCGGCTCGCACTTTTGCCTTTGCACGCGAGATAGAGCCGCTGCTCAATGCCGGGCTGATAAAGGGCGGCGACCTTGACAACGCCATCGTCATCCACGACTCGCCCATGACACAAGAGCAATTTGACCGCATCGCCGACCTGTTAGGCGTGGAGCGCCGCCATGTGGAGGCCTTCGGATATATCAACGACACCCCTCTGTATTACGACAACGAGCCGGCACGCCACAAGCTCGTAGATGTAATCGGCGACATAGCGCTCATAGGCCGCCCCCTCAAGGGCAAAATCATAGCCACCAAGCCGGGCCACACCATCAACACCCGCCTCGCCAAGGATATACGCCGCGACATCAAGCGTCAGGACATACAGGCGCCTAACTACAACCCCAATGCCGAGCCGCTGATGGACAACCTGCGCATACGCCAGCTGCTGCCTCACCGCTACCCCTTCCTCCTGGTGGACAAAATCATCGACAAGGGCGACAACTACATCGTGGGCATCAAGAATGTCTCCACCAACGAGCCCTTCTTCCAGGGCCACTTCCCCCAAGAGCCGGTGATGCCCGGCGTGCTGATGGTCGAGGCGATGGCTCAGACCGGCGGCCTCCTCGTGCTCGGCACCGTAGATGAGCCCGAACGCTACTCCACATACTTCATGAAAATCGACAATGTGAAGTTCCGCCAGAAGGTAATCCCCGGCGACACGCTGATATTCCACGTATCTTTCCTCACCGAGATGCGCCGCGGATGCGCCGTCATGAAAGGCCGCGCCTTCGTAGGCGAGAAGATAGTGTGTGAATGTGAGTTCATGGCTCAGATTGTGAAGAATAAATAATCCCATCTCCTCATCACCAATACCCGTACACCAGGCTTATGAAACAACCATTAGCCTATATCCACCCGGCAGCCAAGATTGCGCCAAGCGTAGTCATCGACCCCTTTGTCACCATTGACCAGAATGTGGAGATCGGTGAGGGCACGCGCATCCTCAGCAACGTCACCATCCTCGAGGGGTCGCGCATAGGGCGCAACTGCATCATCTTCCCCGGCGCCACCATCGGCGCCGTGCCACAAGACCTCAAGTTCAGGGGCGAAGACACCTTGGCCATCATCGGCGACAACACCACCATACGCGAGTGTGTCACCGTCAACCGCGGCACTGCCGCCCGCGGCAAGACCATCGTAGGCAACAACTGCCTGATCATGGCTTACTCGCATGTGGCTCACGACTGCGTCATCGGCAACAACGTGATAATCTCCAACGCGAGCCAGCTCGCCGGCGAGGTCATCGTCGATGACTATGCCGTCATCGGCGGCGGCACCCTCGTGCACCAGTTCTGCCACCTCGGCCCTCACATCATGGTGCAGGGCGGCGCGCTGGTCAACAAGGACATACCGCCCTACGTCAAAGCCGCACGCGAGCCTATCTCCTACGCCGGCGTAAACTCGATAGGGCTGAGACGTCGCGACTTCACCAACGAGACCATACGCGAGATACAAGACATCTATCGCTATCTGTATCAATCAAATATGAACGTCAGCGATGCCATAGAGTGTATCGAAGCCGAGCTCCCCGCCACCAAGGAGCGCGACGAGATAATACTCTTTGTGCGCAACTCGCGCCGTGGCATCATCAAAGGCTATTTCTCGTAACAACGCATCATCATCTCCGGGCCGGAGGGTCCGTCGCTTGCATCAGCGCAGCCTCGCTGCCATAAGGTGCAAGAGGAAAGTCCGAGCAACACAGAGCGCCACACTCCCCTCGGGGAGCTATCGGTAACGGTAGAGCAAGTGTGACAGAAAATTACCGCCGGCCCCCCGGGCCGGTAAGGGTGAAAAGGCGAGGTAAGAGCTCACCGGGCGCGATAGCGATATTGCGTGCCGCACATCTTGTGGGTTGCAAGGCCAAATATACCGGCAGATATGGGCTGCTCGCTCATTGCCGGGGGGTAGGCTGCTTAGATAAATGACGGGCGGCGTGTGGTGGCTCCCCGACTGCTTGCAGTCGAGCGATAGCGCCCGCGCCACATAACTCGGCTTATACTCTGACCCGGAGATGTTTCTTTTTTTGTTCGCAACATTCACATCACCCAAGCAATAATAAAGTATGACACACGACTGGTGGACCTGCCCCACTGAGAGCCTTGACGGCCGACTGATTATGGTCTCCGGCCGACGCGACATCGCCAAGTATCGGCAAAACCCACGCTTCAATATCCGCATCGAGATAGCCTGGCGATATGACAGCGCCGAGATGCCCGACGAGCCCACCGCCATCATCATGGAGCAAGCCACCGAGGCCCTCAACGCCGTGCTTGACGCTGACCCGGTGGCTGTCATGACCGGCATTTACACCGGCGCCGGTGAGCGCACATGGGTGTTCTACACCCTCAGCACTCACATCTTCCAAAAGAAACTCAATGAGGCGCTCGCCGACCTGCCGCTGCTGCCGCTGGCCATCAGCGCCGAGAACGACCCCGAGTGGGCCGAATACGATGAGATGCGCGAGCTCTCCGAGATTAGCCCGGAGTAGCGAGGCGTCGCACCGGCAGCTGTAGCAGCGTCAGCCACTCGTCGGGGGTCTCCTTATTCCACACGCCATCTACAAAGTTATAGCGCCCCGGCGCTGTCACCGCGTAGCCATTAGCCTGCGCATATTCACACAGGCTCTGCATCATCGCCGGCAGCTCATCATATCCGCCGTTGCAAGCCAATGTCAGCACCATAGGCTCAGCCGGCAAATCCCTGTATGCTATTAGAGCCGTCTCTGTAGCCGCCGTGGCCACTTGCTCGCAGTACTCATAGCCCGAAGCCTCATCGGCGTCGCCCTCCAACAGCTCTGAGGCGAAGCAATACCCCGGCAGCACACACTCACAGCCTGCGCGGCTCATGGCCGGGCCTATCTGCTGCGGGCACAAAAAGAGCAAGTCAGCCAGCGCGGCCACCCGGCCTCGATACACGGCAACAGTCATCGCCGGCAGCGATCCAAGCTCCACACGGCGGCGCACCATATCGCTGCGGCGATCACTCACTTCAAGCCACCGCTGCAATATGTCACGGCGCTTATGCAGCCGTGCCAGCGCAGCCTCACACTCGGCGATTTTTGCGTTCAAGGCCTCAGAGGCCGGCTCGCCGCCGCTATTAGTCAGCAATTCAGCTATCTCCTCGAGGGTAAACCCGGCATGCTTCAGAGCGGCTATCGTATTCATACGTTGCATCTGACAAGCGGTATAATACCTATAGCCTGATGCTTCATCTATCATTTCGGGCATCATCACCCCTACCTTTTCATAATGGCGCAGAGTCTTGACGGTCACTCTGCACAGACGAGCAAATTCGCCGATGCTCATCATTGAGTCATGTAATGCGTTCATTCCTTTAGTGATTTTATCGTTTCGGCTGCAAAGTTAGCGCCTCACCCAAGGTACGAGTCAAGAGTCAGAGCCTAAAAAAAGCAACTCCTTGTGTTAAAAATATTTAATACCAACCACCATGTTTTAGCACAGCGGCAACGGCGTGTAATTTTTTTGAAATTTTATCCATTCATGGCTCTTTTAATCGCCAAGTTTTATTAACTTTGCCGTATAATACCTGAATAATGATTACCATTAAAAACAATTCATAATAACGACACATGAAACCCTACGTACTTGGTATAGATATCGGCGGCACCAACACCGTGTTCGGTATCGTTGACACCCGCGGCGCTGTCATTGCCAGCGCTTCAATCAAAACCGGCAAGCACTCCAAAATCGAAGACTACCTTGATGAGCTTTACACCGAAGCCACTCGCCTTTTAGAGGCTAACGACGCAATAGGTAAAATACACGGCATAGGCATCGGCGCTCCCAACGCCAACTACTTCACCGGCATCATCGAAGACGGTGTCAACCTGCCATGGCCCACCCCCATACCCCTGGCTCAGATGGTAAGCGACAAGTTTGGCATCCCCGTGGCTATCACCAATGACGCCAACGCTGCCGCCATCGGCGAGATGACCTACGGCGCTGCGCGCGGCCTCAAAGACTTTATCATGATCACCCTCGGCACCGGCGTAGGCTCAGGCATCGTCATCAACGGCCAAGTGGTATATGGCCACGACGGCTTTGCCGGCGAGTTAGGCCACATGATTGTCAAGCGCAACAATGGCCGCCTCTGTGGCTGCGGCCGCACCGGCTGCCTCGAAGCATACTGCTCAGCCACCGGCGTAGCGCGCACCGCTCGCGAGTTCCTGGAGATACGCACCGAGCCGTCAATCCTGCGCAATATGCCCATCGATCAAATCACCTCCAAGGACGTGTACGATGCCGCCATGCAGGGCGACCAGCTCGCTAAAGAAGTGTTTGACTACACGGGCACCATCCTCGGCGAAGCATTTGCCGACATGACGGTATTCTCATCGCCGCAAGCATTTATCCTCTTCGGAGGCCTCGCCAAATCAGGCGAATTGCTGCTCAAGCCCCTGCGCGCCGCCATGGACAAGAATATGATGGCCATCTTCCGCGGCAAGCCCAAAGTGCTCCTCAGCGAGCTCAAAGAGGCTGACGCCGCCGTGCTCGGCGCCAGCGCCCTCGGCTGGGAGGCTAAGCCCGCCACCACCGCCTGAACAGACATTGACGAGCGCCGCTGAGCGGCATCGCCGCTCGCATCGCGCTCCGCCACACCTAAATGCATATTATCATAGCGATATTCCGCTGTCGCAACATCGGCGCGCGGAATTCGCTATGATTGCTTTTGGTTAAAATATCCTAACCCACGCTGTCATAAGCAATATTATTGGTAACTTGCGCTAATGTTTGATGTTCTGACCGACATATTATCATATCAGTGGCTCTACAACACCCTGCTGATAATATACGCTGTGACCACAATAAGCACCATCGGGGTAGTGCTCTCCGAGAACCGCAACCCCGTGAAATCGCTGGCGTGGGTCACCGTGCTGATGTTGCTGCCGGTGGTGGGCCTGGTGCTGTACCTTTTCTTCGGCCGTAACATACGCAACACCCGCAAAATCTCACGTCGCAGCCGCCGCCGTCTCAAACGCCGCGAGGCGATACCCGTGGTCGATTTCAGCAGCCTCGACCTCAGCGAGGCATCACTGCAGCAGATACGCCTGGGGCGCAACCTCACTCGCATGCCATTCTATCCCGGCAACGATGTCAAGATATACACCTCCGGCGCAGAGAAATTTGCCGACCTGCAGCGCGACTTAGCGGCAGCGCAGCACTACATCAACATACAGTATTATATCATCGAAGATGACCATATCGGACGCCGCATACGCGACATCCTCGTGGCCAAGGCAGCCGAGGGCGTCTGCGTGCGCATGATCTACGACCACGTGGGGTCGTTTCGCGTGGCCGGCAAATTCTTCCGCGATATGCGCAAGGCCGGCATCCAAGCCCACCCCTTCTTCAAAGTGTCATTTCCGCTGTTAGGCACGCGCATCAATTGGCGCAACCACCGCAAGCTATGCGTCATCGACGGCCAAGTGGGATATCTCGGCGGCATGAATATCGCCGACAGATATATCGATGGCGGCAAACGCTTCAAGTCATGGCGCGACACCCATGTGCGCGTCACCGGCCCCATCGTCAACGCCTTGCGCCACTCCTTTGCCATCGACTGGCGCTTTATGGGGCTGCCTTTAGTCGAAGACACGCCCTACCCGGCCGACACCCTCCCCGGCAACGTAGGCGCCCAGCTCATCATCTCCGGCCCCACATCGCAGTGGAGCGGGCTGGAAATGTCATTTCACAAAGCCATAGCCAACGCCAAGCGGCGCATCTACATCCAGACACCCTACTTCCTGCCCACCGACGGCCTCCTCAAAGCACTACAGACAGCTGCCCTCGCCAATGTCGATACCCGCATAATGGTGCCGCGCCATAGCGACTCGGCCATGCTCACCTACGCCACACAGTCATATATAGCGCAGTGTCTCGATGCCGGCATCAAAATATATTTCTACAACGACGGCATGCTCCACGCCAAGACCATCATCGTCGATGATGACATCTGCACCATAGGATCCACCAACTTTGACTTCCGCAGCTTTGAGCACAACTTTGAGTCAAACCTCTTCTTCTACTCACGCGGCATCAACGAGCAGATGGCCTCCATATTCCACGATGACATGATGCACTGCACCCGCGTGCACCAATCAGAATGGCGCAAACGCCCCATCACACAAAAGGCCACAGAGTCAATACTACGCCTCCTCAGCCCTATATTGTAAAGACTGCAGTGCAGCACTTTTCAATACCGGCATAAAAATCTGATTTACCTTTGGGGAAATATATCGTAATATGATACGAGGTATTCCACCGAAGAGATACTTAATATGCCCGAGGGGGTGTGCCAACATCACAGATAAAGCTAAAGCACTATCAGAAACAGCTGAATGATAGAAGCGTAGCCATACATTCCGCACAATTATCAGCAGAGTGAATACCCCTGCCACAGCACTATATTCACCCATATCTTGTAATTTTTTTGAAAAAAATCGGCTAAAACGCTTGCAGTTTCAAAAATTGTTTGTACCTTTGCATCGCAAACGCAAAAAGCGCTGCCCCAACAATGCGAAAATAGCTCAGTTGGTAGAGCACGACCTTGCCAAGGTCGGGGTCGCGGGTTCGAGTCCCGTTTTTCGCTCAACTTTTTAAGAGTACA
Organism: Muribaculaceae bacterium; assembly: GCA_051871765.1. Classification (GTDB taxonomy): domain Bacteria; phylum Bacteroidota; class Bacteroidia; order Bacteroidales; family Muribaculaceae; genus CAG-873. Next base: position 10,868 of record JBJEDF010000020.1, read on the forward strand.
TTTACACGACTCAGTAGTCGAAACGGCGAGCATCAAAGAATAATGCGAAAATAGCTCAGTTGGTAGAGCACGACCTTGCCAAGGTCGGGGTCGCGGGTTCGAGTCCCGTTTTTCGCTCACGTTGCCCTCGCGCTTGCCGCAAGACAACCCCGATGTCCGGGTGGTGGAATTGGTAGACACGCTACTTTGAGGGGGTAGTGGCAGAAATGCTGTGGGAGTTCGAATCTCCTCTCGGACACATCAATGAGCGCAATCATCGCCTTTCGGGGCTTCTGATTGCGCTCTTTTGATTTTTTATGTCACGCCTAACCGTCATTACGCCCTATGCCCATCATCACCATCACCACGCTTGACGCTCCGCAGCTACGCATCTACAGCGCGCTCACTGAGACGCAGCTGCGCTCACGCCTTGACCCCGCCAACGCAATATTCATCGCCGAGAGCCCCAAGGTCATCAACACCGCCCTCTCGGCCGGTATGCAGCCCTTGTCGCTGCTGTGCGAGGAGCGTCACATCACGGGCGATGCCGCCGATATCATAGCTCGGCACCCACAGATGCCGGTATATACCGGGCCTCGTGAGCTGCTGGCGCAGCTCACCGGCTACACTCTCACGCGCGGTGTGCTCTGCGCCATGCGCCGCCCGGCTGAAGCGCCGGTGGCCGATATATGCTCCGGAGCGCGGCGCGTGGCTGTCATTGACGGCGTGGTCGATACCACCAATATAGGCGCCATCTTTCGCTCGGCCGCGGCGCTGGGCATCGAGGCCGTGCTGCTCACGCGCAACAGCTGCGACCCGCTCAACCGCCGTTCGATACGAGTGTCGATGGGCTCAGTGTTTCTCGTGCCGTGGACATGGATTGATGATGTATCTCAGCTGAAAGCTCTCGGCTTCAAGACTATAGCTATGGCGCTCACCGATGACTCCCTCCCCATCGACTCGCCTGTCCTAAGCGCCCTGCCTCGCGCCGCTATTATTATGGGCACCGAGGGCGATGGCCTCTCCCGAAAGACCATCTCCGAGGCAGACTATGTGGCGCGCATACCTATGGCGCATGGCGTAGATTCGCTCAACGTGGCCGCCGCTGCCGCCGTGGCCTTCTGGCAGCTACGCTGACTACACATTGCCCACAACGACAATGCGCGCTTCATCGCCGCACATATAGCGCTGAGCCATCTCTGATATCACATCAGGCGTGAGGGCATTGATAGCTCGCAGCTGAGCCTCAAAATAATCATCGGGGGTGCCCACTAACAGGTGTGTGCGATGATAGCCGATGATAGTAAACGGAGTGTCGAGCGTCGAGGCCAGCGATGCCGACACATTGCGCTTGACGCGCTCAAGCTCCTCGCCTCGCGGCGGCTCCTGGGCGAGACGGCGCATCTCGTGCCTTACCTCGTCAATCACCACATCTACATTCTCATTAGAGCACTGGGCCCCGATTTGTATGTAAGCGCCTTCGGGCATTCCCGACAGCGATGCCGAGATGCCATAGGTGAGGCCCTTCTCCTCCCTGATATTTGACATCAGTCGGCTGCCGAAATAACCGCCGAGCGCCACCACCGCCAAGCGCAGATTGTTGTAGTCAGCATGGCTGCGCCCTACGGCCGGCAACCCCATAGCCACGGCCGCCTGCACATAGTCACTGCCGCGGACCACCACGCGCTGTGGCGCCTCAGCCTCAAACATAGGCGTCGCCTCCGGTGCAGCTTGTGTGGCAGCCGGTATTGCCATCAGCATGCGGCGGTAACGCTCAATGACACCACCGCCAAGCCGCCCGCCTATAAACACATGCACACCGCGGCGCGATGATGCCTCGCGATAAAACTCGCGCACCGCTGATACACCCACCTCCGCCACATTATCGGGCGTCACATAGCGCGCCAGCGGATGGCATCGCCCGGCCAGCAATGCCGTAAGCTCATCAGAGGCTATCGTAGCCACACGGCTGCGGTTTTGAGCCACCTCCACGGCATAGCGGCGGCGCATACCGGCGAAGGCAGCTTCGTCAAGTGACGGATTGCTCACCATGTCGGCAAACAGAGGCAATGCCTCCTCGAGGTAATCGTTGATGGCGGCCACCGAGAAGCCACAATAGTGGGCATCGACCACATTGTTGACGGCAAAGCAGTTATAATCGAAGCCGTCAGCGAGCGCCTCGCCGCTATATCCGGCAGAGCCGAGACGCATCAGTCGCGGCATCAACGTCGGCAATGCCGGGTGAGAGGCATCAGCCACTCCCATAGGCATCATATAATACATCATCGTCACGTCTTGGCTGCCACCATCGTAATAGTGCAGCGTGATGCCATTGGGCAGATGCTCTACTGTCTCCGCCGGCATCTCAAGGCGGTCAAAGGGGCGCACCGGCGGTGCTATCGTGCGGTCAACCATCGCTGTGTCTGTTATAAGCTTATGCCTGTTGGTTATCAATATTATTTAGGAGGGCTATTGCCGCCTCTAAGTCAGCCGGCGTATCAATGCCCACCGACTGATGACTGCTCAGCGCCACCCTGATTTTGATGCCGGCTTGTAGCCAGCGCAGCTGCTCGAGCGACTCAGCCAGCTCCAGCGGCGACTGCGGCAAGGCCACTATGCGCCGCAACGTATCCGCGCGATAGCCATAAAGCCCTATGTGAGTGTAAAACTGCTGATGCTCAAGCCATTGCTGCCATGGATGATTGCGTACATAAGGTATTATCGAGCGCGAGAAATACAGCGCATTCATCGCCGTGTCCATCACCACCTTGGGCTTGTTGCTGTCAAAGAGCGCCTCAAAGCCCAATGCCGGGTCAAAGGGGCGTGCCAGCGTGGCTATCTCCACCGCCGCGTCGTCAAAGCATTGCATCAACGTGGCTATCTGCTCCGGAGCGATAAAGGGCTCATCGCCCTGTATGTTTATCACCACGTCGGCATCAGAGGCAACGGCATCGTATGCCTCAAGGCAGCGGTCGGTGCCGCTGCGATGCTCGGCCGAGGTCATCACCGCCGTGCCGCCAAAGGCCGCCACGGCATCAAAAATGCGCTCATCGTCAGTCGCCACCACCACCTCGTCAAGAGCCTGAGAGGCACGGCGATACACGCGCTCTATCATCGTCATGCCGCCTATCATAGCGAGCGGCTTGCCCGGAAAGCGCGTCGAGGCATAGCGTGCGGGGATTATTCCTACAAATTTCATGTCATTGATTTTTTGCTGACACAAAATT
>JBJEDF010000021.1:0-13702 GCA_051871765.1 Muribaculaceae bacterium
TTAACATTTGCGGTGGTGGATGGGGATGACGAGATTGGGCTAATTGGAGGTATGATAGCGTGGACAATGCATTGATTAGCAGGTGATTGGGGCGCGGCGGTGGGCGCGGTTGATGCGGGCGCAAAATATTGCGCCCCTACAAGTTGTGGGCGCGGGGCGATACTTATATTAGGGTATTGCAGGAATGGAGCGATTGTGGTAACTTTGCAGCCGAAATGCAAAGGCAAGAGCGACATAAGACGGCTAATAGGGCGCTGGTGACACTGGTGCTGTGCGCATTTGTGTACTTTTGCTGTGGCAACACATTGTTTATCCACAGCCACACTTATGCCAACAACACGATAGTGCACTCGCACCCATATCTGCCATCATCGCATCACAGCCACAGCAGCCACGACTATGGGGCTATAGCGTGGTGCAATGCCGCAATGCTTGCAGTGAAAGCCGAGACGGCACTGCAACTGCAGGCGCCGATGATGAGGGTATCAATCATCGATGTATGCCTTGCCGCGACGCCGCGCTGTGCGTGCGCCGCCCTCAGCTCATGGCGCGCGCCGCCGTGTGTGTGATTTTCCCTAATCATTTTTTATGGACATAATGCCGAGCCATAGGGCGCGGCAGTCGGTGTTTTGCCCTCTCGCCATAGGCAAGAGGCTGAGCCGAGTATATAATCACACACACTAAATCAATTACCCAACAAGCAACATTATGAAGAATTACATATTCATCGCAGCATTGCTGACAGTGCTGCCCGTGGCGACATACGCCGCCGCAACGCCCGAGGCCGTCGCCGCCGCTGCGATGACGGATGCAAAGCCGGGCGATGCCAACCTCATAGGCCATGTGGTAGATGCCGAGACGGGCGACCATCTGCCCTACTACACCATCAAAATCCTCGACACCGAATATATCACGGTGACCGACGCCACCGGTCACTATTCATTCACCAACTTAGAGCCGGGGCGCTACAAGGTGGAGGCATCGTCAGTGGGCTACACGCCGCTGACGCGTGAGGTGGATATACGATTAGCCACGACCGCCGAGCTCAATTTTGACGTCAGCGCCGACGCTTTCATGCTGGAGCAGGTGGTGGTCACGGGCAGCAAGAGCGAGCAAAAGCGGCGCAACAGCCCGGCGCTGGTGAGCGTGGTCAACAGCAAGCTGTTTGACCTGGTCAACGCGTGCTCGTTGGCCGACGGGCTGAATTTCCAGCCCGGGGTGCGGGTGGAGAATGACTGCCAGAACTGCGGCTTCACACAGGTGCGCATCAATGGTCTTGACGGACACTATTCGCAGATACTGATGAACTCGCGGCCGGTGTTTTCGGCTCTCGCGGGCGTTTATGGTCTGGAGCAGATACCGGCCAATATGATAGAGCGCGTGGAGGTGATGCGCGGCGGCGGGTCGGCGCTGTTCGGGTCGTCGGCCATCGGCGGCACGGTGAATATCATCACACGCGACCCTATGAGCAACAGCGCCGAGGTGTCGCACACGCTGATGTCAATAGGCATCAGCGGCGCCCTCGACAATAACACCACTCTCAACGCCTCAGTGGTGGGCGCCAATGGCAAGATAGGCGCCCTGCTCTACGGCCAAAACCGCAATCGCAACGGCTATGACCACAACGGCGATGGCTTCACCGAAGTGGCGCAGCTCAAGACGCAGACCATAGGAGTGCGGGGCTTTGCGCGGCCTACACAAAACCAGCGCCTCACTCTGGAGTATCACGCCACACACGAATACCGTCGCGGCGGCGACCAACTCGATGTGGAGCCGGACCGCGCGTGGGTGGCCGAGCAGGTGGAGCATTACATAAACTGCGGCGAGGTGTCATATGACTTATGGTCAGCCGACCGAGCTGACCATCTCAACCTGTTTGGGGCGGTGCAGGGCATCAAGCGCAAGAGCTACTACGGCAGCGAGATGGACCCCGACGCCTACGGACGCACTACCGACCTTGTAGCCACGGCCGGGGCGCAGTGGACTCATAATTTTGCGCGGCTGCTGTTTATGCCTTCCGAGCTTATCGCGGGCGCCGAGTATTATTACAACTACCTGCACGATGTGACCTTGGGCTATGACCACGATGCTCTGCAACGCGTCAACATATACAGCGGCTATTTGCAAAACGAGTGGCGCAATGACCGCTGGGGCTTTCTCATCGGCGCGCGTCTCGACAAGCACTCAATGATACACGATGTGATAGTGTCGCCGCGCGCCAATATCCGCTACAATCCGACGGAGCGAGTGAACCTGCGCCTGTCGTATTCGTCAGGGTTCCGTGCTCCGCAGGCCTACGATGAAGACTTTCACGTGGCTGTGGTGGGCGGCGAACGCGTGGTGACGGTGTTGGCGCCGGACCTGCGCCAGGAGAGCAGCCACAGCGTCAGCGCCTCGGCTGATTTCTACTTCCGCGTGGGCACGGTCAATGCCAACGTGATGGTTGAGGGCTTTTACACCGACCTGAGCGATGTGTTTGCGCTGCGCCGCTTGGAGGAGCTTGACGCACAGGGCAATGCCGTGCTGGAGCGGTACAACGGCAGCGGCGCGCGCGTGGGCGGCATCAATGTGGAGGGCAAGGCCATCATCACGCCCCGATGGCAGCTTCAAGCCGGCGTGACATGGCAGCAGAGCCGCTACAAATCGCCGGAGGCATGGAGCGAAGACCCGTCCGTGGCACCGGTGACGCGACTGTTTCGCACGCCCGATGTGTATGGCTACCTGACACTCAACTGCGGCCTGACGCGCGGTCTTAGCGCCGCCGTTAGCGCCACCTACACGGGCAGCATGCCCGTGCAGCACCTGGCAGGGTCAGGCACGCCCGTTGACTGCGTGGTCAATACGCCGGCATTTTTTGATGCCGGACTAAAGCTGACTTATGAGTTTAAAGTTTTCGGCACAGCCTGCATAGACACATCTATAGGCATCACCAACATCTTCGGCAGCTATCAGAAGGACTTTGACAGCGGCTATCTGCGCGACTCGGGCTATATCTACGGGCCGTCGCTGCCGCGCTCGCTGACGGCGTCAGTCAAGGTGCATATCTAATCGGCGGGCCGAAGGGGCGCTGATATCAGCCTGCAGTCAGCGGCGGCTCTTGGAGGGCGCCGGAGGCGTGGGTTCGGGCTTAGGGCGTGTATGGCGGTCGGGCACCTTATAGTGTATGGGGTCGAAGCCGTTGCCATATACGCCCTTGACATGGGCATAAGTGACGTAAGCCCCCGGGTCGATGGCCTTGACGATGCGGAAGATGTCCTTCTCGTCAGTGTGGCGACACCACACGAGCATCAGAGTGCGCTGCTGCTTGGTCCAATATCCCTCGGCCGCTATGGTTGTGACACCGCGGCCGGTCTCGTGAGTGAGGCGGTCGGAAATCTCTTGCCATCGGTCAGACAAGATGATAAACTGGATGGTCTGCCTTGGGGCGTTCATCACCATGTCGGTGATGTATGAATATATGAAAATCGACACCCACCCATAAATGATGGTCTGGATACGCGCCTGAATGCGCGCATGTATGTCGCCCTCAAAGGGCAAGAAGAACGATAGCGCCACCAGCGACATATCCACCATCATCATGGTGCGGCCAATGCTGACGTGAGATAGCTTATCCATAATGGCTGCAATGATGTCGGTGCCTCCGGCGGTGCCGTGATGGTTAAAATATACGCCTATGCCGAGGCCGCATAGCACGGCGCCGAGCGCCACACTCATGGTGGGGTCTGTGACGATGGGCTGGTGAGATGTGAAATAGCGCTCTATTGCGCCGATGAGCAGCGACAAGGTGGTGGCGCCAAAGACGGTGCGCACCACAAAGCGGCGCCCCAGGAGCCTGAAGCTGCAACAAAGGAGCAGCACATTGGTGACATACATCGCCACAGCTACCGGCACATATCCACCGGTGGCGAAGTGCACGAGCGTGCCAAATCCGGCCATGCCTCCAATTACCACCTCGTGAGGCAAGATGAACGCGGTGAAGCCTATGGCATAGATTGCCATGCCTAACACTATCAGCAGATAGTCTTTCATGCAGTGCTATCTAAAAAGCGGGCGACGCCAGCGACAATGCTGAGGCGCCGCCCGTCATTGATAATACGAGATAACTAAAGCTCTGTCAATCAGAGATATTTGCTAAAGTCAGTGTTGCGCATATCGCCGGTCTCGTTGAATGCGGTGTGGAATGCGAAAGCGGCCTTGAGGGAGTGGGGAGTCTGTCCGCCCTTGCCCATCTTGAGATAGTCGAGTAGCAGCTCGCGATACATTGGGTGAGCGCAGTTGTTGATAATCTCGTGAGCGCGCTCCACGGGGTCTTTGTGGCGCAGGTCGGCGATGCCCTGGTCAGTGACGATGATATCTACAGAGTGCTCGCTGTGGTCGGCGTGAGCCACCATAGGCACGATGTTGCTGATTAGGCCGCCTTTTGTGACTGAAGGGCAGCTGAAGATTGAGATGTAGGCGTTGCGAGTGAAGTCGCCTGAGCCACCGATGCCGTTCATCATCTTTGTGCCGAGCACGTGGGTAGAGTTGATGCCGCCGAAGATGTCGGCCTCGAGCGCGGTGTTCATTGCGATGACTCCCAATCGGCGAATTACCTCGGGATTGTTGGAGAGCTCTGCGGGGCGCATCAATATCTTGTCGTGGAAGAAGTCGAGGTTGGCAAAGAGCTCGGCCTCGGTCTTGTCAGAGAAGGTCATGGAGCATGTGCTTGCAAATGTGCATTTGCCCTTCTTCATGAGCTCGAGGACTGCGTCTTGGACCACCTCGGTGTACATCTGGAATGCAGGGAGCTCGGTGCTCTCGCCCAGGTCGTAGAGCACGGCATTGGCCACATTGCCGACGCCGGACTGCAGGGGAAGGAACTCCTTGGGGAGGCGGCCCGACTTATACTCGCTGATGAGGAAGCGCACCACGTTGGAGCCTATTTGCTTAGACACTTCGTCGGGAGCAGAGAACTCCTTGACGCCATCATAAGAGTCGGTCTCTACGATGCCGATGACCTTAGCGGGGTCCACTTTGAGTATTGGCGAGCCGATGCGGTCAGAGGGCTTGTATATATCGATAGCGGGGCGGCGAGGGGGGTCTTGCAGCATAATCACGTCGTGCATGCCGCGCAGGGTGTGAGGCAATTTCTTGTTGACCTCAACGATAATTCTCTTTGCGAGGTGGGCATAGGTGGGCACGCTGCCGACGCCGGTGCCGAGGATAATCTCGCCGTCTGGTGTTATATCAGCCGCCTCGATGATAGCTATGTCGATAGGGCCATAGAAGCCGTATCTCACTTCCTGAGCCATCTCGGAGAGGTGGCGGTCAAAGTAGTGAACGTCGTGGCAGTTGATGCGCTTGCGCAGGTCGGGCACATTCTGATATGGCGCGCGCATATTGATAGCATTGCAGCGCGAGAGCGCACCATCGACGTGGTCGCTGGTAGAAGCCCCGGTGAAGAGGTTGATTTTGAATGGGCGACCGGCCAGGTGCTCGGCCTCAGCCTTGGTAGCGAGGGCCTCGGTTACGGCTTTCGGGGTGCCCGGGGCAGTGAAGCCCGACAGGCCTATTGTCATACCATTGCTGATAAGTTCGGCTGCTTCTTGAGCCGTGATACGATTGAATGCCATTACGATAGGTTTTTGCTAAGAAATATCTGTGGATTGTGGATAAATTTAAGGCGTTTTAGCGGCGGCTTTTTGGGAGCAATGCCGAGTTTTTTGTATTTTTGCACAAAATTATGAAAACTTGCGATTAAGCACAAATATTTTCGACAAATAATGAACCCCGGAGACGATAAAAGCGCCGAAAAGGCAAAACAATTATATATCGAGACCTACGGCTGCCAAATGAATGTTGCCGACTCAGAGGTCGTGGCGTCAATCATGGAGATGGCGGGCTATCGCGTCAGCGAAGATATCGCTGTCGCCGACGCCGTGCTGCTCAACACCTGCTCCATCCGCGACAATGCCGAGCAAAAAATCATAGCACGCCTGCAATATCTGGCATCGCTGCGCCGCAAGCAGGGGCGTCGCCATCGGCTGATCGTGGGCGTGATAGGGTGCATGGCCGAGCGAGTGCGCCGTACACTCATCGACGAGTACGGCGTAGATATCGTGGCCGGCCCCGACTCCTACCTTGACCTGCCGGCGCTCTTTGCCGCCGCGGAGGCCGGCGAGAAGGCCATCAACGTGGAGCTGAGCACCACCGAGACTTACCGCGAGGTGGTGCCCGTAAGGCTGGGTCCCAACCGCGTGAGCGGCTGGGTGAGCATCATGCGCGGCTGCAACAATTTCTGCTCATACTGCATAGTGCCGTACACCCGCGGCCGTGAGCGCAGCCGCCCCGCCGACAGCATCTTGCGCGAAGTGGCCGACCTGCGCGACCGCGGCTTCAAGGAAGTGACGCTGCTGGGCCAAAACGTCAACAGCTATCACTATGTGCCCGAGGACGGCAGCGAGGCCGACGCCATCGACTTCAGCACGCTGCTGAAGATGGTGGCCGAGACGGCGCCGCAGATGCGCGTGCGCTTCACCACCTCACACCCCAAGGATATGTCAGACGAGACTATCGCCGTCATCGCCTCGACCCCCAATATCTGCCGCCACATACACCTGCCGGTGCAGTCAGGCAGCAACGCGGTGCTCAAAGCTATGAACCGCAAATACACACGCGAGTGGTATCTGGGGCGCATCGCCGCCATACGCGCGGCTATGCCTGACTGCGGCATCTCCACCGACCTCTTCACGGGCTTTCACTCAGAGAGCGAGGACGACTTTGAGCAGACACTGTCGCTGATGCGCGAGGTGGGCTTTGACTCATCGTTTATGTTTAAATACTCCGAGCGGCCGGGCACCTTGGCCTCGCGCACTATGCCCGACAATGTGCCCGAAGATGTCAAGATCGAGAGGCTCAACCGCATGATAGCGCTGCAGAACGAGCTGTCGTTAGCGTCAAACCGCGCCGACATAGGCAAGACCTTTGAGGTGCTGGTGGAGGGAGTGTCAAAGCGCAGCACCGCCCAATTGGTGGGGCGCACCGAGCAAAACAAGACCTGCGTCTTTGACCGTGGCGACCACCGCATCGGCGACTTCGTGAGGGTGCGCGTCACCGATGCCTCCTCGGCCACCCTTATCTGCCAAGCCCTCGACTGAGAGCGGCTGACAGCCCGCCAAAAAATGACCGGAGGGAGCGGCATCTGACAGCTCAGATGCGCTCCCTCCGGTGATACTTTCAGCTCTATTGATTACTGACGACCGGAGACAGCTACGCTGCGGTCAATCTTCATCACGAGGCCTTGGAGCACCTTGCCCGGGCCGAGCTCTACAAACTCGGTAGCGCCGTCGGCAATCATGGCCTTTACGCTCTGAGTCCAGCGCACGGGTGCTGTGAGCTGAGCCACGAGGTTGGCCTTGATTTCGTCAGGGCAGGTGTGAGGCTTGGCATCGACATTCTGATATACGGGGCATACCGGAGCGTGGAATGCGGTGTGCTCGATAGCTTCGGCGAGCTCGGCACGCGCGGGCTCCATGCAGGGCGAGTGGAAAGCGCCGCCCACCTTGAGCTTGAGAGCGCGCTTGGCACCGGCCTCGGTGGCGGCTGCGCAAGCAGCGTCGATGGCCTCGACCTCGCCGGAGATCACGATCTGACCCGGGCAGTTGTAGTTGGCACAAACCACCACGCCATCGATGCCGGCGCATATCTCCTCGACCTTGTCGTCGGGGAGGGCGATGATGGCAGCCATGGTGGAGGGCTTCAGCTCGCAGGCTTTCTGCATGGCCATTGCGCGCGCAGCCACGAGGCGCACACCATCCTCAAAGCTCAGTGCACCGGCAGCCACCAGAGCAGAGAACTCGCCCAGGGAGTGTCCGGCGACCATGTCGGGGCGGAACTCGTCGCCGAGCGACTTGGCCAAGATTACCGAGTGGAGGAAGATAGCGGGCTGAGTCACCTTAGTCTGACGCAGGTCTTCGTCGGTGCCTTCAAACATCAAGTCAGTGATGCGAAAGCCCAGGATTTCGTTAGCTTTTTCAAACATTGCGCGAGCCTCGGGGTTGTTGTCATACAGGTCTTTACCCATACCAACAAACTGGGCACCCTGGCCCGGAAATACAAATGCTTTCATTGTGTATAAAATTTTTCTATTTACAATTCTGACGCAAAGTTACAAAAAATCGGCGAAATTTAGCTACCTTTGCAGCATTAACATTAATATAAACACAACAAAATGGCCATGTGTGCATTATCATTTGTGCCTCTGTTTTTAGGAAACATACGCGGATGGCAACTAATCATCATAGCGCTGCTGGTGCTGCTGCTCTTTGGCGGCAAGAAAATCCCCGAGCTGATGCGCGGCTTGGGCAAGGGCGTTCACTCGTTCAAGCAGGGTCTCGAAGAGGCTAAGCAAGAGATCAATAAGCCCGTGGATAAGCCCGACGGCGGCGCTGAGTCGGCGTCGAAGTCAGAGGCCAAAGACTAACCCCGAGCCGCAGAGCGGTGGCCATCGGCACTCGCAGCAGGCGAGGATAGCCGGTGAGCAAGCATAGTCAATAGCTATGAGCGATGATATGACGTTTTGGGACCATCTCGATGTGCTGCGCGGAGTGTTGGTGCGCGTCGCCGTGGTGGTGTTTGCGCTGGGCGTGGCGGCATTTATCGCTATGCCGTGGATTTTTGACCACATAGTGCTGGCGCCATGCTATGGCGACTTTCCCCTGTATCGCTTGCTCGACACGGTAGCAGCGGCGAGCGGCCTGCTGCCGGAGTTGAGTGACAGCTCATCGTTCAGCGTCAACGTCACCAGCCTTGGGCTGACATCGCAATTTTTCATACACATCTCGGCCTCGTGCTGGGTGGCCGTCATCTTCGGCTTCCCATTCATCATCTACGAGCTGTGGTCATTTATCTCGCCGGCGCTGTATCCCCACGAGAAGCGAGGTGTGCGCAAAGCCTTTGTGTGGGGCAACCTGATGTTTTACGCGGGCGTGGCGATGGGCTATTTTGTGGCGTTCCCGCTGGCGGTGCGCTTCTTGGCTGACTATCATCTTAGCGATAAGATCACGGGGGTGGTGTCGCTTGAGTCGTATATGGACAATATGTTTACGATGCTGCTGCTGATGGGCATAGTGTTTGAGCTGCCGCTGCTGGCCTGGCTCTTAGGCAAGATGGGGTTTTTGACGCGCGGTTTCTTCAAGCGCTATCGGCGCCACGCCATCTTGGGCCTGACCATCCTCGCGGCTGCCATCACTCCCACGGGCGACCCTTTCACGCTGATAGCGGTGTTTGCCCCTATTTACTGCCTGTGGGAGCTGAGCGCGCGCCTGGTGCCGCGGACTCCCCAGGCGCCGCCTGATGGTGCGGCCTGAGGCTGCCATTGCCGATACAAATCTCTGACCAATTATTTCATACCATAAACAATTAAGACCATCGCCATGAAACTGCCACGCACAGCGTTGCTGCCAAGCATCATCGTAGCTATCGCCTCCGGCATAGGCTGCGGCTTCTTCTTCCCGGAGTGGCTCACCCGCCTTTTCACCACCTTTTCGTCGCTCTTTTCGTCGCTGCTTGACTTTGTGATACCGCTGCTGATAGTGGGCTTTGTGGCTCCTGCCATAGCCGAGATAGGTCGCGGCGCTGCCAAGATGTTGGTGGCGACAGCGTTGCTGGCCTACGTTTTCACGATAGGTTCGGGCTTGCTCTCTTACGGCGTGTCGGTGATGACCTTCCCGTCAATTCTTGACATGGGGTCTGAGGCCACGATGGCCACGGAGGCTGCCACGGAGGCTTACAACGTTGCACCCTACTTCACCATCGCGCTGGAGCCTATTATGACGGTGATGGCCGCGCTGGTGTTAGCGTTTATCCTGGGTCTTGGCGCGAGCCGCCTGCCCGGCGATGTGATGCAGACGTGGCTTAGCGAGTTTCGCGAGATCATCACTATGGCGATACGCGGCGTCATCATACCGCTGCTGCCGCCGTTTATCTTCGCCATATTTCTTAAGATGTCGGTGACGGGCGAAGCGGCGCCTGTGCTGACCACGTTTGTCAAGATCATAGCGGTAATCTTTGCGCTGCACATAGTCCTGCTGGTGGTGCAATACAGCATAGCATGGCTCTTCAGCGGCCGCAACCCCTTCAGCAGCCTCGCCAAGATGCTGCCGGCCTACTTTACGGCGCTGGGCACACAGTCGTCAGCGGCGACGATACCGGTGACTCTGAGCCGCACCATAGCCATGGGTGTCAACAAAGACGTGGCCGGCTTTGTGATACCGCTGTGCGCCACCATCCATCTCTCGGGCTCTACGCTGAAGATTGTGGCGTGCGCCATGGCTATTATGATGACCGGCGGCATGGAGTATGACTTCGGCATGATGGCCGGCTTCATTGCCATGCTCGGCATCACCATGATAGCAGCTCCCGGAGTGCCCGGCGGCGCTATTATGGCCTCATTGGGGCTGCTCAGCTCGATGTTAGGCTTCGGCGAGGCCGACATCGCTATGATGATAGCGCTGTACATCGCTATGGATAGCTTCGGCACGGCGTGCAACATCACCGGTGATGGCGCTATCGCTCAAATCATAGAACGCATCTTTGCCCGCAAGGAGGCTAAGAGTTAAATACACTGAATATTTGTTCACAACACTTAATTAAGTGTATCTACGCCGAAATTTTTTGTAATTTTGTGAGTGACAAACACCGGCAAATAATCTCCATACATATACACCAATGAAAACAGACCTTTCTTCTCAAATCAAGCTTGACCGGATACCTCGCCGCTACTACGACCCGGCCAACGAAATAGAGCTCGCCGCGCTCTCACGTGAAGAGAAAATAGACACTCGCATCTACGAGACCGCCACCGATGGCGCCGACTACATCGCCGGATACATCGTGAAGCACATCAACCGCTACATAGGCATTAAAGACAAATGCGTCTTGGCGCTGGGCGTGGGCAACAGCACGCTGCAGGTGTATTCGAGCCTGGTGCGCCTCTACAAAGAGGGGCAAGTGGATTTCACAAAGGTGGTGATATTCAACATGGCCGAGTTCTTCCCCCTCGATGCCGAAGGCCCATCTACGTTGGCACGTCTCAACGATGTGCTCGTCAAGCATGTCAACCTCAAAGCCGAGAATGTGCACACCTTTGACCCGCACATCACCAAGGAGAATATGTATGACTTCTGCAAGGCATACGAGCAACAGATTGAAGACGAAGGCGGCATAGACATAGCGCTGTGTGAGTTCGGGCCCAACGGCGCGCTGGCCTTCAACGAGCCGGGCAGCATGGCCACAAGCCTGTGCCGGCTGGTGCTGCTTGACAACAATATGCGCCACAATATTGCCTCAGACTATAAGACCGACAATGCGCCCACCACGGCCATCACGCTGGGCATCAACAACATCATCAGCGCACGCCGCGTGCTCACCATGGCGTGGGGCGAGAGCAAGGCCGAGCTGGTGCGCCAGGCCGTAGAGCTGCCGGCTTCGAGCGCCATACCGGCTTCGTTTATCCAAGGTCACGTGCACTCGAAGATAGTAGTCGATCTGGCAGCCGCCGAGGAGCTCACACGCATCAGCCACCCCTGGAAGGTGACCTCGTGTGAGTGGACCGACAAGCTGATACGCCGCGCCATAGTGTGGCTCTGCGCTCAGACTCAGAAGCCTATACTCAAGCTCACAGACAAAGACTACAACGACCACGGCCTGGGCGAGCTGCTTGCGCTGTACGGCTCGGCTTACAACGTCAACATCAAGGTGTTCAACGAAATACAGCACACCATCACCGGATGGCCCGGCGGCAAGCCCAATGCCGACGACACCTATCGCCCCGAGAGAGCCACACCCTACCCCAAACGCGTGATAATCTTCTCGCCCCACCCCGACGACGATGTAATCTCGATGGGTGGCACGTTCCGGCGCCTCGTGGTGCAAAATCACGATGTGCATGTGGCCTACGAGACCTCAGGCAACATCGCCGTGGGCGATGAAGACATGATGCGCTATGTGATGCTCATGGATGGCATCGCCGAGAAGTTTGGCATCAACACCCCCGAGTATCGCAAGATAAGCGACGGAATAGCTGAATTCATCTCGCAGAAGGTGGCCGGCGGCGTGGATACGCCCGACATACGCTATCTCAAGACCAAGATACGCCAAGCTGAGGCGCGCACCGCCTGCAACTACATAGGGGTGCCCCACGACAATGTGCACTTCCTCAACCTGCCGTTCTACGAGACGGGCACCATCAAGAAAGGCGACCTGGCACAGCGCGACGTGGATATCGTGCGCAACCTCATAGAGAGCGTGAAGCCCCACCAGATATTCGTGGCCGGCGACCTCGCTGACCCGCACGGCACACACAAGGTGTGCACCGACGCGGTGCTCGCCGCCATCGACGAGCTTAAAGACGAGCCCTGGATGGCCGACTGCCGCATCTGGATGTATCGCGGCGCCTGGGCCGAATGGGAAATCGACCACATCGAGATGGCCGTGCCTATCAGCCCCGAAGAGCTGCGCTTCAAGCGCAACTCCATCTTAAAGCATCAGTCGCAGATGGAGAATGCACCGTTCTTGGGCGATGACGACCGCCTCTTCTGGCAACGCGCCGAAGACCGCAACCGCGCCACGGCGCAGCTGTACGAGAGCCTCGGCCTCGCCTCCTACGAGGCGATAGAGGCCTTCGTGGAGTATCACCCCATCAGATGATGGCGGCGGCGACGCTCCCCCACCTGTCAGCACACAATTATCTCTTAATGCAATAGGTATCACCGCTGCTATCAGCCTCAAGGCCATAGCAGCGGTGATTACTTGCTATTGACGCGTGGTGGCTACACCGCAAAGATATAGCCGCACGCGATACTGAAAAAAACATTAGCGACCTCTGCATTTGGAGGCCGCTAATTATAGTTTGATATATGTAGATCTATGATTTACTCGCGGGTGAAGACAAATAGTTGGATATCATCTTCCTCACCCCACATATTGCCATAGACTGTAAGGATATCCTTCTCGATGGTATATTGACAAGTCCAAGTTTCGCCATCTTCATCGTCTCTAAAGAATATTTTATCATCGGTGGCAGTATAGTCAAAGGTGTGAATATAGTCTTCATCGCTCCAATGCATCCTGGCTGTACCGCTTCTGAAAGTAACCGTGAAGTCACAAGATGCATCAAAATTCTTCATTATCCAGGTACCCTCGAGATTTGAAGGATTAGGATCGTCATTGTCATCGCCACACGAGCTGACGACAAACGGCAACATTATTGCCAAAAGAAACAGAAATTTTTTCATATAGTACAATAAAATAGAATTGCTTTTTCGAAAATTTCTGCAAATATATATATATAACCAAATATTTTTATATATTTTACAACATAAAAGGCGTTTTGTCAACATATTGATGACATTCACGCCCCATTTCGTTAAAATCCCTACTGCCGGAAACCTATCCTGCGAGCGCCGCGCGTCACATGGTCAGCATCATCGGCGTGGGATTTTTCAGCAAAGTTATGGTCTATCACTGTTCTGCGAAAAGACACGAATTTCAGTAAAAAAATCGTAACGATCCTCTAATTACCTTACGAATGATTCGAAAAGGCGCTTATCCTGCACTCATGTGTCAAAAAAATTCATACCTTTGCATTTGAAAATCAAACGCTTCAGTATCTGATGGCAAAAATAATCGTTCAAAATACTAATATTACAATTGTATCGGTTAA
>JBJEDF010000022.1:0-2523 GCA_051871765.1 Muribaculaceae bacterium
GAATCTACATAATTTAGACCCCCATAACGTTGCACTTCGTTTTGGAATCTTCACACAATACTTCACGATACGCTCGATTTATGTCGCCGAGGTGGCCGCCGTAGCCGCCGGCACGGCGGGTGTGGCACCGGGCCTTACATCGCAAACGTCAAAAAAATGAGGCTGATGATTATTGCTAATTAGTGATTTTGACGTACCTTTGCATGAGGATAGAGACATACACCGCTATCCTTCGCCTTACTGCACACCTGACGATATGTATTCATCGCTATATCTGCTGCAATTCGGATGCTTCTTGGCGGCTGTGGTGTTAGCGCTGCTGCCGGCGCTCTCGCGCGTGTATGTCAAGTGGCTCAATCGGCGCTATGAGCAATCGCGCTGGATGATAGTGGCAGCCATGCTGATATTGGCGGTGCACTATCTGCTGCAGATGCGCTATGATTTGCGCGCGCAGGGCGACGACGTAGGCGCGGCGGTCAATGTGCTCTTTTATTCGCCGTCGGCAATCCTGGTGTGGTACTCGTTCTTCAATATGGAGTATGGCGAGCGGCGCGGACGTGTACGCTATCTGGCGTGGAGCATCGCCTGCTACGCGCTGATATTGGCCACCTTTGCCATAGGGTGGCTGAGCCACCGGAGCCTGCACATCGGAGAGGCCGTGGCGGTGATGTATTGGTTCTTCTTGGCGTGCATACTATTCTTCCTGTTTGCACCGCTGCGACAGATACGCCGGCATAGGCGCAGCCTTGAGGCCACCACCGGCGGTGATATGCAGCCCTATCTGGCCTATACGCGCATGGGCTATCTGCAGCTGTGTGTCGCGGCGCTGATGGCCGCCGCTGCCATTGTGTCCACACGCATACTATTCTATGTGGCGCCACTATTCTTCGTGTCGTTGCTGCTGTATGTGCTCAGCTTTGTGGCCCTGGGCTACAACATTGCCCCCATCACCGACGTAGTGGCAGAGCCTGAGCTCGCCGGCGGCGATGCCGACGCCGACCATGCCGCCGGCATATCGGCGGAGCGCCTCGATGCCATCGCCGCCGCCCTGGAGCGCTGGTGTGCCGACCGCGGCTACCGCGACAGCACTCTCACCCTCGGCGCCCTGGCTCAGGCCCTGGGCGTCAGCCGGCGCGACCTATCGCTGTATTTCGACATCAGGACACAATCCACCTTCAGAGTGTGGCTGTCGAATGTGCGTCTGCACCAGGCTCAGCAACTCATCATCGAGCACCCCGACTACAGCAACGAGGCCGTGTCAATAGAGTGCGGCTTCTCCTCGCGCGGCCAACTCTACAAAATCTTCCACGACAAGACCGGCATGTCGCCCGGCGAGTGGCGCAAATCCGCCCCCCGCCCCTGACCCCCCCCGCCGCCGCCGTCGCTGCCCGTGGGCGCCACAGTGCGATATTTCTTACTAATGCAAAACTATATGCACATAGCTGTAAATCAAAATAAAAGTGTTACTTTTGTAATATGAACGACTTGACTGCATCAGTATCGAACGGCAGAAAGTTCTCGTATCTAAAAAAAACTTCTCAAAAATTTTCCTGCAATATAGTGCAACATTGAAAAACATTTTGTAACTTTGCCACGCATATCGCTCGCAGAGGCCCGATATGGGCTAAAGTGGGCGGGAGCAGACATAATAAGAAAGCGTTTATTTTACGCTCATTCTTGGCTTTTGAAATCTGACAGTTTCTTTTACGATGTCAAGGATGTAGCAACAAAGTAGATGGCTTGTGGATATGTATATTTTGCAGCGATGTAAAATCCGAGAGGATATATTACACCACCGCGCATTTTTACATATTTGCGTGAGGCCTCTGCGTGTTGCTCGTTCAACATCGTAGGGCAATGTCAGAGCCTCAAAAGCGGGACGAGTAACAAGGTACAGACTCTCACGCTTTTTTATAAACCGATCAGCCCAAATCCGGTGAGTCTATAGGGCGTGATGTTTCATCATGAAAATAAAATCAATGCTTATAGCATTAGTGGTTGGGTTGCTCGGACTCATACCACAGCTTGGCTTTGCCCAAGGTTTTAAATGGGAAATGTCGCCCAAATACATCGGTGAGATTCACACCGGGTATAAAACAACCACAAAAGTATCCGGGTTTAATACTTATTCGGGTATGGTTGAGTTGGGCACATTACAGGGTGTCTCGTTAAATCAGTATCTGGATCTTTCTGTCGGTGTTGATGCGTTTATGATGACGCATTATTATAGCGGAAAAGGTATGAGATTCGGAATGGATGTCTACTTTGATATGCGTCCCGCATATCCAGTAAATGAACGGTTTAAAGTGTTCCTTGATTTAGGTCTTGGCGGTTACTTCGGGATTAAATCCGAACCTTCAATGGGAAATGGATTCTTTTGTCAATTCGGACCTGGTTTTAGGTATAGAAAGCTTAATATGTCATTGGGGCTTCAGAGTTTCGGCACCGGTGATGGATCGACTGGATTTTATGGGCTCAAGCCGAAGATGCGGTGCATTTGTTAAAAACGAGGGGATAGAGTGT
>JBJEDF010000023.1:0-13541 GCA_051871765.1 Muribaculaceae bacterium
CTTACTTATCACATAATGAAGATTACATCACGACTACTGGTGGGAGCTGCGCTCCTGATGCCGGTATGCTGTGTGGCGCAGCGCGCAGACGCAGCTCCGACCGAAGATGAGGTGATACTGCACGCCTGGACTTGGTCACTAAAAACAATCGCAGATAATATGTCTAAGATCGCACAATCAGGCTATGCCTATGTGCAGACATCGCCCGTGCAGGCCTGCTATGTGGGCGATGGCGGCGGCCCCGCTTTGTTTAGCGAGCCCGGCGACTCCGTGCAGGGAAAATGGTACTATTACTACCAGCCCACTGACTGGACTATCGGCAACTATATGCTGGGCTCGCGTGACGACTTCAAGGCAATGTGCGACTCTGCATACCGCTATGGCGTGAAAGTGCTCGTAGATGTGCTCCCCAACCATGTGGCAATTGATGACTCGGCTGTGCTTCCCGGCCTCGACAATGCCGTGGGGGGACATGACAAGCTGCTACATGCCGCCGGCCGCACTCCTATCAGAGACTATAATGACCGCCTGCAGTGCACCACCGGCGAGATGGGTGGCCTGAAGGACGTCAACACCGAAAACCCTGACTTCCAATACTACTATCTGCAGTACGTCAACGATTTGATCAACCTCGGTTGCCGAGGCTTCCGCTATGACACCGCCAAGCATATCGGATTGCCTTCAGACCCGCTCGACCCACTGAGCCCGCGCAACAACTTCTGGGACATAGCTACAGGCCGCGAGGCTGTCAAGGGCTTGTCGTTGCTGATGCCCGATAGCCTCTATATCTACGGCGAGGTGCTTCAAGACAAAAATGTCAAGGAAGACGAGTATGCCGAATATATGGACCTCACTGCCAGCGCCTATGGCCATGAGCTGCGCAAGGCGCTCAACGAGGGCAACTTCTATGCCTCCGACCTGCTGCACTGGCATCATTCGGTGTGCCCGGCCCACTTAGTGACTTGGGTCGAGAGCCATGACACATATTGCAACGCCCATGAGTCGGCTGGCATGAGCGACGAATTGGTGCGCCAAGGATTTGTATTCCTAACCGCTCGCCAGCATGGCCGACCGCTCTTCTACAGCCGCCCCGCAGGCAGCACACGCGACAACTATTGGGGCAACAACCGCATCGGCGAGCGTGGCAACGACGAGTTCTTCAACCCCGAAATCGTTGCGGCTATTAAATTCCGCAAGGACATGTCAGGCTTGACTGAGCATCTCTTCGCCTCAAAAGACGGCGCTGTGGTGCAAGTGGCGCGCGGCGAGGCCGGAGCTGCCATCATCAATATCTCCTCAAAGCCCGCAAAGGTGAAACTCGAAACCACCCTGCCCGCCGGCGAATATACCGATGGAGTGCACGGCTCCACCTTTAAGGTGAAGAATGGCTTTGTCGAAGGCCGCGTAGAGGCGCTATCATCATATATCTTATATGCAAAATAAGGCATAGCTGCAGCGCTCTGCCTAAATCAATAATGGTTGCTCCGGCGCTTCTTGCCGTGAGCAACCATTTTTCATAGATATACCTTTCTGTGCGTGGGGGCGGCGGTGCGTCAGTCTTCGCAGTAGTGGCGCAGCACTCGCCGGTAGGAGTTGAAAATCTTGCTCTTTGACACAAAGCCTACATATCGCCCTTGGTCGTCAACGACGGGCAAGTTCCAGGCACCGGTGTCATCAAAAGTCTTCATCACCGAGTCCATAGGCTGGCCCACGGTGATTTTGCCCGGCGGTGTGGTCATGAAGGTGCTGACATACATCTTGCGATATAGGTCGGGGCGGAACATAATATTGCGTATATCATCAAGCACCACGATGCCTTGCAGCCGGCCTTGCTCGTCTAAGACGGGGAAGAGATTGCGGCTTGAGCGCGATATGGTATCGACCATCTCTTTGAGCGACATATCAGGCCTCACGGTGAGAAAGTCTGTCTCAATCACGCTATCTACTTTGAGCAACGTCAGCACCGCCTTGTCCTTGTGGTGGGTCAGCAGCTCGCCTCGCTGTGCCAGACGCATAGCGTAGATGCTGTATGGCTCAAAGGTCTTAATGGTGCCGTAAGAGATGGCAGCCACGATGAGCAGCGGCAGGAAGAGGTCATATCCGCCGGTGAGCTCGGCCGTGAGGAATATTGCCATCAACGGGGCGTGCATGACACCGCTCATCACCCCCGCCATGCCGATGAGTGCAAAGTTTTTGGTCGATAGCTCTATGCCCAAGCCCAGAAGGTTGCTGACATAAGCAAAAAGAAAGCCGGCGATGCAGCCCACATATAGCGAGGGCGCAAAGGTGCCGCCTACGCCGCCGGCACCGTTTGTGGCCGATGTGGCAAACGCTTTAAGGAGGACTATCGCGCTGATGAATATGATAATAAAGATTACGCTATGACCCTCGTTGTAGAAGATAGAGCCATTGACCAGCGCCGACGGGTCGCCCGCCAGAAGGCTCACAATCGAATCATAGCCCTCGCCATAGAGTGGCGGGAAGAGGAATACCAATGCCGAGAGTATCACGCATCCCACCGCTGTCTTGAGCCACGGATTTTTAAACCGCTGGAAGAAATTCTCCATCATATTCATCGTGCGAGTGAAGTATAGCGACACCAGGCCGCACACTATGCCGAGCACTATGACGTATGGCACTTTGGCCATATAAAAGCTGTCGCTCTGCACAAAGAAGAATTCAAAGTTGAAGCCCGAGTAGAGATATGCAATGGAGGCACTCGTAATCGATGCTACTAACAGCGGCATCACCGACACCGTGGTGAGGTCAAGCATCAGCACTTCCAATGTGAAAAGCATACCGGCGATGGGTGCCTTGAAGATGCCGGCGATACCGGCGGCGGCTCCGCACCCCACCAATATCATAAGCACTCGTGGCGACATACGAAAGGCTGAGCCTATATTTGAGCCGATGGCAGCTCCCGTATATACTATAGGACCCTCGGCGCCCACCGAGCCGCCAAAGCCTATCGTCACTGACGATGCCAGCAATGAGGTGTACATATTGTGGCGCTTGAGGCGGCTCTTGTTTTGCGAGATGGAGTAGAGCACCCGTGTCACACCATGAGAGATATTATCTCTCACGATATATCTTACATATAATGCAGAAATGAGCACACCCACGGCCGGCAGTATGATGTATAGATAGTTGCCGGCGTTGATCTGCACATGTGATGTGAGAGCACCCGATATCTGGTGGATGAGAAATTTGAGCAGCATCGCAGCAAGGCCGCCGGCGATGCCCACCAGCAGTGCCAAGAATATCACAAAGCTGCGCTCTTTGATATGCTTCTCGCGCCATTGCAAGAAGTGCATAAACCATCTATGTCTGCGCCCATCGGGCTTCTTTTTTGCTTTCAAAATCTGTACCTATTTACCTTTCCCCGAGAGCACGGTGCTCACGGTGTGAAACAATATTTTAAGATCTACGCCGAGCGACACATTTTCAAGATACACCAGGTCGTAAGTGACGCGCTGCAGCATCTCGTCAATTGTGGAGGCGTATCCGAATTTCACCATCCCCCATGAGGTGATGCCGGGCCTGACCTGATGGATGAGGCAATAGTAGGGCGCACGCTTGAGTATCTGCTCGGTGTAATACTGGCGTTCGGGGCGTGGACCTACGATTGACATATCGCCTCTGAGCACATTGAAGAACTGTGGCAATTCGTCGATGCGATATTTGCGCAAGGTGCGGCCGATGCGGGTCACGCGCGGGTCATCGACAGCCGACAGCTGCGGCCCGGCAGCCTCGGCATCTGTGCGCATAGTGCGAAATTTATATATGTAGAATGGCTTTTTGTGATATCCCACTCGCTCCTGGCGATAAAACACAGGCCCGGTGGAGTCTTTCTTGATGAGCACGGCCAAGATGGCGGTGATGGGCAGCAGCAGTATCACGGCGATTGACGATATCGCGATGTCGCCAAGGCGCTTGAGATTGAGCGTGGCATCAGAGATATTTGCCGTGGTGATGTCAATCACAGGCTCGGCAGCTACCGTTGACAAGCGCGGACGCATCATGATGCTGTGAAACAGGTCCGGGGTCACGTGGATTGATAGCCCTCCGCTGTAGAGTTGGTTAATGAGAGTTGTGGTGGCGGTGATATCGCTGTGTAAAGGGCAGATTATCAGCCCGGAAGCGCCACGACGCTTGGCTTCGGCGAAGACGCTGTCGGCATCGGTGGTGTCAATAGACCCTACGATGCGCAGCGCCGATGCCGCGCGTGCCAACTGTGAGGCTATGGCCTGCTCTTGCTCGGGGGTGCCGACAAGGAGAGTCGGCGATGATATCTTGCCGCTGCGCACCCTACGGATGGCCGATTGGGTGATGCATAGGCGTGCTATGTAGGCCGGTATGGTAAGGCTCACCCACATGAGCAACATCATTTCATAATTGCGCAGGCGCTCGGGTATTTCATCGTTGATGAGCACGGCAAAGAAGATGATGATCATGCTGATGAATGCTACTATGAGCGTGTTGAGCAGCTCGTCCATGCGGCTTTTGAAGAACGGCCGATTGTAATACCCTGATATACCCCACAATATTACCATCATTATCGGAAACAGCACTTGCCCTAATACTGTGCCATGGCTGCACAGCCAATTGGGCAGCGACACTACATAGCCCACCGGCAGCGAGTAATAGCGCGCAATGTTGAACATCAGCCATCCGATGTTGGCCATCAGATAGTCTGATACGATGTAGCGTAGCCGTTGTGTCTGTGTAGGTGTCACAATGCGTAGAGTTATAATGCTACTTACGAATGAGGTGTATGACGTTGCCGGCTGACACCTTGATGACTGTTGAGGCTTTTGCCGCCGGGGGCTCATCGCGGCGCGATAAGCACACATAATCTACGGCTTCGACAATCTGCGGCGTGATGTCGTTGAAGCATAGCGGGGTGGGGCAGCCGCTGATGTTGGCCGATGTCGATACCAAAGGCTTGCGCAGCATCTGGCATAGCCGACGCGAGAAGGGTTCGGTGGTGATGCGCACTCCGATGCTGCCATCCGGCGCGAGTAGGTGCGGCGCCACCCCGTGGGCATTGTCATAGACGATGGTCAGTGGCTCCACCGCCACATCGATGAGCTGGTAGGCGGCATCGGGTATGTCGGCTACCAGGCGCTCCAATGCCGCCACTGAGTCAACGAGGGTGATAAGCGCTTTGGCATCGGTGCGTTGCTTGATGTCGAATACGCGGGCCACGGCAGCCTCGTTTGTAGCATCGCAGCCTATGCCCCACACCGTGTCGGTGGGGTATAAGATGATGCCGCCACGGCGCAGTGTATCTACGGCAGATCTAATGTCTTCGGTATATTGCTCGGCGCTCATTGTTTTGCTGCATCTATTTCTTTGAGTAGCTCGGCCACGGCGGCTTCGAGCTGTGCGTCACGCCCGGCAATGATGTCAGCAGGCCGGTTGGCTACTTTGATGTCTGGCTCAAGCTGTTGGTTCTCGAGGAATGAGCCGTCGGGGAGGCGGTAGCCTATCACCGGGATGCCATATATCAGCGAGCGATCTTGCATAGTGACCCAGTTGACGCTGGTCATGGTGCCCGGCACCGGCATGCCCACGAGCTTGCCCAAGCCGCGGTTTTTATACACCCACGGTGTGCCGTGGGCGTTGGAGTAGCAAGGCTCGGCGATAAGCATGATTGAAGGCTTGTTCCATCGGCGCGATGGCATATCACACGACTCGGTGCCGCGGATTTCTTGGGTGAAGTATTTGTGGCCGCTGAACAGCACCTCGATGTCTTCGTGGAGGCGACCGCCGCCATTCCATCTTACATCGATGACGATGCCTTCGCGGTCGTTGTATTTGCCCAGCAAGTCAGAATATACGCGGCGGAATGATTCGTCGTCCATCGATTCGATGTGTACATATCCCAAACGGCCGTTCGAGAGGCTATCCACCGCAGCGGCTCGCCCTTTGACCCATCGGCGGTACATAAGGTCGCTCATGCGGCTGTTGGTTATGGGCTTCACCACCTGATCGCTGTGGCTGCCGGTGGCCGGATCAAATATTGTGACGAGGGTTTTCTCGTTGGCGGCATCGGCGAGGAGTGTTGACATATCGGCATCGGGCGTGATGGCTATGCCATTGATTTTTTCGATTATTACTCCGGGCTTGACTTTGGTGTCTGCGGTGTCAAAAGGCCCGTATTTCACTACTTCGGCCACGCGCATGCCATCGCCTTCATAGTTCAGGTCATAGAGCAATCCTAACTGAGCCGTGCTGTAGTTCTGACTTGGCGTATGGCGATATCGGCCGCCGGTGTGGCTTACATTGAGCTCACCCAGCCACTCGCTCACGAGTTCGGCAAAGTCATAGTTGTTGTTGATATACGGCAGAAACTTGCGGTAGGCGGCCGTCAGCATTGGCCAATCCACGCCATGCATGTCGGTGACATAAAAGCGCTCGCGCTCTTCACGCGCAATATTGTCAAACATAAATTCGCGCTCGGCGGCTTCATCTAAGGTCATAGATGCCGAGCAGGTGATGCTCTTGAGCTTGTCGCCGGAGTCGATTTTTCGCATTGTCTTGCCGAAGATAAAGATGGTGGCTCCGTCGGCCGAGGCATCAAAGACGCCGCCGTGATCCGATAGCGATGTCACCAGTGAGTGCTCGTCCTCGCGCAGCGACATCTTCCACAGTTGCGAGCCATCATCGGTGGATATCAGATAGTATAGGTTCTCGCCGTCTTTATCGGTGATAGCGTCAATCAGGTCTGACGACATAGGCGTAAGCCTTACCACGCGGTCGCAATTGCCGTCAAACACCACACGCGGCTTCTCGGCCTTGTCTGCGTCAGATTTGCCCTTGTCCTTGCCTTTGGATTTCTTGCTGTCTTTTTTGCCCTTGTCGTCTTTCTCTGCGGCTTTCTTGGCCTCTTTCTCGGCCTCTTTCTCGGCCTCTTTGATGAGCTCGTAGTCTTCTTTTGAGAGTGTAAACTTGTCGTAGGCATTCTGAGTGAGGAAGATGATCAAAACGTCTTCCATCGAGCCCCACGAGGCGTGGTTGCGCATACCGTAACGCTCGGAGGCGAAGATCAGGGCTTCGCCGTTGAGCACCCAGCGTGGCCGTGCGTCAAAGTATCCGCTGTTGGTGAGGTTGGTCATTTTGCCGCTATTCACATCGATGATAGCGATATCGGTGTAGGGGTCGTGCTTGCGGTCAATGATTTCGAGAGCTATCATGCCTGCATCGGGCGACCATGTGTAGTTGAAACGGCCATCGCGATGGAGGTATGTGGTGCCATCGGTGAGCTCGGTCACCACACCGCTGGCAAGGTCTTTGACCGCGAGTATGTTGCGGTCAAGGATAAACGCGAGCTTCTTGCCATCGGGCGACATTTGAGGCATCGTGCGCTCGTGGCCGTCGAGGTCAAAGAGCGGCGTTTCATTGATGATGGTGGCGTTGGCAAAATTGGGGTCTTCTTTGCGCGCCATCGTGGCCTTGTAGGTGCGGTATATGCCATCTCTCTCGGAGGTGTAAATCAAGGCTTTGCCGTCATTTGACCATGATATGTCGCTCTCGGCGGCTGCCGTGTGTGTGATCTGCTTGGTGGTCTCGTAATCGACAGATGTGACAAAGACCTCGCCTCGGTATATGAATGCCACTGACTTACCGTCGGGCGAGGCGGCATACTCTGATGCTCCGCGTGTCACCGACAGCTTTGTGGGTAGCTCCACATAATTGTCGGTGAGGTCGATGGCCACCTTTGTCGGCGCTTTGTCGCCATCGCGCATAGTGTATATCTCGCCATCATAGGTGAAGGCAAGCACGCCGGCATCTGACCGTGACAGAAACCTCACCGGGTGTGTCTTGAAATTGGTGATAGCCACTGCATTGCGTGCATCGGCATCAGCTCGATACACATTGATAGTGGCTCCATTGCGCTCGCTGAGAAAGTAAATCTTGTCGCCGGCATCGACGGCGTTGAGGTCTTCGCCGCCGCGCTGAGTGAGGTTGGTGTGGCGTGACCCGGCTACATCATATCGCCACACGTCGCGAGTCACCGACGATGTGTGGTGCTTGCGCCACTCATCTTCAAAGCCCTTCACATCTTGGTATAGAAATGATTGCCCGTCGCGGCTCCACGAAATAAATCGCGCCGGTGTGGCGAGGTATTGCCTCGGAGCGCCGCCGCTGACAGCCACCGTGTAGAGCTCCGTCATGCGTCCCGTGGGGAACAGCGCGCTGCACGCCGGGTCTTGTATTGATGCTGAGTACATCACCTTAGTGCCATCGGGCGTGAACGCCTCCGGTATTTCTGATGCCGAATTGAATGTCAGGCGAGTGGCGCCACCGCCGTCTGATGCCATCACAAACACATCAAAGTTGCCATTGCGGTCAGAGGCAAATGCTATTGACTTGCTGTCGGGGCTCCATATCGGATTGGACTCATAGCTGTCTGTGGCCGTAAGCCTAACGGCTACGCCTCCCGACGTGGCCACTGTCCAGACATCACCTTTGTAGCAAAATGCTATTTTAGCCCCATCGGGCGATATTTTTACATCTCGTAACCATAGCGGGGTGATTGCACTCATTGTAGTAGGCGCAGCCAGAGTAAGGGCTAAAAGTAACTTCTTCATAAATAGGAGTGATAATTGTTTTGTGCAAAATTAGCAAAAAATATCGTAATACCACTTTTTAGCGTCTTAAAAATGCACTCCTTTGTGGCGCAACCATTACATTATTAATATGCACAGCTCGCGTGGCCACGCTGCGAGCTGTGCATTGTGGCGAGGCGCAGCACATAAATGCGCTGCTTCGAGGCCGAGTTTCATTTGTTCTTCTTACCGAACCATCGCGTGATGCTATGCTTGAAGTTGAAGAATGTGCGTATCTCGACCAATGCCGGGATGTTGTGCCATCGATAAATCAACCAATTCGATATCTCATCAGTGAACGCATTGATAAGAGCGCTGCGCGCGGTCGCGCACAAAGGTTTTGGCTGATGAGGCCGCCGTATCCGCAACGATGCCTTTCACAACATCGCCTTTGGTGGGTGTGCCTTCGGGTAGCTTGACATATTTGGCGAATTGGGTGAATAGATCTGTGTATTGCTTGCTCAGTGGCGAGGCAGCGAGGCGTTGCTCAAACCGGCCCTGGTCGGAGCACTCGTTGGCAAGCTGTCGCATGCCATCAAACACTTGCTCGGCTTGTGCTTGTGCCTGCGGCGGGAGGTTGAAGTAGTTGTATAGTGAGTCTTTTCGCACTTGCAGCCATGCTTCTTTTTCGGGTGAAGTTTTTACAAAAAAACGAGCCTTGGTCTGATGAAAATTTGTATCTTTGCCATGCGTAACAATGAAAATCAATGCATATATGAAAACACGGTTATTCTCATTCATAATGTTGGTGGTGCTGAGTGTGATTGATGTTGCAGCCCAGCAGTACACAAGCCGATATAATGAGTATCTCAGGCGCACGGAGTTCTTTGACAAGTCAGGCGTTATGGTGGGGTATTCGACCTACAACGAGTATTTGCACCGCACCGAATACTATGACCGCTCCGGACGCCTGCAGAGCACTGAGCAAGACAATCCCTATCTCAATCGCAGCGAAGTCAGAGACGCCTCCGGCAGGCTCAAATCAACCACACAAAAGAATGAATACCTCAACCGCGAAGAGACGCGCGATGCCGCCGGTGGCCTCACGGGTTATAAGCAATGGAATGAATACCTCGACCGCTATGATGTGTATGACGCCTCGGGGCATATAGTCGGATACTACAAATATAATGAGTATCTCGACCGATGGGAATATTTCAATCGATAATAGCCATACATCACAAGCGAGGCCTGCGATACATATAGAGCGTAATGCCGCCAATGCCCGGCCGGGCCTCCATTCTTGTGAGCTTTTTATGTCTGGAGAAATTTGGCTATCTCGCTTTATTGTGTTAACTTTGTAAGCATAATGGCAGACGCGATAACACATCCGGCTTATATGATTTTGGACGACTTTCTGAGACGTACAAATCGCCGACATACCTCCGAACGCACCGCGTTGCTGGAGTGTGTGTTGGCCACAAAAGGCCATTTCTCCATTGACACTCTGCGGCTTAATGCCGAAAAGACGGGGATGAGGGTGTCGGTCGCTACTGTCTATAATACGGTGGAGCTCTTTGTGGAGTGCGGCTTGGTGGTGCGCCATCGTTTTGGCTCGCGCACATCGGTGTATGAGAAAGCATCAGTGGGCGACAATCACTACCACTTGGTGTGCACAAACTGCGGCAAGATAAAGGACGTCCATGACGCTGACCTTAGCAAGATGCTCTCGCGCCGCAGGTATGTGGGATTTACACCCGCTTATTTTGCAGTGAGCGTGTACGGCGTATGCTCGGCATGCCGCCGCAAAGCTAAAGTATCAACAGAAAAACAAACAAAAAAATCACATAAACACAACAACACTGATGAAAGTTGACGTATTGTTAGGCCTCCAATGGGGCGATGAGGGTAAAGGTAAAGTCGTAGATGTGCTCACTCCGCGATACGATGTAGTGGCTCGTTTTCAAGGCGGCCCAAATGCCGGCCACACCCTCGAATTTGATGGTAAAAAATATGTCTTGCGCTCTATACCCTCCGGCATCTTTCAGTCCGGACAGATCAATATCATAGGCAATGGCGTGGTGCTCGACCCTATCCTCTTCAGAGAAGAGGCTGAGGCGCTCGAGGCTTCGGGCGTGGATATCCACAAGGTGCTCAAAATATCGCGCAAGGCGCATCTGATATTGCCCACTCACCGCCTCCTTGACGCCGCCAATGAGCGCGCAAAAGGCGGCGCTAAGATCGGCACCACCGGCAAGGGCATCGGCCCGACATACACCGACAAGGTGTCGCGCAATGGCGTGCGCGTAGGTGATACCGAGCTCTCTGACTTCGCTTCGCGATATGGCAAGGCCAAAGACGCCCACGTGGCGCGCCTACGCACACTGGGCATGGAGCTGCCCCACGACTTCGCCGCAACCGAGAGCAAGTGGCTCGAGGCCGTGAAGTATCTGCACACCTACGAGCTTATCGATAGCGAGCACTATATCAATCACCTGCTCGCTCAAGGCAAGACGGTGCTCTGCGAAGGCGCCCAAGGCACCATGCTCGATGTGGATTTCGGCTCCTATCCTTTTGTGACATCGAGCAATACGATATGTGCCGGAGCATGCAGCGGCCTTGGCGTCGCCCCTAACAAAATCGGAGAGGTATATGGTATATTCAAAGCTTACTGCACTCGAGTAGGCAGCGGCCCATTCCCTACCGAGCTGTTTGACGACACGGGCAAACGCATCCGCGACCTCGGCCACGAGTATGGCGCTGTCACCGGACGCGAGCGTCGTTGCGGCTGGATTGACTTGGTAGCCCTCAGATATGCCATCATGCTCAATGGCGTCACTCAGCTGATTATGATGAAGAGCGATGTGCTCGACGGCTTTGACTCTATCAAAGCCGCTGTGGCTTACAAGGTCAACGGCGTGGAGACGCGCGATTTCCCTTACTCTATTGATGAGGCAGCCCACGTAGAGCCCGTGTATGCTGAAATGCCCGGCTGGCGCACGGATATGACCGCTATGCGCGGCGAGAACGAGTTCCCCAGCCGGTTCAATGACTACATAGCATTTATTGAGCGCGAGTTAGGTGTCCCTGTCACCATCGTGTCAATAGGCCCGGATCGCTGCCAGACTATCTTACGCCATAATCACAAATAATCACCTTTCTGATAGCCAACATATACCCACAAATCTATACCTAACCCTAAAACACAAAATTCTATTATGGCAAAAGTAAAACCGTTCAGAGGCATTCGACCACCAAAATCTATGGTGGAGCAAGTGGCTTCGCGCCCTTACGATGTGCTCAATAGCGACGAAGCTCGTGCCGAGGCCGATGGCAATCCGCGATCGCTTTACCACATCATCAAGCCGGAGATCGACTTTGCCCCCGGCACCGATGAGCACTCGCAGCCGGTGTATGACCGCGCTGTGCAGAATTTCGCCGCCTTCCGCCGCAATGGCTGGCTCGTGCAAGACGATGCCGACCACTACTATATCTATGCCCAAACAATGGATGGCCGCACTCAGTACGGCATCGTGATTGCTGCCAATGTTGATGACTATCTCAATGGCGTAATCAAAAAACACGAGCTCACCCGCCGCGACAAGGAGGAGGACCGCATGAAGCATGTGCGTATCCAAAATGCAAATATCGAGCCCGTGTTTTTTGCCTTCCCTGACAACGCTGTGCTCGAAGGCATCATCAAAGAGGTCACTGCCGCAACGCCCGAATATGACTTCACGGCGCCCGACGGCTTTGGCCATCACTTCTGGGTCATCAGCGACAAACGACAGATCGACACCATAACGGCCGAATTCGCTCGCATCCCATATCTGTATATCGCCGACGGACATCACCGCACCGCCGCTGCTGCCCTTGTCGGAAAGGAAAAGGCCGAGCACAATCCCAATCATCGAGGCGATGAGGAGTATAACTACTTCCTCGCGGTGGCTTTCCCGGCGTCTCACCTCAAGATTATTGACTACAATCGTGTGGTCAAGGACCTCAACGGATTGTCGCCCGAGGAGTTCTTGGCGCGCGTGGCCGCTAATTTCAAGGTCGAGGATATGGGCGTGGAGATATATCATCCCACAGGCCTGCACAACTTCGCCTTGTATCTGGCCGGCCACTGGTATTCGCTTACTGCCAACCCCGGCACTTACGACGACAATGACCCCATCGGTGTGCTCGATGTGACCATCTCCTCTGACCTCATCTTGCGCGACATATTGGGCATTACCGACTTGCGTAGCGACAAGCGCATCGACTTTGTGGGCGGCATCCGCGGCCTCGAAGAGCTCAAGCGTCGTGTCGATTCCGGCGAGATGGCAATGGCGTTGGCCCTGTATCCCGTGTCAATGCAGCAGCTGATGAACATCGCCGATACCGGCAATATCATGCCGCCGAAGACCACATGGTTTGAGCCAAAGCTGCGCTCCGGCCTTGTGATCCACTCGCTCGAATGATACTTTCATTCATCTTATAAACCCCTCAATGAGAGAGAGGGATTGCGCGTGCCGCGATGCACACTCAGTCCCTCTCTCTCGTATTAGTGGTAGGCAACAACGGCCGGCCGGCGCTATTCGTTGAGTAGCTTGAGCAGCTGGCCGGCAGAGTCCTTGGTATCTACCTTGCTGATGATGTGGGTGATGCGATGGTCGGCATCGGTGACAAAGGTGGTGCGCACGGTGCCCATATATTCTTTGCCACACATTTTCTTGAGCTGCCACACGTCAAAGGCCTGGTTGACCTCTGTTGTGGTGTCGCTCAGCAGAGTGAATGGCAGCTCATATTTCTCGCTAAATTTGATATGGCTGTTGACGCTGTCTTTGCTGATGCCGATCACCTCGTAGCCTAACGCGCGCAGGCTGTCATAGCCATCGCGCAGTGAGCACGCCTCGGCGGTGCAGCCCGGGGTGTTGTCTTTGGGGTAGAAGTAGGGATATTCAGTTAATGGCTTGAATTTTCAACCGGGGAAAGGCTCGTGAA
>JBJEDF010000024.1:0-48111 GCA_051871765.1 Muribaculaceae bacterium
TTTGCTTTTGCTACAAAACATAGATAACCATGGGCAAAAGTAATCATTTTAGCGGGCGGTAATGATGATATCAGAGCTGCTATCAGCGTGAGATGCGCTTGATGAGGTTGTAGGCGGGCACGATGCCCAGCTCACCGGCTTTGGAGAGGTCGGCGATGCCGGCTCGCTCGTTGCCTAATTTTAGATAAATGTATCCGCGATTGTAGTATGCGTCGCCCATGTCGGGCTTGAGGTCGATGGCGCGTGAGAAAGCGGCGATGGCTGATGTGAAGTCTTGCATCTCGATGAGGATATTGCCTTTGTCGTACCAGGCTACGTCCATGCGCGGCGACAGCTCTATTACGCGGTTGATGTCTTGCAAGATGTCGTCGAGGGCTTTTCGGCGCAGCTGTGTGCGTGTGATGTGGTCGATGGGCTCGCCGGCGGTGTTGTCGGCATCGGAGGTTATGGCTCCGCTCTTGTCGATGAGGTATTGGCGGTATCGCGCTTGGGCGCGCATCAGGTATGCCGGGGCGTAGTCGGGTGTGATGGCTATGACGCGGTCAATGTCTTTGATGGCCATGGCGTAGTCGCGCACGGTGATGAAGTCCATAGCCCTGCCTATGAAGTCGATGGCTCTTGGGGTGTGAGTGGCGAGGTAAGAATTATAGTAGTCGATTGACTTGAAGTGGCTGTCGATGATGTCGGCGTCGAGGGTTGGTACGGCGTTAGTGACCACGATAAGGTGTCGGAGCATGCGAGTGGCGTTGAGGTCGTCGATTTCTTTGATGAAGAAGGATTCACGGCGCAGCTCAGATGGGGAGTCGTAGAATGAGAGCTCAATCATCGGTGCCGGCTCGATGGATAGGTTGTTGTTTTGGACTTTGCCGCGTATGGCTTGGTTGTTGTATTCCTCCTCGATGTTGGCGTTGTCGTCAATTGTCAGGAGCGAGGCAAATCTGTTGGCTGTGAGGTCGTCGGGCGAGATGGCGTCGGGCGCCTCGGTGCTTTTTGCGGCGTCGTCGGGCGATACTTCTTTGGCGTTTCGCGCCAAGGCTAAGGCTTTGTTGTAGTCGCGCTCGGCGGCACGTAGGTTGCCGGTGTTGCGATAGATGGCGTATCGCATGTAGAAGGCGCCGGGGAAGTCGGGGAATGCCTCAATGACGCGGTTGATGTCGGCAAGGGCAGCCTTGTCGTTGCCTTTGGCGCGATAGATTGCGGCTCTGTTGTATAGGGCTCGATAGTCGTTGGGGTTAAGGTCGATGACGCGTGTGAAGTCGTTGAGTGCGCGGTCGTTGTCGCTGACTTCGGCTTCGAGGAGGCCACGGTTGAATAGCGCCATAGAGTTGATGGGGTCGAGCTGCAAGGCGTAGTCATAGTCAGCCATAGCGCCGAAATAGTCGTCGAGATTGTATCGCAGGAATGCGCGGTTGATGTAAAGGCCGGTGGTGCGCGGCATGAGCTTGATTGCGCGGTCCATGTCGTCGAGAGCGGCCTTGTAGTCTTGCGCGCGGTGGATGGCGATGTCGGCACGCATGACGTAGGCATTAGCTGCCGAGCTGTTGATTTGGAGGGCCTTGTCGATGTCGGCGATGGCGGCTACAGTGTCGCCGGTCTCGAGCTTGAGCCTTGCCCGCCCGAGGTATCCATTGTCAAAGTTGGGATAGAAACGGAGGAGGTCGGCGAATGTGGAGTCGGCGGCAGCGTTGTCGTGGATGTTTTGCTGAGCTAATGCTTTGTTGAAGAGGAGCTGCCTGTTGCGAGGGAGCAGCTCGAGGGCGTGGTCATAGTCAGAGATTGCATCGGCATCGCGGCCGAGGTTTTGCCGGGCGACACCTCTGACCTCGTATGCATCGGTGATAAAGGGGTTCAGCTCGATGGCTTTAGAGGCGTCGGCTTCGGCGCCGGTGTAGTCTTCGAGGTTGAGCTTGGCCACGGCTCTGAAGAAGTAAGGCTGAGCCAGGTAAGGCTTTGACTGAATGACTTGGTTGAAGTATTGAATTGAGAGCATATAGTCTTCGAAGTAGAGCGCGTTTTGCCCTACGCGGAGCACTTGCTGAGTGTCAATTTGGGCAGAGGCATAAGGCGCCGCCACAAAGCATGCGGCGGCCAATAGCCAAAGTATCTTCTTAAAGATGCACATCGGGAGAGGCGGCGTGATAGTGTGTAGAATAAATAATTTAAGTGCAAAGGTAGCCAAAATTTCGCATATACGGCTAAGGATAGTCAAAATGCGACTAAAAAGCGTGCTAATTAAGGTGAATTATGGTGATAAATCACAAAAAATATATAAATTTGCAGGCAATTAAAAAACGACGCGTGATGCTAAAGAAAGTCAATTCACAATATCGCAGCTTGTATGGCCTTATAGGCTATCCGCTGGGCCACTCCTTCTCGCAGGATTTTTTTAATCGCAAGTTTGAGTCGGAGAATATCAGTGCGCGGTATATCAACTTTGAGATAAGCGAGATCAGCCGGCTGAGCACGGTGCTGTCAGAGAACTACAACTTGGTGGGCTTTAATGTGACGATCCCCTACAAGGAGCAGGTGATAGGCTATCTTGATGCTCTTGACCCTATAGCTGCGGAGATAGGCGCGGTGAATGTGGTGAAGGTGAGCCGCACCGGCGATGGTAAGGTGTATCTTAAGGGCTATAACTCAGATGTGATAGGCTTCAGAGACTCGCTGTCGCAGACCATAGATGTGAGTAAGCAGTCGCGGGCTCTTGTGTTGGGCACCGGCGGCGCATCGAAGGCCGTGGTGGCGGCGTTGCGCCAGCTCGGCGTTGCCTCGACGTTGGTGTCGCGTAGTGAGCGCCCCGGCGTCATCACTTACAAAGACCTCACTCCGGAGCTGATAACTGACAACAAAATCATAGTCAACACCACACCGCTGGGCATGTATCCCCACGTAGATGAATGTCCGGATATCCCCTACGAGGCGTTGACGCCGCAGCATTTGTGCTATGACTTGCTGTATAATCCTGACGTGACGCTGTTTATGCGAAGGTCGGCGGCCCATGGCGCCCAGGTGAAAAACGGTCTTGAGATGCTGCTGTTACAGGCCTTTGCGGCGTGGAATATATGGCAGAAACGAGTAGATATTCCCTAAACTGAGATAAGATAATATAATAGTGTAACATGAAACTTTCTAAGATAATTTACATTGCAATCATCGCTCTGATAGTGTTGCCGCTGGCCAAGGTGGGGCTGCCGGTGATCACGGCTCCGATAGCGTTGTTGCTGGGATTGGTGTTTGCATTTGTGTTTAGCAATCCGTGTCCGAAGTTCAACAAGAAGACATCAAAGTATCTGCTGCAAGTGGCAGTGGTGTGTCTGGGCTTTAATATGAATTTGCAGGAGTCGCTGCAGTCCGGCGCCGATGGCATGATGTTTACGATAGTGTCGGTGGTGGGCGTGATGGTCTTGGGCAGCCTGATAGGCTATTGGCTGCATCTGAATAGGAAGACCTCATATCTGATCTCGTCGGGCACGGCGATCTGCGGCGGGTCGGCCATCGCGGCCGTGGGCCCGGTGCTCAAGGCCGACAGCAATGAGATGGCGGTGTCGCTGGGTGTGATATTTATTCTCAACTCGGTGGCCCTGTTTGTGTTCCCGCCAATAGGCCATCTGCTGGATATGACACAGACGCAGTTTGGCACCTGGGCGGCTATCGCCATCCACGACACGTCGTCGGTGGTGGGCGCCGGAGAGTCATACGGCGAAGTGGCGTTGAAGACCGCTACGCTGATAAAGCTGACGCGTGCGCTGTGGATAATACCGCTGGCTTTTGTGACTATGTTTATCTTCCGCGACAAGAGCGGCAAGGTGTCGATACCGTGGTTTATCTTTATCTTTGTGGGCGCTATGCTCGTCAACACCTACGTGGCTCTGCCGGCGTGGTTTGTGGAGTCGATGGTGTGGATTGCCAAGCGCGGCATGGTGGTGACGCTGTTTATGATCGGGGCATCGCTGTCAGTGAGCATGATCAAGAGCGTGGGCGTGAAGCCTCTTGTGCTTGCCGTGCTGCTGTGGATAATCATCAGCGTGTCGAGTCTCTTTGTAGTCACTAATACCGTGGCATAAGTCACAATAACAAGGCCGATCGCCACGGCCTTGAGCACACATCACACACAGAGCTCATGAAAGCTCCGTATGCATCGGTCCCCATGTTGCCTGTCGCTTGCGGCATGCTCGTGGGGATTTGTGTCACGATATGTCAGCCGGCGATGGCAGTGACGTGGGCGGTGATAGGCCTCGGCGTGTCGGCTTTTGTGTGGGCGATGGTCGCGGGCCATGGCTTTGCGGCGTTGATTGGTATCTCGCTCGCGTTGGGTGGGGTGCTGACGTATGGCGGCGACGGCGGCATTGATGCCGGCAGCGCGCGGGTGCTTGATGGCGCCGGTCACAGAGTGCTTGCCGAGGTAGAGGATGTGGAGGTGTATGGCGGTGGGTCGGCTCAGCGTGCGCTCGGCGTAGTGGTGCGAGCCGACGGGTTGGCCTTGGAGCCGCCGCTGCGCGTGACAATGCTGATGCCGACGGCGCGCCCTCGGCTGCGTAGCGGCGATGTGGTGCGCTTTGAGGCTGTGATAGAGCGGACTGAGGCGGGCGCCACAGATGTGCCGTATGAGGTGGATTATGCGGCCTACAACAAGGTGAGAGGCGTGTCAGCCACGGCCTATGTGAGCATCGCCGAAGGCAAAGAGCCGGAGGTGGTGTGGCGCCGTAGCGGCGGCCTTATGCTGTGGCTTACCCACCGGCGTGAGGCCATCGAGAGCACTATCTATGACAGCGGAATGGCGCCTGCGACTGCTGCTTTTGTGTCGGCGATTTTGGTGGGCGACACCGAGTTTCTTGCGGAGACGGTGCGCCGCGATTTTCGTGCGGCGGGTCTATCGCACATGCTGGCTATCAGTGGCTTGCATGTGGGGATAATAGCGGCTCTGCTGTCGCTGCTACTGCTGCCGTTGCAGGCGTGGCGCCGCGGTCGCGAGGTGAAATATGTGGCGATAATGGTGTTGATATGGGTGTATGCGTTGCTCACGGGCATGTCGCCATCGGTGCTTCGAGCCTCGGTGATGGTCTGCGCCTACTATGTGTGCCGCTTGCTGCAGCGCGATGCGTCGCCTTACAATGCGTTGGCGCTGGCGGCGGTGGTGTGTATGGTGGTCAACCCGTATGATGTGCTGTCGGTAGGGGCGCAGCTGTCGTTTGCGGCGGTGCTGTCGCTGCTGCTGTTTGGTGATGCACTCAATCCGGTGTCGCGCCGGCGGCGGCTTCTGTATCGAGCTGTGGGGCTGTTTGTGGTGCCTTTTGCGGCGCTGTTAGGTACCGGGGTGATAGTGATGGTGCATTTTCACACCTTGCCGCTGCTGTCGGTATTCACCAATGCCGTGGCGTGCTTGCTGCTGCCGGTGCTGCTGTGTGGCGGCATAGTGATTGTGGCGCTTGGCGCTATAGGCATAGACGCGGCATGGGTGAGCAGCGCTATGGATCTGTGCTATGAGATAATCACGGGCATAGCATCGACGGCCGCCGGCTTCAGCTTTGCTGAATTGCGCGGCGTGGTGCTAAGCCCGATAGTGACGGCGGCCTACGTGGCGGCATTGGCGGCGTTGGCGGTGGCTCTACACAATGGCCGGGTGCGGCGGCGTGCGCTGCGAGTGTTGGCGTGCAGCGTGGCTGTGGCCGTGTGTGGTATGGTGCTTGGCGGTGATAGTGCGTCGGCGTCAGAGCTGTATATATGCCGAGACCGCGGCCTCACGGGCATAGTGAGCCGCTGTGGTGGCGAGGTGAGATATTACACCACGGCGCGTGACGAGGCGAGGCGTGAGGCCGCAATATCAAAGGCCGAGGAGCGCTATGCCACCTATCTCGACGTGAGAGACGCCACGATGCAAGCCGCCGAGTTGACGGCCGGCCGCTATGTGACGGCGTGTGGCCGCACGATAGCTGTGGTGGCCTCGCCTATCGGCCGCGCAGACAGCCTCGTGGCTGCCGGGCTGAAGGTCGATTATGCGCTGGTGTGCCGCGGCTATAATGGCGATATCAATGCGGTGGCGCGCGTGTTTGCGCCTGACACCATCATCATAGCCCGCGACAACAGCCTGCGACGCCACGATGAGTGGTGTCGAGAGTGTCGGTTGCCGGTGATTTCGATGCGTCGGCAGCGTTTCAGCCTCAGCGAGTGAAGCCCGCGGGGCGCGCGAGGACGTCGCGCGCGAGGATTTCTCTGAGCTTAGCCACTCCCTTGGTGGCCGGCTCGGCAATGACGGTGACGTTGGCCGGCACGGCGGCGGGGTGCGGGTCGATGTAGTAAATGGGCACGCCCGGGCGCACATAGTTGAGCAATGCGGCGGCGGGATAGACCACCAGGCTGGTGCCTATGATGACGAAGATGTCGGCTTGCTCCACTTCGTGCACGGCCACTTCAAACATAGGCACCGCTTCCTGAAAGAATACGATGTGCGGGCGCACGTGGTGTCCGTCGATGACCGTGTCAGGCGTGGTGTCGCAGTTGTCGGGCGTGAGGGTGAAGAGCAGGTCGGGGTTGTCCATGGCGCGCACTTTGGTAAGCTCGCCGTGGAGGTGCACAATATGAGAAGAGCCGGCTCTCTCGTGGAGGTCATCGACATTTTGAGTGATGATGCGCACCTCAAAGTCGTGCTCCATCTGCGCTAAGCCTAAGTGGGCGGCGTTGGGCTGAGCCTTGAAGAGATCATGGCGTCGCTCGTTGTAGAATTTATGTATCAGAGCGGGGTTGCGACGGAAGCCGTCGGCCGAGGCGACATCCATCACGGGGTAAGACTCCCAGAGGCCATCGGCATCGCGGAATGTGCGTATGCCGCTTTCGGCGCTGATGCCGGCGCCGGTCGATACTACGAGGCGTTTGTTCATTGTGGAGAGGTGAGGGTTAGTATTATAGTTAGTGAGGCGAAAAATGTCAGTTGTGGAGCTCGCCCACGACCCTCAGCTCGCAGCGCGGGTGGGCGGGATCATTGGTGACCACGGTGATGGTGGCGTTGATAAAAGCGCTGTCAGGCGGCAGCGCCGAGGCATCAACGGAAACGCTGAGCTTGGCCGATTTGCCCTTCTTGAGCGCGTGGCTGTCGGCGGTGACCGTCACTGCCGGCGAGTTGGAGTATATGCGGTGGATTAAGAGCTTGTCGCCGCCGCCGGTGTTTGTTATTGAGGAGGTGAGCGTGATGCTGTCGTTGTGGCTTAGACGCTTGCAGTCGAGACGCTCGTCGGCTATTGTAGCAGCGGGAGCTTTGGCGAGCGCTTTGTCAGAGAGAAATGAGAAGTCTTCCTCTATCATCGAGGTGAGCACCACGGGCACGGGCTGCGCGCCCTTGTCGCTGCATATCATCACGGTGTCGGTGTTGAGGCCATATAGCTCGCAGCGCTCGGAGCGCAGATAGAAAATTATTGACATGCGCTCGCCGGGAGCCACGGTGTCAGGGACAAAAGCCACATCAATGTGGCGCGGCT
This sequence comes from Muribaculaceae bacterium, assembly GCA_051871765.1. GTDB lineage: Bacteria > Bacteroidota > Bacteroidia > Bacteroidales > Muribaculaceae > CAG-873. Next base: position 7,470 of record JBJEDF010000024.1, read on the forward strand.
TGTCGGCGACCATTGGCTTGATGGTGGCGGTGGAGCGATTGTAGCCGTTGAGATACACAGTCTTGAGGCGACCGCGGGTTACTTCGCCAAACATCAGCGAGGCATTTGAGCCGCGCAGCGGCCCCATATCGTAGGGGTATTGATTGGCGATGGTGGCGTCAGAGCCGATGACCACGCCCTCAATCAGTAGCTTTGACGAGCGGCGGGCGGCGTTGCTCTCTATCATGATGCGCTTGCTGAAGCGGCCGGGGCGCCCCGCAGGGTCAAAGGCCACTTCGACGGCCGAGGTGTCGCCGGGGGCTATGGGCGATTTTTCGTAGCGAGGCGTGGTGCATCCGCAAGAGGCGCGCGCCGAGAAGATGCACAGCGGCTCGTCGCCGGTATTGACAAATCTGAAGGAGCATGTCTGCACGCCGTCGGCCTCGTTGAAGACACCGAAGTTATGGCTTTCGGTGAGCCATGATATTTGAGGCTCGGCCAAGGCGGCCAAGGCGGCTGAAATGCTTAAGGTCAGAGCTGATATACAACGGTTCATAGTGTATATGGAGATGAAATTGACTATTTTCGTATTGCAAAGTTAAGCATTTTCATTTTTTCTTTGTAAATTTGCACGTTAAAATAATATCGACATCGATAAAGACAATACAAAAGGCTATGAACATATCATATAAATGGCTTAAAGAGTATATTGACACGGCGCTGACGCCGGAGGAATTGTCGGCCGCCTTGACCTCCATTGGTCTTGAGACGGGCAGTGTGGAGCGCGTGGAGAGCGTGCGCGGCGGTTTGCGCGGCATAGTCATCGGCAAAGTGCTGACGTGTGAAGAACACCCCAATAGCGACCACCTGCACATCACCACGGTGGATCTGGGTCAGGGCGAGCCGGTGCAGATAGTGTGCGGCGCGCCAAATGTGGCTGCCGGCCAGACCGTGGTAGTGGCTACGGTAGGCACTACGCTTTATGATGGCGATAAAGAATTTCAGATTAAGAAATCCAAGATACGCGGCGTGGAGTCGTTCGGTATGATCTGCGCCGAGGACGAGATAGGCGTGGGCAACAGCCACGACGGCATCATAGTGCTTGCCGACGGCGCGGCCGCTCCCGGCACCCCGGCCGCTGACTATTATCAGCTCAGCGACGACTATGTGCTGGAGGTGGATTTGACACCCAACCGCATCGATGCCGCGAGCCACTATGGCGTGGCGCGCGACCTGAGCGCATATCTGGCGTGTCACAGCGAGGCCACGCCGCTGCGCCGGCCGAGCGTCGATGCTTTTGCCATTGACGATGCTACGCGCCCCGGAGTGGCCGTGCGCGTGGAGAATGAGGAGGCCTGTCTGCGCTACGCCGGCGTCACCATCGAGGGCGTCACCGTCAAGGAGAGCCCCGATTGGCTTAAGGAGCGCCTTACCGCCATAGGTATGCACCCCATCAACAATATCGTGGATATCACCAACTATATATTGCATGGCATTGGCCACCCGTTGCACTGCTTTGACCGCTCCAAGATAGCCGGCGACACCATCGTGGTGCGCAACTGTGCTGCAGGCACCAAATTTACCACCCTCGACGGTGTGGAGCGCACCCTCGACGCCGCCGACTTGATGATATGCAACGAACGCGAGCCTATGTGCATCGCCGGCGTGTTTGGCGGTCTGGAATCGGGAGTCACCGAGGCCACGACGTCGGTGTTTATCGAGAGCGCTTGCTTCCATCCCACGTCAGTGCGCAAGACGGCGCGCCGCCATGGCTTGAGCACTGATGCTTCATTCCGCTATGAGCGCGGCGTGGACCCCAACGGCTGTATGTATGCCCTGCAGTTAGCGGCATTGCTTGTGAAGGAGCTTGCCGGAGGCACCATAGTGGGCAGCGTGCACGATGTGTATCCCTCGCCGGTAGCTTCATATCCGGTGGAGCTGTCGTATAACCAAATCGATAAGCTCCTGGGGCAGGCGATACCACACGATGCCGTAGATGCTATCTTGCACTCGCTGGAGATATCAGTCACGGGCCGCAGCGATGCCGACGGCGGCACTATGCAGCTGGCCGTGCCTACCTACCGAGTGGATGTGCGCCGCGGCTGCGATGTCATCGAAGATATACTGCGCATCTATGGCTACAACAATATAGCAATGACTCAGGAGCTGCACGCCTCGTTGTCGTTTAAGACCGATGTAGATGCCGCCGATGACCTGCGCCGCACCATCGCCAATCAGCTCACGGCGATGGGCTTTGACGAGATCCTCAACAACTCGCTCACCGCCGAGGCCTATTATGCCGACATCGTCGAATATCCGGCAGACCACTGCGTGAAGCTGCTCAATCCGCTGAGCCAAGACCTCAACGTGATGCGTCAGACGCTGCTCTTCGGCGGCTTGGAGTCGATGGCGCATAACGTCAACCGCAAGGCCTCCGACCTGGCCATGTATGAGTTTGGCAATGTGTATTTCCGCAATCCGGAGGCTGCCATCACCGACGAAAAGCCGCTGGCGCCCTTCAGCGAAGGGTCGCGCTTGGCCTTGTGGATGACAGGCAACAGCCGCAGCGCCAACTGGGCCCGCGGCGCCGAAGAGTCCACCTTCTACGATCTGAAAGCCGTGGTGGCGAGTGTACTGACGCGCCTTGGCGTGAGCTCCAAAGAGATAACGCTGAGCCGCTCAGCGGTGAGCTATCTGTCGGCATCGATGGACATCGCCACACGCTCAGGCAAGCACCTTGGCGTGATGGGCATCGTCAAGGGCGAGGTGGCAAAGCTGTGCGGCCTCAAGCAGCAATCATTCTATGCCGAGCTCGACTGGGCGGCGCTCACAGCCCTCGTGCTCAAGCGCGAAGTCAAATATGCAGCCCTGCCTAAGACACAGCCGGTGAAACGCGACCTGTCGCTGCTGATAGATAATGCGGTGACCTTTGCCGATGTGGAGAAGGTGGTGCGCGAAAGCGAACGCCGCTTGCTGCGCAGCGTGTCGCTCTTTGACGTCTATGAGGGCAAGAACCTGCCCGAGGGCAAGAAGTCGTATGCCATCACCATGACGCTGCAAGACGATGAGAAGACCCTGCAGGAGAAATACATTGACCAAGTAATGGCCAAGATAATCACCAACCTGCAAAAACAGCTGCACGCAGAGCTGCGCTGACACAATAGCAATAAAAAAGAATAATATAAAATAACAATCACCTAAACACAAAGTATGGGAAGAGCATTCGAATACCGCAAAGCAAGAAAGCTGAAACGCTGGGGTAATATGTCGCGCACATTTACTCGAATTGGCAAGGAAATCACTATCGCTGTCAAAGCCGGTGGTCCGGAGCCGGAGAATAATCCGCGACTGCGCGCCTTGATGCAGAATGCCAAGGCTGCAAACATGCCCAAGGATACGGTAGAACGCGCAATAAAGAAGGCGACAGACAAAGACGCAAGCGACTACAAGGAAATCACCTACGAGGGCTATGGACCTCACGGCATCGCTATCTTTGTGGAGGCTGCTACCGACAATAATACACGCACTGTGGCCAATGTGCGTTCGTACTTCAACAAACACGGCGGCTCTCTGGGCACGCAAGGCTCTCTGACATTCCTCTTTGACCACAAATGTGTGTTTAAGATCAAACCTATCGAGGGTATCAGCCTTGACGACCTTGAGCTGGAGCTTATTGACTATGGCGTAGATGAGCTGGGCCATGAAGAAGACGAGGACGGCAACGAGGCTATCGTGCTCTACGGCGCTTTTGAGTCGTACTCGGCAATTCAGAAGTATCTCGAGGACAACAACTACGAGATCATCAGCTCGGAGTTTGTGCGCATCCCCAACGATGTCAAGGACGTGACGCCCGAGCAGCGCGAGTCTATCAACAAGCTCCTCGAGAAGCTCGAAGACGACGAAGACGTGCAAAACGTGTTCCACAACATGCGCGAGGACGACGACGAGGAATAAACCTCCGCGTAGCTACTTAGCAACAACACATAAGCAATATAATAGAGTAGGTCGGGAAAAAGTCTTTTTCCCGACCTACTTTTGTAGTGATATGTGCTACTTCAGTGCTGATGCCACAGGGCTATTTGAGGGGGTTCCAGCCTTGGGCGCGGAGTGTCATCTCGGCGCCGTCGCGTGTGACCATAGCGCAGCCGTCTTCTTCTTTGGTGATGTATCCGATGACTTTGATTGACTCGATGGCGCTGACCTTGTCGTGGTCAGTGAGCGGCACTGTGAAAAGCAGCTCGTAGTCTTCGCCGCCGTTTAGTGCAGCAGTGACTAGGTTCATGTTGATTTCTTCGGCCATCACCGCTGTCTGGTAGTCAATGGGGATGCGGTCCTCGTAGATGCGGCATCCGCAGTGGCTTTGCTTGCAGATATGCAGGAGCTCTGACGATAGGCCATCGCTGATGTCCATCATGGCAGTGGGCTTAACGCCGGCGTTGGCGAGCGCTTTGATGACGTCGCGCCGCGCTTCAGGTTTGAGCTGACGCTCAATGATGTATTCTTTGCCGGCAAATGCGGGCTCGAAGTCTTTGTTTCCGGCAGAGGCGATGCGTTCGCGCTCAAGGAGTTGCAGACCCATATAAGCAGCGCCGAGGTTGCCGGAGACGCAGATGATGTCGGTGTTGCGGGCACCGTCGCGGGTGACGATGTCGTCGGGGCGTGCGTCGCCGATGCAGGTGATTGAGATCACGAGGCCTTGGTGCGAGGCTGTGGTGTCGCCGCCCACTATATCTACGCCATATATTTCGCAGGCGAGCCTGATGCCGCTATACAGCTCCTCGATGTGCTCCACGGTGAAACGCTTGGATATGCCGAGCGACACGGTGATCTGTCGCGGTGTGCCGTTCATGGCATAAATGTCGGAGAAGTTGACCACGGCAGCCTTGTAGCCTAAGTGCTTCAGGGGCACGTAGGCGAGGCTGAAGTGCACATTCTCCAGGAGGAGGTCAGTGGTCATCAGCACCTGAGTGTCGGGGTAGCTCATGACGGCGGCATCGTCGCCGATGCCGCGTATTGAAGAGCTTTGGGTGAGCTTGATGTCGCGAGTGACGTGCTCGATGAGCCCAAATTCGCCTAATGATGATATTTCGGTCATGATAATATGCTGTCAGGCTTGCTTTACGAGTTCGCGCATGATTTCCACCACCTTAGGCTGGGCGAGCTCTGCGGCTTGCTGCACTTCCTCGTGGGTGGGCACTTGAGTGACGTCTTTGCCGCCCAGGTCGGTGATTACCGATACGCCGAACACGCGCATCGAGGCGTGGTTAGCGACAATGACTTCGGGGACTGTTGACATGCCCACGGCATCGCCACCGATAACGCGGAAGTATTCATATTCGGCGGGTGTCTCAAACGTGGGGCCGGGGGTGCCGACATACACGCCGTGGACGAGGCGTATGCCCTTTTGCGCTGCTATCTCGTCGGCCAAGGCGATGAGTTTGTGGTCATAGGCCTCGGTCATTGCCGGGAAGCGCGGGCCCAGTTCATTGTAGTTCTTGCCGCGGAGCGGATTTTCGGGGAAGAGGTTGATGTGGTCAGTGATGACCATGACATCGCCCACGCGAAACTCCTTGTTCATGCCGCCGGCGGCGTTGGAGACAAAGAGGGTGTTGATGCCGAGGGCTTTCATGACGCGCACGGGGAATGTGACTTGCTTCATGTCGTAGCCTTCGTAGTAGTGGAAGCGCCCTTGCATAGCCATAACGCGCTTGCCGCCGAGGGTGCCGAAGATGAGATTGCCGGAGTGGCCTTCGACGGTGGAGATGGGGAAGTTGGGTATTTCGCTGTAAGGGATAAACTGCTTGTCCTCGATGTAGTCAACGAGGGCGCCGAGGCCGGTGCCGAGGATGATGGCGGTGTCGGGCATATCAGAGACGCGCGCTTGCAGGAACGAGGCAGTCTGCCGTATTTTTTCAATCATAGTGGTTTAGTGTTAAATATAAACGATGGTTTGGGTGTATGATTATGTGTCGTTGATTGTAAGTATGCGATATGGCGGGGCGTAGGCCATCAACGCTTGTGGGCGTTGATGGCGAGCCTGAGGGTGTCAATGAATGATTTGTTGTCGGCCGAGAGGGCTACATCTACCTTTATGGGGAGGAAGAATGTCACGGCCTTGAGCTCGTGGGGGAAGTAAGGGTTGGTGGCGAGCCTTACGGCATCTTTCTCGGTGGTGATGATGATGCGGCGGTTGCCCTTGAGCGATTCGTAGCGACGTTTAATCAGGTCGAGGTCTTTGCGAGTGAAGTAGTGATGGTCACTGAAGATGTTGACCTTGGTGACCGCCATAAAGCTTTTGATGTGGCGTATGAAGGGCTTGGGGTTGCCGATGCCTGCGATGGCAAGAACCGAGTCGTTGTGAGTGAGCCATTCGAGCGCGGCGGGCGCCGTAACATTCTCGGGGAATAAGGGCGTAAGGCCCTGATACACAAAGCGTGAGAGGAATAGCTTCTGATATGGGAATAGCTCCAGGTTTTTGATGACGAGGCGGTTGTCGAGCGCCGAGACCTCATCGGGGCATTTCGACACGATGACGATGTCGGCTCTGTTGATGCCGCGAGCGGGCTCGCGCAGACGCCCGTAGGGCAGCATCTTGTCGTTGTAGAATGGACGGTTGTATTCGGTGACGACGACCGAGACGGTGGGCTTGACATAGCGATGCTGGAAAGCGTCGTCGAGCACTATAAGGTTGACATCGGGGTCAATGCGCAGTATTTCGTCGATGGCTTTGGCGCGCTCTTCGCAGACCACGGTGAGCACCTGCCCGTTGAATTTATTGTAAATCTGATAGGCCTCGTCGCCGATGTCGCGAGGTGTGGAGCGTCGCGATGCCACGATGAAGCCTCGCGTGTGGCGCTTGTATCCGCGGCTGAGCACGGCGATGTGGTAGCTGTAGCGGAGGGCCTCCACGATGTACTCCACATGCGGGGTCTTGCCGGTGCCGCCGACGGCGAGGTTGCCCACAGAGATGATGGGCACATCAAATTCGTTCTGCTTGAGGATACCCCAGTCAAAGCATTTATTGCGCACATACATCGCTGCTCCATAAATCTTGGAGCAGGGAAGTAAGATGGCTTTTTGTATGAATTGATGAGCTGTCACGAAGCAGAAAAATCAGGGTTGTGAAAAAGCGATGTGGTCGGAGCGAGAAGGCAAGGCGTCAGTACACTACTATCGGCGAGATGCGAGCCTGGATGCGGTCAGCGGATAGCAGTCGGCGTATGTAATTGATTTGGCGCATAGTGTCGGGGTCGATACCGGCGGCTATAGCGGCAGAGCCGGACTGTTGGAGCTGCTTGGCGATGGTAATCAGTATGTCAGGCTCTACATCGGGGTAGGCGATGACGTCGGTGTCTGAGAGGCCCACTTGGCGGGCAATAGCAGCGATGCAGTCGTGCAGGGTGCCTATCTTATCCACGAGTCCGAGCTTTACGGCTTGGGCCCCTACCCATACACGGCCTTCGGCGATGGCCTTGACGGAGTCGACATTCATGTGGCGGCCGGCGGCGACGCGGCCCACAAAGGTCTCATATATGTTATCTACGCTGCGCTGGAGGGCACGGCGCTGATTGTCGGGCAGCGGGCTGTAGATGGCCGGCATGTCGGCGGCATCGTTGGTCTTGATGCTGCTGAAGTGCAGCCCCAACTTGTCGGTGGCGAGCTCGGAGAGGTCGGGTATCATGCCGAAGACGCCGATAGAGCCGGTGAGGGTGGTGGCGTCGGCAAAGATGGTATCGGCGCCGCACGAGATGTAGTAACTGCCCGATGCGGCATAGTCGCCCATCGACACATAGTATGGCTTGCCTTTGGATTTGAAATATTCGAGGGCTTCCCATATCTGCTCGGAGGCGAAGGCGCTGCCGCCGCCCGAGTTCACGCGCATGACGAGCGCTTTGACGTGCTCATCATCGGCGAGGTCTATGATTTGCGGAGCGAGGGAGCGGCCCACGATGCCTTGGTCGCCATCATCTACGATGTCGCCTTCGGCATATAGCACGGCGATGTGTTCAGAGCCTTTTGTGACGTGGCTCTCGTGCTGAGCCATATATTCTGCGGGAGTGATGAGGCGCAGCTCCTCGTCGTCATCGTCGGCGATGCCGGTGAGCTTGCGCAGGCGTTGCTCCACCATGCGCCGGTATGCCGTAGCGCTTGCGGCGCCGGAGGCTATGTATTCGCCGGCGGGGCGGGTGGAGATGATGCTGTCGGCCCAAGCGTTGACGGCGGCGGCGCCCACTTTGCGCCCTTTAGCGATGGTGGTCGTGGTGAAGGCCCATAGCGAGTCGGTGAATGCTTTGTATTGCAGACGATTAGGCTCGCTTATTTCGGTGAGTATGAAAGGCTCTACGGCGCTTTTGAAAGTGCCCACCTTCACGATGTTCATCTTCACGCCGACCTTGTCCATCAGGCCTTTGTACATAGGTATGCTTAGGCCTATGCCTCGCACATCGATATCGCCGAAGGGGTTGATAAAGAGGCTGTCGGCCTGCGCTGCTATCATATAGTCGCCCTGGGAGTAGCTGTCGGCGTAGGCGTAGATCCATTTGCCGCACTGCTTGAAGTCGGCCAATGCGCTGATTATCTCCTCGCGGGTGGCGTAGCCGGCGTCAGCGCCGTCGCAGTCGATGTAGATGCCTTTGATCTTGTCGTCGTCTTTGGCGAGGCGTATGGCATTGACGATGTCGCAGAGGGCGGCGTTGTCGGCAATGCCTCCGTCATTGACGATGTCGGTAATAGAGCCGGCTGTGTAGTATTCGGAGATGGGGCCGTTGAGGTTGATGTATAGGATGGAGTTCTCCTTGACCTGAGGCGTGGCTGCTGATGACATTACGGCGCCGGCGATGGCGATGACGGCAATCACGAGGATGCCTATTGTAATCCACAGACCGGCGATGGTGCCAAGCATAGAGATGAAAAAGCGTTTCAACATAATCCTTGCTTTGATTAGGAAGTGAGGCTGATTATTTAGCTATTGATTGTTTTGATGTCGATAATGTGTAACACTACGGCAATATCGCACAAAGATACGAAAAATCACATTATCAATGCTCCATTATGCTAAAAAAAAGGCCGATGAAGGCCTAAAAAATGCAAAAAGGAGCGCCCACGTGGCTTATAAAGCGGCTCTGCGATGCCGATGGCGGCTGTCAGCGGCTGTCACCGCCGGGGAGCCGGAGATAGCGCCCGGTGATGGAGGCGGGATTTGCGGCTATTTGCTCGGGGGTACCGGTGGCCACGATGGTGCCGCCGCCGTCGCCGGCTTCGGGGCCCATGTCGATGACATAGTCGGCTGCGCGGATGATGTCGGTGTTGTGCTCGATGATTACCAGGGTGTGGCCCTGCGCCAAGAGCCGGTCGAAGGAGTGGAGCAGGGTGGCTATGTCGTGGAAATGGAGGCCTGTGGTGGGCTCGTCGAAGATGAAGAGTGTGGGCTTGGGCCTTTCTTCGGCGAGGTGGTAGGCGAGCTTCACGCGCTGGTTTTCGCCGCCCGAGAGCGTTGACGATGTCTGCCCCAAGGTGATGTAGCCGAGGCCCACATCGGCGAGGGGTTGGAGGCGGCGCACCACACGCATATCGCCGGCGTTGGTGAAGAACTCAATGGCTTGGTTGACGGTGAGGTTGAGCACATCGCTGATGTTGAGGCCATGGTATCGCACCTGGAGTATGTCGCGCTTGAAGCGCTGTCCGTGGCAGGCATCGCAGGTGATGGTGACATCGGCGAGAAATTGCATGGGTATGGTGATGGTGCCGTCGCCCTTGCATTGCTCGCAGCGGCCGCCTTCGGTATTAAACGAGAAGTATGCAGCGGAGAGGCCTAATTGCCGCGCCAGGGGCTGGTCGGCGAAGACTTGGCGTATCTCGTCGTAGGCCTTGAGGTATGTGGCGGGGTTGGAGCGCGACGACTTGCCTATGGGGTTTTGATCGACAAAGACTACGTCGGCTATGCGATTGACGTCGCCGTTGAGGCTGTCAAACTCGCCGGGCACAGAGTTGTCAATCTCGAGCTGCCGAGCCATGGCCTTGTAGAGAATGTCTCTGACGAGCGTGGATTTGCCGGAGCCTGACACGCCGGTGACCACCGTCATGATGCCTAAGGGAAAGCGCACGGTGATGTCGCGCAGGTTGTGTTGCCGAGCGCCTGCCACCTCGATGTATTTTGACGAGCGGCGGCGTGTAGGCGGTGTGTCGATGCGCAGCTTGCCGCTGAGATATTGGGCGGTGAGCGACACCGATGCGGCCTTGTCGATGTCGGCCGCCGGGCCTTGGTATATGATGTTGCCTCCGAGACGGCCGGCGGCAGGGCCTACGTCGATGATATAGTCGGCGGCATGCATGATTTCGGCATCGTGCTCCACGACTACCACGGTGTTGCCGAGGCGTTGCAACTGTCGCAGCACGTCGATGAGGCGCTGCGTGTCGCGCGGATGCAGCCCTATCGATGGCTCATCGAGGATATACAGCGAGCCCACAAGGGGGCTGCCGAGCGAGGCGGCGAGGTTGATGCGCTGGCTCTCGCCGCCCGAGAGGGTGTTGCTCAGGCGGTCCGGCGTGAGGTATCCCAGGCCCACGTTGTCAAGAAATGTGAGCCGCTGCTTAATCTCTATGAGCAGGCGCCGCGCCACCTTGCTGTCGGCCTCGTTGAGGGTGAGGGCGTCAAACCACTGCAGCAGGTCTTTGACAGGCTTCTTGACGATATCGGCAATGGTGGCGCCGCCCACCTTGACATAGGCGGCCTCGGGCCTGAGGCGTGAGCCGTGACACTTAGGGCAGGTGGTCTTGGCGCGATAGCGAGCCATCATCACGCGGTATTGTATCTTGTGGCGCTGCTTCTCTACCCACGCAAAGAAGTCGTTGATGCCGTATTCGCCATCGATGCCGTCCCAGAGCATACGGCGCTGCTCATCGCTGAGGCGGTAATAGGGGCGATGTATCGGAAAGCCCTTAGGCTCGGCACGGCGTATAAACTCGCGCTTGCACTCGCTCATCATAGGGCCGCGCCATGGCGCCACGGCATCGTCATAGACAGAGAGGCGCTTGTTGGGGATCACCAGGTCTTCGGCTATGCCTAAGGCTTGGCCGAAGCCTTCACACACGGGGCAGGCACCATAGGGGTTGTTGAAGTTGAAGAGCTGCTCTGACGGCTCGATAAACGTGATGCCATCGGCCTCAAAACGCTTGCTGAAATCAAAGCGCACCGGGGCTGCGCCGCCATTGCCATCCCACACGAGGAGGCTGCACGCATCGTGGCCCTCAAAGAACGCCGCCTCCACCGAGTCGGCCAGGCGCGAGAGCTCATCGCCGCGATGGCTCACCATCAGGCGGTCAATCAGCAGCATCGGCAGCGACGCATCGCTTTTGATGGCGTCGGCCGCAAAGTCGGCAATGTCAACAAACGCGCCGTTGTCATACAAGCGCGTGAAGCCCTCTTGCAGGTACACATTCAGGCGATGGCTGAGGTCGCTATCGCCAAGGGTGATAGGCGCCACGATGGCGATGCGTGTGCCGTCGGGATAGGTGAGGGCGCGGTTGACCACATCATCGATGGTGTGCTTGAGCACCTCGCTGCCGCTCACGGGCGAGAACGTGTGGCCTATGCGCCCGAAGAGCATGCGCAGGTAGTCGTAGATCTCGGTGGAGGTGCCCACGGTGGAGCGCGGATTGCGCGTGTTGACTTTCTGCTCTATGGCGATGGCCGGCGGAAGCCCTTTGATGCCATCGGTCTCGGGCTTGGTGAGCTTGCCCATGAATTGCCGAGCATAGGCCGACAGGCTCTCGATGTAGCGCCGGCGCCCCTCGGCGTAGAGCGTGTCAAACGCCAGCGACGATTTGCCGGAGCCGGATACGCCGGTGATGACGATGAATTGGTTGCGGGGCAGATCCACATCGACATTCTTAAGATTGTGGACCTTGGCGCCGCGTATGGTGATATACTGTTGTGACATTATGGTCAGAGCGATTGTCAAGGTGCAAAGATACGCAAAATCCGCCACACGAACAAGGAGTTTGTGAGTGGGCTCGATGATATTGCCGGCCGCCGGCGTGAAGATGTGGCTATCGGTGGAGGTGGGGTGGGGTATAAAGCATAAAAAGGAACTCTGTCACAGAGTTCCTTTTTATGGGTTTCCAATAGGTACAATTTCTAAGGTAAAAAAGATTGTTTTAGGTTTGCGCTACAAAGGTAGAGCTAAACTTACGGTCTGCCAAATTATTTTTTATGTTATACGACATATTTTTTTAACTTGTTTTGCCTCGGCAGGCTCTGTTCTGTGGTTTTATGCGTTGATAATCAGCGTTATAGCTGTTTTGGTGGGCGAAAGATGGTTTTCGATGGCTTGCCGTTAAAAAATGTGAAATTAGGTATTGTCGCTGTCAAAATGATTTAGTTTGAATGATAAACCATCGAATACGCCGTAGGTGATTTGGTCGATGCAATTGCCTAAAATGACGAGGCGATGCCGCGGTGATAAATCCTCGTTGAACTCGAAGTGATGATGCCCGAGGACTATGTAGTCGATGTCGGGGTTGTCGCCAAAGAAGGGGTTAGCCCAGTCCTTGACCATCGCGAGACAGGCCGAGGCGTAAGCCTCGAAGTCGCCTGATGCTCTGAGCCTGTTGTGGCTGCTCCAACGATAAGCAAACGGCACAGTCCACCGCGGGTGTATGGAGGCGAAGAGCGTTTGGCATACTTTGTTGCGAAAGAGGGCTCTGATGAAGCGGAAGCCGGGCTTGAGTCGGCCGAGCGCGTCGCCGTGGCTGATGAAGAAGCGGCGGCCGCCGATGTCGGCCTGTACGGCACCATCGACGATGTTGATGCCTATTTCGTGGCGCAGGTAGTCAAAGAGCCAGATGTCGTGGTTGCCGATGAGCCACGTGATGCGCACACCCTTGTCGGCGAGGCGAGCCAGGGCGCCGAAGAAGCGCACATATCCGCGAGGCACCACGGTGCGGTATTCATACCAGTAGTCGAGGATGTCGCCCACGAGATAAAGCTCGTCGGCATCATCGGCAATGGAGTCGAGCCATGCCACGATGCGCTGCTCGTGGCGCCGGCGGTCTTTGATGTAAAGCGCGCCGAGGTGTATGTCGCTGATGAAATATATGCGTGGCATAGAGCCGGGCGGTGAGGGTGTCTCTTATATATATAATGTGTATGGTGATGGAGCCGATGTCGGGCGTCAAAGGAAGCCGAGCTCGAGCTTAGCCTCCTCGCTCATCATGTCTTGAGTCCATTCGGGCTCGAAGACGATGTTGACGACCACCGAGGTGACGCCCTCGATGCTTTCGAGCTTCATCCTTACGTCTTCCACGATGAAGTCGGCGGCAGGGCAGTTGGGGGCGGTGAGCGTCATATCTACGGTGAGGGCTCCATCGTCGGCGAGGTCGATTTTATACACGAGGCCGAGGCTGTAGATATCTACGGGTATCTCGGGGTCGAAGACGGTGTGCAGCAGCTCCACTACGCGGTCTTCAATGGCGGTGCGTTGTTGGTTTGTCATATCGCAAAATTAGTAAAAATATCGCAAAATTTGGCTTGATGCGACAAAAATATTAACTTTGCCGTAGAAAAAGACAACCGGCGGCGACGCGCCGCTGCCGGCCTCATAAGGTAAGACATAAAAAACAGATACAAATGAAAGCAATTAAGACATTAGCAATCGCCGCCATCGCTATCATGGCATCGGCCACAGCCTCGCAGGCGCAGATCCTGTCAATAGGTCCGCGCATCGGTACCGAAATCAACCGCTTGAGCTTTGACAAGAATACCTTCTCGCCCGACAATCGTGCGGGCTTCACTGCCGGTCTGCAAGCCGAGGTGTCGCTGCCGGTGGTAGGCCTGGGCTTTGATATCTCGGCGATGTATGTGCATCGCTCGAGCGCATCTTCGTTGACGCTTAATGGGGCACCGGCCTCTGTAGATGTGACCACCTACAAGGGCGATTATATCGAGATACCTATCAACTTTAAGTATAAAATCGGGCTGCCCGGTCTGAGCAAAATCGTGGCTCCGTATATCTTCACGGGCCCCAGCATTGCCTTCCTGGCATCAAAGCAAGATGCAGCGGCTGTGCTCGAGAAGAAGAAATGCGATGTGGCCTGGAACTTCGGTGTAGGCTTGCAGCTCTTCCAACACCTGCAGATAGGCGCCAGCTATGGCCTGGGCATCACCAAGGCCGTGAAATACACGGGTATGGTGCAAGAAGGTGCCGGCATCGAGGGTAAGAACAACTACTGGACCGTCACCGCTGCATGGCTCTTCAAGGTGCTGTGATGCGCGTCTGAACGATATCGACTAACCACAGCGCGCCCGGGCTGCCGACAATGGCCCGGGCGCGCGGTGTGTGTATCTGCGGTTATGCAATAATGGTATATATATTCGCCGAATGGGCGAAAAATGACAGGCCTCGAGAACGCTGAAAGTGAAAAACAGGCTAAAATGCAGCCGCTGTGTTGCATAATAACGCTAAAATGACTAAATTTGCATCTTATGAACTGCATTAAGACTCTAATCACAACATTCGCTATCATAGCTGTGCCGGCCGTGGTGTGGGCGCAAGACGGTGTTGCCGCAGCTATTCCCGCGCCCGAAGACGCAGCGGTGGCAGCCGCTGACACGCCGGCGCCCGACAGCATCGCATCGCAGCCTAAGGCACGCAAAGGCTTGATCGGCAAGGTTATTGACTATTTTGACAAGTCAAACGATGTAGATGAGAGCAAACGCTTCGATATCAGCTTTATCGGCGGGCCTCACTACTCCAACGATACCGGCTTCGGCTTAGGGGCGGTGGCCTCGCTGCATTATCGGCCTGACATGACCGATACGGTGACGCCGCGCTCGATAGTGTCGTTTGCCGCCGATGCCACCACAAAGGCCCACTTTATGCTCAAGGCCGAGGGCTATCATATCTTCAGGAATGATAAGTCACGCCTGATATATGACGTGCGCTTCAGTTATCTGCAGGATAAGTATTGGGGCATAGGATATGACGAGTGCAGCAATGATGCCAACGAGACCAAGTATAACTATATGACCTTTGAGGCTAATGCCGCTTATGTCTTCAAGCTCGGCAGCAGTATGTATCTGGGGCCGATGGTGTCGTTTGACAGCTATATGAGCCGCGATGTGAAGCGCCCTGACCTGTTCCCCTATCTTGAGGAGAATGTGGTGCGATGGGGCCCGGGCGTGAGCTTGCAGTTTGATGCCCGCGACAACCTGACGGCACCGAAGCGCGGCGCGTATGTGCGATTGGACTTCCTGTATATGCCCAAATTTATCGGCAATGCCGAGGGCATGACCGTGACCGAGCTGACGGCGGCGGGCTACTTCGGCTTATGGCGCGACTGCACCATGGCCGTAGGCGGCCACGCGCGCCTCACCACCGGATTGGTGCCGTTCAATATGATGTCAACGGTGGGCGGCAGCCATTTTATGCGAGGCTATTTTGACGGGCGCTACCGCGACCGCAACGAGGTGGATGTGTGTGTGGAGCTGCGCCAGCGGGTGTGGCGTCGCTCGGGCCTTGTGGTGTGGGGCGGCATGGGCATGATCTTTGATAAGTTCTCCAATATAGACTTGGGGCATTTGCTGCCCAACTATGGCTTGGGCTACCGCTGGGAGTTCAAGCACAATGTGAACATACGTCTGGATGTGGGCTTTGGCCGCAATGGCGAGCGCAACTTCATCTTCAGCATTAATGAGGCTTTTTGAGAGGGATAGCTTGTGACCTATGAGTGAAGAGCGAAATAGTATCAATGACGACATCACCGCGTGGCTGCGCAAGGCCATGCGCCCCGATGTGATGCTGTGGGTATTCCCGCTGCTGCTGCTTGTCGCCAATGTGGCGTTGGCGTTCACCGAGCCGACACATTGGCTGTCAAAAGCTATTGACATTGTCTTGCCCTACGGGGTGTTTCTGCTGCTGACGGCATCGTCAGTCAAGGTGGGGCGCTCGGTGCTATGGTGTCTGCCACTGATGATATATGCAGCCTTCCAGATAGTGCTGCTGTTTCTCTATGGCGAGTCAATCATAGCTGTGGATATGTTTCTCAATGTCTTCACCACGAGCGTTGGCGAGGCCACTGAGCTGCTTGCCAACCTTGTCACAGCGATAGCTACAGTGTGCTTTATATATATTCCGCCGATAGTGCTGGCCATCATATTCACGGTGCGCGATCAGCGTGCGAGCGTGCGAGCCATACGCGTGGCGCGCTACACCGCCGGCAGTGCTATCATCACCGGCGGCGTGATGATGATGGTGGCAGCGGTGGTGGTGCCGCGCTATGATCCGGCGCGCGAGCTATTCCCCCTCAATGTGGTGTGCAATATGTTTAAGGCTATACATCGCGCTATGGCCACTGCCGATTATCCGCAGACGTCGGCTCACTTTGACTACCACGCCACGGCCACGAGGCCCGACAGCTTGCGCGAGGTGTATGTGGTGGTAGTGGGCGAGACCTCGCGCGCCGACAACTGGCAGCTCGCCGGATATCATCGCCCCACCAATCCGCGTCTGTCGCAGGTGGAGGGGCTGGTGTTCTATAAGAAAGCCGTGTCAGAGAGCAACACCACCCATAAGGCGGTGCCGCTGTTGCTGTCGCCCGTGTCGGCCGCCACGTTTGCCGACTCAATCTACACCACACGATGCATCACCGACATCTTCGGCAAGGTGGGCTATCACACCGCGTTCATCTCTAACCAGCAGCACAACCGCTCGTTCATAGACCACTTCAGCCGACAGGCCGATACCACCATCTTCCTCTGCGATGACGGTAAGATACATTATGACGAGGAGCTGCTGCCCCGGGCCTACAGCTTCATCAAGCGTCATGCCACAGGCAAGACACTGGTGGTGCTCCATACCTATGGCAGCCACTTCAAATACAGCGAGCGCTATCGCGACAAGTACGCCGTGTTTAAGCCCGATCGCACCGATGCCGCCGAGCTGCGCAACCGCGACAAGCTCATCAACGCCTACGACAATACCATAGTGTCAATCGACGCCATGCTTGCCGATATCACCGAGCAATTAGGTGCCCTGGGTTGCCCGGCGGCGCTGGTCTATGTGTCGGACCACGGCGAAGATATCTTCGATGATGATCGCGAGCGGTTTCTGCATTCGTCGCCCACGCCTACATATTATCAGATCCATGTGCCGATGCTGATATGGATGTCGGCAGAGTATCGCGAGAGGTATCCGGCTCTCTACGCCGCCGCCACGGCTCACCGCGACTGCGATGTGGCCACCAGTGAGAGCCTCTTTGAGACCATGCTGTCAATCGCCGGCATCACCTCGCCGCGGGCGTGCCCGTCGCTGGCGCTCACTGACAGCAGCTACACCTTTGCCGGGCGATATTATCTCAATGACTACAACGAGCGAGTGCCACTGCGGCGTAGCGGACTGCGACGCGAGGATTTTGACACCTTCATATCACACGGCATTGCCGTGCAATGAGCGCCCGTGGCTATGAAATTTAGCAGCGCAGGTGGCGCATTTGTCATTACTTTGTTGTAACTTTGCGGTCGATATGAGAGAAATGATAATCAGCCAAGAGGCCTCAGAGCGCGCAGTGCTCGTGGGCCTTATTACGCCGCAGCAGGATGAGGCGCGTGCGCGCGAGTATATTGATGAGTTGGCATTCTTAGCCGACACCGCCGGCGCTGTCACCGTCAAGACCTTTTTTCAGCGCGTCGATTACCCTAACCCCCGCACATTTGTGGGTAAGGGCAAGCTCGAAGAGATACGCGCCTTTGTCGAGGACAATGAGATAGGCATGGTCATCTTTGACGATGACCTCACCTCCAAGCAAGTGTCAAACCTCGAAAAAGAGCTGAAGGTGAAAATCCTTGACCGCACGGCGCTAATCCTCGATATCTTCGCGCGGCGAGCACAGACGGCCCACGCCAAGACTCAGGTAGAGCTGGCGCAGTATCAGTACCTGCTGTCTCGACTGACCCGTATGTGGACCCACCTGGAGCGTCAGCGCGGCGGCATCGGTATGCGCGGCCCGGGCGAGACACAGATAGAGACAGACCGCCGCATCATCTTGGATAGGATATCGCGGCTCAAAGAGGAGCTGCGCTCGATAGACCGCCAGAAATCCATTCAGCGCAAAAATCGCGGCAAGCTCACGCGTGTGGCTCTCGTGGGCTACACCAATGTGGGCAAATCCACCCTGATGAATGTCCTCGCCAAGAGCGATGTGTTTGCCGAGAACAAGCTGTTTGCCACGCTTGACACCACGGTGCGCAAGGTCACTATTGACAACCTGCCTTTCTTGCTGTCAGACACCGTGGGCTTTATACGCAAGCTGCCCACCAACCTGGTGGAGTCGTTCAAATCCACGCTCGATGAGGTGCGCGAGGCCGACTTGCTGGTGCATGTGGTGGATATCTCGCATCCTACCTTTGAGGATCAGATTGCCGTGGTGGAGAAGACCATACAGGACATCTGCGGCGGCGCCGAGAAGCCCGTGATTCTCGTATTCAACAAGATAGATGCCTTTAGCTATACTCCCAAAGATGCAGATGACCTGACGCCGGCCACGCGCGAAAACCTCTCGCTCGATGACCTGCGCGAGACATGGATGGCACGCATGCAGGACAACTGCGTGTTTATCTCGGCGCGCCAAGGCACTAACATCGACGAGCTGCGCAAGATTGTGTATGAAAAAGCTCGTGAGATACACCTCACGCGCTTCCCCTACAACGACTTCCTGTTTCAGCACTACGAGGACACCGTGGAGATGGATCCGGAGCAATGACCCGGAGCATGGCCTCGCGGATATGCGCGTCAGCGCGGGAAGTGTGAGGTGGTGAGCACGCGATATCCGCTCGGCTGCGCCACTACAATCAGCGCCTCCACTCCGTTTTGGCTCTCAATCATCTTCAAGGCTTCGGCGGCGGGCATCGCCATGCAAGCCGTGGCGAGCGCATCGGCGGTCATACATGATGGCGCGCACACCGAGGCGCTTAGCGTGGCCGTGGCTACGGGCTTCCCCGTGATGGGCGAGATGGTGTGGCCCACGCGTCCGGAGGCATAGTCGCGATAGTTGCGGTAGTTGCCCGAGGTGGCGATGGCGCGGTCGGCGAGGGCTATCACCGACAGCTGTGAGTGCACCGTGCCAGAGGCGTCATCAATAGGTGCATCAATCTGTATGCGCCATGTGTCGCCTTTGACGTTGACGCCTTTAGTGGCCACCTCGCCGCCAATCTCCACCATATAGTTAGTGCATCCGTTGCGGCTGAGCATCTCGGCCACGCAATCCACGCCGAGCCCCTTGGCGATGGCTGAGAAGTCAAACTGCGTGGTGCTGTCGGCCTTTACTAACAGGCCATTGTCGATGCGGCAGCGGCTGATGCCCACGCCTTTGAGCGCAGCAGCCACGTCGGCGCTGTCAGGCTCGGCGCTGACGCCGCGCTTGCGCCCGAAGCCCCATAAATCCACCAGCGGGCCTACCGTAGGGTCAAACATACCCTTGCTGAGGCGGTTTACGCGGCATGCCTCGTCAAAGACCAGCTCAAACAGATTATCGACACGGCTGTCGGCGCCGCTGTTAATCGCCGACACCGTAGATGCCGGCTCGAAGGCCGAGAGCGACATCTCCACGCGCCTGATTTGAGCCATCACCGAGTCCTCGAGCTCGCGGCCCGACTCATACACTATATGAAAGGTGGTGCCCCACACGGCGCCATCGTAGGTGTGATATTGCTGATGCCTGCAGCCGAGCCCCATCAGGCATAGTACTGCGGCGACAGTAGCTACCGAAAATAATCTGTGAATTTTCATTTTGGATACAATTACTTGCAAAGATAATGAAAATAAATCATAAATGAGTATGGCTCTAATTGTTGGGCATTTGTAGAGAGGTAATGCACATAAGGTATTTTTTTGCCGTGCTTATTACAAAAAAACACAAAAATAGCTAATATTGTCGCGAAAAAATCTTAACTTTGCAAGCTGATAAGCAATAAAAGAGATTGTTAACCTCCATGAAAATTAAGATAAAAAAGGGATTAAAGCGCTATGATTGCTATCTGAGGCAGTTGTGCGCCCGGCCGATAGGCAATTTTAGCCCGGTGGCAGTGAAAGCCTCGCTGTGCGCGATCACGCCTGACGACTTTACCGGCATCAAGCCAAAGCCCGATGTGCGCGAAGGCGATATCGTGGCAGTAGGAGCACCGCTCTTTCATGATAAGACACATGCTGACATTATGGTGGTCTCGCCCGTCAACGGCGTGGTGAAAGCCATCGTAAGAGGCGAGCGCCGTCATATTGAGCGCATCGTGCTTGAGCCTACTGAAGCTAAGCCCACCGTGCAGCCCGCTGACGACGCCACACTGCCATTGGCTATACGTCTGGCGCATAGCGGATTGCTCGCCATGGTGCGTCAGCGCCCGTTTGACGTGGTGCCTGACCCGGCGGTGCGCCCGCGCGATATATTTGTCACAGCTTTTGACACGACGCCTCTGGCTCCGTGCTTGTCGCAGTATATCACTGACAAGGCTCTGCTCGACAAGGGCGTGGAGGTGCTGAGCCGTCTCACCGATGGCCAAGTATATATCAGCTATGACCGCTCATACACTCTCGGCGACGTCAAGGGCGCCACGATGGTAGAGGTGGAGGGCTGTCACCCGGCGGGCAATGCCGGCGTGCAAGCCGCCAACATAGCCCCGGTCAACAAGGGCGAGACGATATGGACACTCGACATAGTGACATTGGCAAAGATAGGCCGTTACTTCACCGATGGAGTCTATGATGCTACCACACTGGTGTGGATTGCAGGCCCCGAAGTGAGCGAGCCTGCGGTGATAGCCACCACTCAGGGCGCCGATATAGCATCGGTGGTGACGCCTCGGCTTGTCAAGGCTGACCACCATCAGCGCATCATCAGCGGCAATGTGTTCACCGGCACAGCCGTGGCCGCCGATGATTTCTTGCGCGCCCCGTATCGCCAGGTCACCGTCATCGCTGAGGGCGATGATGTGGTGGAATTCATGGGCTGGGCACCGTGGCTGCCGATACGCGGAGGCGTAGATGCACGCCTGCACGGCGGGCGCCGCGCCATGATATTCAGCGGCGAGTATGACAAGGCCTTCCCCTTTGACATCTTGCCCGAATATCTGCTTAAGGCCATCATCAGTCGCAACTTTGAGGAGATGGAGCGCCTCGGCATCTATGAAGTGGCGCCTGAAGATTTTGCCGTGTGCGAATATGCCGACACGTCAAAGCTGCCGCTGCAGCAGATAGTGCGCGACGGCCTCGACTTTATGATTGAAAACTCGTAAGCCACACGACACAACTCCCCCCCGATAAAACAGACACATATACCCCGAAATACAAGATATCACAATATTATGCTTCGTAAAACGCTCGACCGTATCAGACCATATTTTGAGCCCGGAGGCAAGCTTCACGCTTTCCGCTCGGTGTATGATGGGTTTGATACTTTTTTATATACTCCGCGCACCACATCGCCCCGACGTCTCGCCGTGCATGTGCATAAAGCCAACGACAGCAAGCGCGCAATGATCATCGTGGTGCTTGCACTGATGCCGTGCTTGCTGTTCGGTATGTACAACACCGGCTATCAGCACTGGCTGGCGTGCGGTATTGCTTCAAAGCCCTTTTGGAGCCTTATGCTCTATGGCTTCCTGGCCATCTTGCCTCGCATCGTGGTGACGTATGCCGTTGGTCTGGGCATCGAGTTTATCGTGGCTCAGAAGCGCGGCGAGGAAATCCAGGAGGGCTTTTTGGTGAGCGGCCTATTGATACCGCTGATATGCCCCATCTCCACGCCGCTATGGATGATAGCGGTGGCCACGGCTATAGCAGTGATATTTGCCAAAGAGGTATTTGGCGGCACCGGCTACAATATGTTCAACCCCGCCTTGGTGGCTCGCGCGGTGCTCTTCTTCTCGTATCCCGCCAAGATGTCGGGCGACGGCGTGTTTGTCGCCACCTCGCCGATGTTCGGCTATGGGCCAGTGGCTCCGGACACCTTTACCTGCGCCACACCGCTGGGCCAGCTCGCCACCTCGAGCGGCGCCACCACCATCACCGGCATTGACGGCCAAGCTCTCACGTGGTGGGATGCCTTTGTGGGTCTGATCCCCGGGTCGTTTGGCGAGACATCGATGCTGTGCATCTTGATAGGCGCAGCCTTGCTGCTTGTCACCCGCACGGCGTCGTGGCGCATTATGCTGTCAGTCTTTGTGGGCGGCTTCTTGATGGCGTTGCTTGCCAACACCTTTGCCACACCCACCTATCCGGCATCGATGCTCAGCCCGGTGGAGCAGCTGATGTATGGCGGCTTTGGCTTTGCTGCCGTGTTTATGGCTACCGACCCGGTCACGGCGTGCCACACCAATGCGGGCAAGTGGATTTACGGTTTTCTCATCGGCGCGTTGGCTATTGTCATCCGCACCTACAATAGCGGCTATCCCGAGGGCGCTATGATGGCTGTGCTGCTGCTCAATGCCTTTGCCTCACTGATTGACCACTGCGTGGTCAGCGCCAACAGTCGTCGCCGCGCTCGTCGCATAACAGCTAAAACGCACTAACTATGAATAAGCAAAGCAACGTATATACAATATTCTACATCATAGTGCTGGTGGTAGTGGTGGGCGCCGCGTTGGCCTTCACCGCCATGTCGCTCAAAGACCGCCAGACCGATAATGTCAATGCTGACAAGATGCGTCAAATATTGTCGTCGGTGCACATCGTGCCCGAGGAGCAATCGCTGACGGTAGATGTATATAAATCGCATATCACGAGCACCTTTGTGGTCAATGCCGCCGGCGAGCGCATTGACGGAGATGCCTTCACGATAGATATGGCCTCGGAGTGCAAAGTGCCGGCTGAGAGCCGCCGCTTGCCGGTGTATGTATGCACCACTGACGATGGCGCCACCAAATATATATTGCCCATCTATGGTCAAGGCCTATGGGGCCCGATATGGGGCTATGTGGCTCTCGATGACAACGGCTCGACGATTTACGGCGCGTATTTCGCGCATGAGAGCGAGACACCCGGCCTGGGCGCCGAGATAGAGAAAGCGGCGTTCAGCGACAAATTTGTGGGCAAAAATATGTGGAAGGCCGGGTGCTATATGCCCGTGACCGTGGTCAAAGCCGGCCAAAAGCCCGTGGGCGATGAAGACTATGTAGATGGCGTGTCGGGCGGCACCGTCACCAGCAAAGGCGTGGCAGAAATGCTCAGCGCCTGTCTCGCCCCTTACGAATCATTCTTGAAAACTCTTAGAGCTGAATAACGATGGCAGAAAAAACTTCAAATAAGTCGGTGTTTCTCAACCCGCTGTCCAAGGACAATCCGGTGGTGGTGCAGATACTGGGCGTCTGCTCGGTGCTTGCCGTCACCGCCAAGCTTGAGCCTGCAATAGTGATGGGCATCTCGGTGATAGCAGTGCTGGCTTTCAGCAATGTCATTATCTCGTGCCTGCGCAAGACAATACCCACCAACATACGCATCATCGTGCAGCTGGTGGTCGTTGCCGGACTGGTAGTGATAGTGAGCCAGCTGCTTAAGGCCTATGCCTACGATGTGAGCAAACAGCTGTCAGTGTTTATCGGCCTTATCATTACCAACTGCATACTCATGGGTCGCCTCGAGGCCTTTGCCATGGGCAATAGGCCCTTTGCATCATTCCTCGACGGCATAGGCAATGGCGTGGGGTATGCCATAATCCTCATCATCGTGGGCTTCTTCCGCGAGCTGTTGGGCTCGGGCACATTGCTGGGCTTCCAGGTGGTGCCGCAGTCATGGTATGATGCCGGATATTGCAACAACGGGCTTATGATACTGCCTCCGATGGCGCTGATAGTGGTGGCCTGCATCATCTGGGTGCAGCGCAGTGTCAATAAGGACCTCCAGGAAAAGTAATATTAGTCACACTCACACAGCTTATCTCATCGCAGAGACGAACTACGATTAACGGAAAGAGATGGAAAATTTCAACTTGTTTATCCGCTCGATATTTATCGACAATATGATATTTGCTTACTTCCTGGGCATGTGCTCGTTCTTGGCAGTAAGCAAAAACGTGAAGACAGCCTTTGGCCTGGGTATGGCGGTAACATTTATGCTGGTCATCACCTTGCCCACCAACTATCTGTTGCAGACCTATGTGCTGCGCCCCGGCGCCTTGGCGTGGCTGGGCGCTGAATATGCCGATGTAGATCTCAGCTTCTTGTCGCTGATATTATTTATCGCGGTGATAGCGTCAATGACACAGCTTGTGGAGATGGTGGTGGAGAAATACAGCCCGTCGCTGTATGCTCAGCTCGGTATCTTCTTGCCGCTGATAGCCGTGAACTGCGCCATCTTGGGCGGCTCGCTGTTTATGCAGCAGCGCGATTTCGCCGATGTGTTGACGGCAACGTGTGCCGGTGGCGGATGGGGCATAGGCTGGATGCTCGCCATCACGGCGGTGGCCGCCATACGCGAGCGCATCGCCGCTTATTCCAACGTGCCCAAGCCTCTGCGCGGCGTAGGCATCACATTTATTATCACCGCTCTTATGGGCATCGCCTTTATGAGCTTCCTTGGCATTAAACTATGACCTCTCTGACTATGATATATTCTGTAATCACACTCCTCTTAGCAAGTCTCACACGCGCCACCTTGATAGCCGGCGTGGGTTTTTTCTTAGCCATCACGCTGCTGCTGGTGGCGATCTTGCTGATAGCAAAGAAATATCTGGTGCACACGGGCGCCGTGACCATCACCATCAACGATGACCGCCGGGTGGAGGCCTCGTCGGGCGGCACGCTGCTCTCCACCTTGTCAGAGCAGGGCATCTTCCTGTCGTCGGCGTGCGGCGGCAAGGGCAGCTGCGGCCAGTGTCGTGTGCAGGTAATGGAGGGCGGTGGCGAAATCTTGCCCACCGAGACCGTGCATTTCTCTCGCCGTCAGGTCAAGGACCATTGGCGTCTTGGCTGCCAAGTTAAGGTCAAAGACGACCTCAAGATTGCCATCGATGCCTCTACGCTCAATGTCAAGGAGTGGGAGTGTGAGGTCATCTCCAACCGCAATGTGGCCACGTTTATGAAAGAGTTTATAGTGGCGCTCCCTCCGGGCGAGCACATGGATTTTGTGCCCGGCTCCTATGCTCAGATTAAGATACCAGCCTTTGAGATAGACTATGACAAGGATATCGACAAGAGCCTTATCGGCGACACTTATATGCCGGCGTGGGAAAAATTCGGCCTCTTCAAGCTCAAATGCCGCAACACCGAGCCTACCATCAGAGCCTACTCTATGGCCAACTATCCGGCCGAGGGCGATAGGATAATGCTCACCGTGCGCATCGCCACACCCCCGATGGTGCGCCCCGATGCCTCGGGCAAGATGCCCTATCCGGTGGTCGCCGGCACCCCGTTCAGAGACGTGATGCCCGGCATCGCTTCATCGTATATCTTCTCGCTGCGCCCCGGCGACAAGGTGGTGATGAGCGGCCCCTATGGCGACTTCCACCCCATCTTCGACAGCAAAAATGAGATGATGTGGATAGGCGGTGGCGCCGGCATGGCACCTCTGCGCGCTCAGATAATGCACATGACCAAGACACTTCACACCACTGACCGCGTGATGAATTATTTCTATGGTGCGCGTGCCCTCAATGAGGTGTTCTACCTTGACGACTTCCTCAACCTTGAGAAGGAATTCCCCAATTTCCACTTCCACCTCGCCCTTGACCGGCCTGACCCGGCCGCCGATGCCGCCGGCGTCAAATACACCCCGGGATTTGTGCATCAGGTGATTTATGACACCTACCTCAAGGACCATGAGGCGCCCGAAGACATCGAGTACTATATGTGCGGCCCCGGCCCGATGAGTGCCGCCGTCAATAAGATGCTCGATAGCCTCGGCGTCGATGCCTCCTCAATCCATTACGACAACTTCGGAGGATGATGCCATCACCGGTGTAGATGGCCGCTGCTAATGTTGAGGCTCTTCAGTCATATCATCGCCATTATCGCTATGTGCTGCTTGTGCGGGGCTGTATCAGCATGCCACAGCGACCCGCCTGAGGCTCCGGACGACCGTCCGGGTGATACACCCTCGGGTGGTGAAGATGGCGATGAATATGCACCTACGCCTGAGCAGCTTGATTTTGCAGCTCTCGCCGCGCAAGCCGATGGCGTGGTGAGCCTCAATGCCGCAGGCTGTGAATGCGTGTGGGTGTGCCCGCAGGCGATAATCACTTTGCAGGCTGTTGCCACCGCTGACGACCCCGATACTTATAGCCACTGCCTCACGGTGAGCGACCTCACCGCCACACGCCACACACATGTGCTCTGTAGGCGCGATGGCAAGCCTGCCGAGGTGCGCAGCGGCGCCAAGGTGCTGTATGCCAACTCCTACAGCCATGGCGTGACCGATATCGTGCGCGTAGATGAAAGCAATGGCAGTGTGTATTATGACTATGCCGCCGCTCCGGTGCGTGACGACTGCAGCGCGATAAGCCGCGCTGACTTCAGAGGGCTTCTCGGCTATTTGGCCGAGCTGTTTGGCGCCGCGGGCTACGGCATGGCCGAGGATTTGTTTGCCACGTTGCGCCCGGCGTTTGAGGCTGTGGCCTCGCAGCCCGAGGCGCCTCCATCAGCAACAGCAGATGCCATCAAGAGCGCTCCTGCCGCGGCGGGCCTTATAGACAAAGTGCGTGCGGCGGCCGATAATGCAGTGCAGCGTAGCCGCGAGCAGCTGCTGATATGGAGCTGCAGCGAGCCGGTGAGCGTGACGGCGTCTGCGGCAGAGTTGGCGGCAATGGTGATGTGTGGCAGCTCGGCGTTCAATGCATTGGGCGTATATGCCATAGAGTGCGACACTGATATCGGCGCATTGGAGAGCGGCCGCGCTGCCTACCGCGGTAGTGCCATGCAAGAGTCCGTAGGATCGGAGTTTAGAGTGGCGATTGAGGGTCTGCGCCCTAACACCACCTACTACTATCGGGCAGTATATACCTTCGGCAGCTCACAGCATGACCCTGTGGCCTTTGTGTGCGGATCAGCCGATGGCGTGACTCTGGGCGAGACCACCATCAAGAGCTTCAAGACACCGCAATAATAGGCAGCGCGGGTAGGGTGGGTAGCCTGCGGCATCACATCCGACGCCAAATTACGCCGCGAAATGTTAGGATTATTGAGGTTTTTGCTTAACTTTGTGTCTTGATATGAATAAGGTAATATTAATGGGACGAGTAGGCGGCGACCCGCGCGTGCGATTTATCGAAGGCGGCCGCCAGCTGGCTGAGTTTTCGCTCGCCACCACCGAGCCGGCGCGTAAGCTAAGCAATGGCTCCGAAGTGCCGGAGCTGACCGAATGGCACAATATCGTGATGTGGGACCGCCACGCCGAGTTTGCAGAGAAGTATGTGCGCAAGGGCGCTCGCATGCTCATCGAGGGCAAGCTGCGCACGCGCGTGTGGAGCGACCGCAACACCATCAAGCACTATATCACCGAAATTTATGTCGATACCTTTGAATTGCTGCCACGATAAGGCTGAAGGCTTACATAAAAAAACAAAAAAATAAGGGTTCGGCATCAATAATAGCGAATAATTTTATTACCTTTGTATAATTACAACAATTAGATTAATACCAGATTATGAAATTCAATGTTCCCTGCAAAAGCCTATACGCTGCCGCTGCCGGTGTCAGCAAGGTTATAAGTCAGAAAAATGCAATGTCAATACTTGACAACTTCTTGCTGGAAGTGTCGGGCGAGACGCTTACGATCACGGGCTCGGATATGGAGAACTCGTTGTCAACGCGCGTGGCAATCAGCGATGTAGAGGGCGAGATGCGCTTTTGTGTCGGAGCCCGCAGGCTCGTGGATTTGCTCAAGGAGCTGCCGGCCCAGGGCATCACCTTTGAGGTTGATGACACTACCTATCAGGTGGTGATATCATACACCGGAGGTAAATATACCCTGGTGGCTATCAATGGTGCAGACTATCCCGGCTTCCGCCAGGCTGACGATGACGGCGCTGAGCCGGTGTCGTTTGTCATCAGCGGCGACAAGCTGGTCAAAGGCCTCGAAAACACCACCTTTGCTGCCTCCAATGATGACTTCCACCCCATCATGCAGGGCGTGTATATCGATGTTCACGAAAATGATATCACCTTTGTGGCTACCGACTCGCATAAGCTCGTGAGATACATTGACCGCCGCATTGCTCCGGGCGTCACCGCTGCGTGTGTGATGCCGATGAAGCCGTGCAATGTGCTCAAAGCCGTGGTCAACAAAGACGAGGACCTCAAGGTGACGATGACTAAGAAGAATGCGACCATCGAGAGCGATACCATCACCTTCAGATGCACCTTCCTCAACGGGCGCTATCCCGACTACAACAAGGTGATACCGCAGAACTATCCCTACACGATGACCATCGACCGCGCTTCGTTTCTCAATGCCGTGCGCCGTGTGGGCATCTTTGTGGATCCCGGCTTCGGCCTGATGAAATTCCGCATCACGCCGCAGACCATCTTCCTCAAATGCGACGACGTAAACCTCTGCACCACGGCACGCGAGCAAGTGCCCTGCAGCTACGATGGCGCCGAGCTGGCTATCGGCTTCTCCTCGCCGTTCCTTATCGAGGTACTGCAGACGCTGGGCACCGAGCAGGTGGAGGTGAAATTTGCCGACCAAGGGCGCCCCGGCCTCTTCAGCCCCGGCGAGAGCGAGGAAGGTGTGGAGATGCTGGTGCTGCTGATGCCTATCAATATTGACGGCTTTTGATGATGAAGCTCAAGCTGACACGCCCGCTCGTATTCTTTGATTTGGAGACCACGGGCACCAACATTACGCAAGACCGCATCGTGGAGATATCAATAGTGAAGCTCTACCCTGACGGCCACACCGAGACACGCACACGGCGCGTAAACCCGCAGATGCATATCCCCGAGGAGGCAACAGCAGTCCATCACATCACTGACGCCGATGTGGCCGGCGAGCCTACGTTTGCTCAGATAGCCAAAAGCCTGGCGCAGCTCATC
This sequence comes from Muribaculaceae bacterium, assembly GCA_051871765.1. Taxonomy (GTDB): domain Bacteria; phylum Bacteroidota; class Bacteroidia; order Bacteroidales; family Muribaculaceae; genus CAG-873. The sequence continues at coordinate 36,460 of JBJEDF010000024.1, forward strand.
AGCGGATGCGACATCGCCGGCTTCAACTCCAATCGCTTTGATGTGCCGATGCTCGATGAGGAGTTTTCGCGCGCCGACGTTGACTTTGACTTCTCGCGCGTCAATTTCATTGATGTGCAGACCATCTATCACAAGCGCGAGCCGCGCACTCTCTCGGCCGCATATCGCTTTTATTGCGGCAAGGAGCTGGAGGGCGCGCACAGCGCCTGCGCCGACACCGAGGCCACGCTGGAGGTGCTGATGGCGCAGCTCGAGCGGTATGATGACCTGCCCTGCGATGTAAAGGCGCTCGCCAAGGAGGCTTCGCAAAACGACAACGTGGATTTTGTGGGCCGCTTGATATTCGACGATAAGGGCCGCGAAATTATCAATTTCGGCAAATACAAAGGCCGTGTCGCCGAGGAGGTGCTCAAAGCCGACTGCGGCTATTACGACTGGATTATGAAGGGCGACTTCCCGTCAAACACCAAGCGGGCCTTCACGCGCATCATGTTGCGCAGCAAGAAACAGTAATTTGATATCTAAAAGCCTGATAATGTTGAAAGGTAAGCATATAGTGCTCGGCATCAGTGGCGGCATTGCCGCATATAAGTCGGCATCGCTGGTGCGCCTGCTGGTCAAAGCCGGCGCCGAGGTGCAGGTGGTGATGACGCCCAATGCGCGCGAGTTTATCGCCCCTCTGACGCTGTCCACGCTCAGCGGCAAGCCCGTGATTACCGAGTTCTTCAGCGCAAACACCGGCGAGTGGCACTCCCACGTGGATTTAGGCCTGTGGGCCGACTGCATGGTGGTGGCTCCCGCCACCGCCTCCACGATAGCCAAGATGGCCTGTGGTGTGGCTGATAATATGCTCATCACCACATATCTGTCGGCCAAAGCTCCGGTGTTTGTGGCTCCGGCAATGGACCTCGATATGATGGCTCACGCCTCGACACAGCGCAACCTCGAGCTGCTGCGCAGCTATGGCAATATCATCATAGAGCCGGCGGTGGGCGAGCTGGCAAGCCACCTCGTGGGCAAAGGCCGCATGGAAGAGCCGGAGGGCATCGTCAAGGCCCTCACTGACTATTTTGCCGCATCGGCTGACCTGCGCGGCAAGAAGGTGCTGATTACGGCGGGTCCCACATACGAGCGTATTGACCCCGTGCGCTTTATCGGCAACTACTCCACCGGCAAGATGGGCTATGCCCTTGCCGACGAGGCCGCAGCGCGTGGCGCCGAGGTGGTGGTGGTCAGCGGCCCCGTGGCTGTCAAGCCTCGTGAGCGTGGCGTGCGCGTGGTGAGCGTGGAGTCGGCGCGTCAGATGCTTGACGCTTGCCGCAACGAATTTCCTGAGGCCGATATCGCTATCATGACGGCGGCGGTGGCTGACTATGCCCCCGCACATCCGGCCGATAAGAAGATTAAGCGCGAGCACACGCAGCTCGCCACGTTGGAGTTAGTGATGAACCCCGATATCGCCGCCACCTTGGGCGAGAGCAAGCGCGCTGACCAGCTGCTGGTAGGCTTTGCCCTCGAGACCGACAATGAGGCTGAGAATGCCGAGGCTAAGATGACGCGCAAACACCTCGATATGATAGTGATGAACTCGCTCAGAGATGCCGGCGCCGGTTTTGGCACTGACACCAACAAGGTCACGGTCTTTTTTGCTGACCGAAGGGAGCCGGTGGCTTTCCCCATGAAGTCAAAGGCCGATGTGGCTCGCGATATTATTGATATAATAGTGAAATTATGAAACGTTTGTGGGTAATAGGCGTTGCGATGCTGTGGGCTATGTGGCTCGGCGGCGCTTCGGCCCAGGAATTAAACTGCCAGGTGGAGCTGAATGCCGACCAAGTGTCAGGCTCGAAGCAGATATTTGAGACGCTCAAGCAGGCTATCAATGATTACATCAACACCACCACCTTCTCTAACGCTCAGTTTGCTGCCAATGAGAAGATTGAGTGCCGCCTCTTCCTCACCATCAAGGAATACAACGAAGACGGCACCATGTCAGGCGACCTGCAAGTGCAGTCGATGCGCCCGGTCTATAACAGCTCCTACACCACCACGCTCCTCAACTTTAAGGACACCAAGGTGGATTTCACCTACACCGAGAATGAGCCCCTGATATTCTCGCAGAATAATATGGAGAGCCAGCTGACGGCTATCCTCAACTTCTATGCCTACCTGATTTTGGCCGTGGATTTTGACTCCTTCGGGCCTCGCGGCGGCGATGTGTTCTACGACAAGCTGCGCCAGATAGTGCAGATGGGGCAATCCTCGGGAGAGAGCGGATGGAAAGCTTTTGAGGATACCAAAAACCGCAGTGCGGTGCTGTCGGCCTTCACTGATGGCTCTGCTGCCGAGGGCATGCGCGATATGTACTACAAATACCACCGCCAGGGCTTGGACCAGATGGTGGTGTCGGTGGATAAGGGCCGCGCAGCCGTCACCGAGTCGCTGCAGGCTCTCAAGGCGCTATATGACGCGCAGCCCATGTCGGTGGGGCTCTCAATGTTCAAAGATGCCAAGCTCGATGAGCTTGTAAATATCTATTCTAAGGCGCCGGCTGACGAGCGCACCAAGGTATATAATCTCCTCCAGCCCATCTTCCCCACCGAGCAGACGCGCCTCGAACAAATCAAGAAAGGCAAGCAGGACAAATGATAGTCTCTCTAAGCATCAGCAATTATGCTCTTATTGACCATCTCGAGATAGCTCTCGACGGTGGATTTAATATTATCACGGGCGAGACCGGCGCCGGCAAGTCAATCATCCTCGGCGCGCTGGGCATGCTGCTCGGCGCCCGCGCCGATGCGCGCGTGATACGCAATGCGCAGAGCAAGTCGGTGGTCGAGGCCGAGTTCCGGCCTGACGAGCAGCTGCAGAGCGTGCTTGCCCCTATTTTGGCCGAGGCGCAGGTCGATGACGGCGGCGAGGTGTGCATACTGCGTCGCGAGCTGTCGCCCACCGGGCGCACTCGAGCATTTGTCAACGACACGCCGGTGACACTGACGCTCCTGCGCCGGGTGGCAGTGCATCTGGTGGATATCCACTCGCAACATCAAAACCTGCTGCTCGCCGATACCGCCTACCAGCTGTCAGTGATAGACCACATGGCGGCCAACGGCCCCTTGCTCGCAGCTTATAGAGCTGCCTATGGCGAGTATAAGCAGATGTTGCAGCAATATATCAAGACCCGCGATATGGTGAGCCGCAACAAGGCTGATGCCGACTTTATAGCATATCAGCTCGAGGAGCTTAACGATATGCAGCTGCGCGCCGGCGAGCAAGCGGAGTTAGAGAGCCGGCGGCAGATGCTCGCCAATGCCGGTGTGCTGCAAGAGCACCTTGGCGCTGCTGTGGCGGCGCTGGGCGGCACCGACTCAGGAGCGCTTGACGCCCTTGACACAGCCATTGCCAATTGTCGCTCTATGGGCGCCGTCATTGCCGATGCCGACGACCTTGCCGACCGTCTCGATAGTGTGGCCATCGAGGTAAAGGATATCCTTGACACCCTCGCCGCTCGCGCCGACGGCATCACGGCCGACCCCGAGATGCTCGTGGCGATAGAGGAGCGGCTGAGCCGGCTGTACTCACTGGAGCTGAAACACCACGTGGATACCGTAGATGAGCTTATTGCCGTGCGCGACAAGATGGCCGAACAGCTCGAGGCGATATCCAACAGCGACGACGTGCTCGCCTCGCTCGAGGCATCGGCGCGCGAGCTCAAACGCAAGGCTATGGCCTTGGCACGCAAATTGTCAGAGCGCCGGCGCGAGGCTGCCGATGCCTTTGCCGAGAGGCTCAGAGTGATGGCGGCGCCGCTGGGTATGGCCAATCTGCGCTGCGAGGTGGCGATGACCCAAGGCAAGTTGGGCGCCGATGGCATCGATGCTTTGGAGCTGCTCTTCGCCTTCAACAAAAATCAGATGCTAAGCTCCGTCGCTGCCACGGCATCGGGCGGCGAGATATCGCGCTTGATGCTGTGTGTCAAATCGATACTTGCCGAGAAGATGTCGCTGCCATCAATCATCTTTGACGAGATTGACACCGGAGTGTCGGGCGACATAGCCAACCGCATAGCACGCATGATGGCCGATATTGCACGCCGCATACAGGTCGTCACTATCACCCACCTGCCGCAGGTGGCTGCTCGCGGTCGATGCCACTTCAAGGTGTATAAGGAGGACAATGACACCGCTACGGCCACGCGCATCTCGCGCCTGACCTCCGAGCAGCGTGTCAGCGAATTGGCGCTGATGCTCAGCGGCGACCCGCACGACGAGGCGGCGCTGGAGGCCGCGCGAGCTATGTTGCGCAAGGCCTCGGCCGAAGGCGCAGATGCCAATTGACACCAACGATAATTATTGATACATAGATACATAAACACTTGACATAATCATGCAACCAACAGACTATATTTTCGGCATACGCGCCATAATCGAGGCCATACAGGCCGGCAGGCAAATCGACAAGCTATTGCTCAAGAAGGAGATGGGTGGCGAGCTTGCCTCCGAGTTGCTTGACCTTGTCAAGCAGTATCGCATACCGGTGCAGCGCGTGCCCATAGAGCGCCTCAATCGCATCACGCGCAAGAACCACCAGGGCGCCGTGGCGCTGCTCTCGGCGGTGGAGTATCATAATCTGGGCAATCTGGTGATGAGCCTTTTTGACGGCGGCGTGCTGCCCTTTGTGGTGGTGCTCGATGGCATCACCGATGTGCGCAACTTCGGCGCCATCGCGCGCACTGCCGAGTGCTGTGGCGTCAATGGCCTCGTCATTGCCGAGCGCGGCTCGGTGTGTGTCGGCGCTGATGCTGTCAAGACGTCGGCCGGTGCGCTGATGACGCTGCCCGTGTGCCGCGAGCACACAGTGGCGGCGGCGGTGCGCTTTCTCAAGGATAGCGGCTTTGCCATCGTTGCCGTGAGCGAGAAGGCCTCGATGTCATACATTGACAGTGACTACACCGGGCCCGTGGCGCTGGTGATGGGCGCTGAAGACGTGGGCATCTCGCCCGAGGTGGTGGCGCTCTGCGACACCAAGGTGTCGATACCGATGTTTGGCACCATAGGCTCGCTCAACGTCAGCGTGGCTGCCGGCGTGATGATGTATGAGGTGGTGCGTCAGCGCCTCGCTGCCGGCCAGCAGGTAGATTGAAGCCGCTGCGCCTCGCGCTCCTCGGCGGCGTATAATAGATAATTATTTATTGTATGGCTTGGGCAAAGGAGCTGAGCACGTGCTCCAGCTCGGTGGTGTTGAGGCGTGTGCGCAGTGTGCCGCGGTGAGCCACTGAAATGTTGCCGGTCTCTTCCGATACCACGATAGCTATGGCATCGGTGGCTTGCGCTATGCCCAGGGCCGAGCGGTGGCGCAGACCCAGCGAGCGCGGCACATCGCTGTTGTGGCTCACGGGCAGTATGCATCCGGCAGCGGTGATGCGGTTGTGAGAGATAATCATGGCGCCATCGTGGAGCGGCGAGTTCTTGAAGAATATGTTTTCGATGAGGCGAGTGTTGACGGCCGCATCTATGGTGTCGCCGGTCTTGGCATAGTTGTCAAGCGGTATGGTGTCCTCGATGACGATAAGCGCGCCGGTCTTGCTCTTGGCCATCGACATGCAGGCATACACCACCGGTATCACGAAGGCGGCACGGGTGTCGTCGCCGCCGTCTTTGTGGTGCTTATTGAAGAGCTTGCGCAGGAAGCGCCAACGACGATGCGAGCCCAGCTCCACGAGAAAGCGTTTGATTTGCTCCTGAAAGAGTATCACCAAGATGAGCAGGCCTATGCTCATGAATTTGTCGAGAATGGTGCCGATAAGGCGCATCTCGAAGATTTCTGATGCTACGACCCACACCACTATAAACGACATCACCCCGTAGAAGATGCTGATAGTGCCCGACTCCTTCATGAGCCGGTAGATATAGAACAGCAGCATCGCAAAGAGCACGATGTCAAGAATGTCTTTGATGCTGAATGTGAGCATAATGTGGCGCTATGAGAGGGTGGTTATGACTGAGCGGCGGTGAGTGTGTAAATCTCTACGGCTTGACGAGCCTCTTTGACATCGTGGACACGCAGGATGTCGGCGCCGCGATCCAGGGCGATGACGTTGGCCGCCGTGGTGGCGTTGAGGGCGGCATCGGGAGTGATGCCGAGGGGCTTGGTGAGCATGGATTTGCGTGAGATGCCCACGAGGATGGGGCGGTGAAAGAGCTTGAAGGTGGCGAGCTGAGCCATCAGCCGGTAGTTGTGGTCAGTGGTCTTGCTGAAGCCGAAGCCGGGGTCTATGATGATGTCGCTGACGCCGCGCAGCGCTAACTGTTGCAGGCGGTCGCCCAACTCGCTGAGCACATCGGAGGTGACGTCGTCGTATTTGGCATATTCCTGCATATCGGCGGGCTTGCCGCGCATGTGCATCAGTATATATGGGGCATTGAGCTCGGCCACCGTGTCAAACATGTCGGGGTCGAGGTTGCCGCCGGAGATGTCGTTGATGATGTCGGCTCCCCACTCGGTGATGGCCTGCCGGGCTATTGAGGCGCGGAAGGTGTCAACGGATATAGGGGTGTCAGGCGCGATAGCGCGCGCAATCTTCACGCCGCGGCTGAGGCGCTCGGCTTCTTGCTCCGGGGTGACATCGGCGGCGCCGGGGCGCGAGGAGTATCCGCCGATATCAATCATATCGGCTCCGTCAGCTATCATCTTGGCCACGGATGCGGCGATAGCGGCATCATCGGGGCAGCGTGAGCCTTCAAAGAATGAGTCGGGCGTGACATTGACGATGCCCATGACCACCGGGCGGTCATAGCTTACGAGTTTGCCTCGGATATTGAGCGTGAAGGGTGTCATATTGCGGTGTGGTATTAGGGGTGGGGTGGTGGAGAGAGAGGTGGCGCTGCCGCCGCGATGGCGGCAGCGTGATTATTGGCGATTGGCGCGTTTGCGCTCGAGCTCGTCGAGGATTATCTTGCGCAGGCGTATGTGGTGAGGTGTCACCTCCACATATTCGTCTTCCTTGATATATTCGAGGGCTTCTTCGAGGCTAAAGACTACTGGCGGCACGATGCGAGCCTTGTCATCGGCGCCGGAGGCGCGCATGTTGGTGAGCTTCTTTGATTTGGTGACGTTGACTACGATATCGTTGTCCTTGGCATTCTCGCCTACTACCTGGCCGGCATACACTTCCTCTTGAGGGAAGATGAAAAAGCGGCCACGGTCCTGCAGCTTGTCGATGGCGTAGGCATAGGCGGTGCCGCTCTCCATGGCTATGAGCGAGCCGTTGGTGCGGCGCTCGATGTCGCCCTTCCACGGCTGGTATTCGAGGAAGCGGTGAGCCATGATGGCCTCGCCGGCCGAGGCGGTGAGCACGTTGTTGCGCAGGCCTATGATGCCGCGCGAGGGTATGTGAAACTCCATGTGCACGCGGTCGTTCTGCGCTGCCATTGACACCATCTCGCCCTTGCGGCGTGTGACCATATCGATGATTTTTGAGGAGTATTCCTCGGTGACGTTGATGGTGAGCAGCTCTATGGGCTCGCACTTGCGGCCATCGATTTCTTTGATGATGACTTGCGGCTGCCCTACTTGCAGCTCGTAGCCTTCGCGGCGCATGGTCTCAATGAGCACCGACAGGTGGAGCACGCCACGGCCGAAGACGGTCCAGACGTCCTCGTGGTCAGCCTTGGTGACTCTCAGGGCGAGGTTGCGGTCAAGCTCGCGGGTGAGACGCTCGCCGATGTGGCGTGAGGTGACATACTTGCCGTCTTTGCCAAAGAAGGGGCTGTCATTGATGGTGAAGGTCATAGACATCGTAGGCTCGTCGATGGCGATGCGCGGCAGTGGCTCGGGGTTGGCGGCATCGGCGATAGTGTCGCCGATTTCAAAGCCCTCGATGCCTACCAGAGCGCATATATCGCCGCTGCTGACTGACTCTACGCGTTTGCGCCCCATGCCTTCAAAGGTGTGGAGCTCCTTGATGCGCTGGCGTGCCACCGAGCCGTCTTTGCGGCAAAGGGCTATGTCCATGCCCTCGCGCAGGGTGCCGCGATGCACGCGCCCGATGGCGATGCGCCCCACGTAGTTGGAGAAGTCGAGCGAGGTGATGAGCATCTGGGCATCGCCCTCGAGGGTCTGCGGTGCGGGTATGTGCTCTATGATGGTGTCGAGTAGGGGCAAGATGTTGTCGGTAGGTTTGCTCCAATCGGTGCTCATCCAGCCGTTTTTAGCCGAGCCGAAGATGGTGGGGAAGTCAAGCTGCTCTTCGGTGGCATCGAGGCTGAACATCAGGTCAAAGACCATCTCCTGCACCTCGTCGGGGCGGCAGTTGGGCTTATCTACTTTGTTGATGACGACCACGGGCTTGAGGCCCATCTGTATGGCCTTCTGGAGCACGAAGCGTGTCTGTGGCATCGGGCCTTCGAAGGCGTCAACCAGCAGGAGGCAGCCGTCGGCCATATTGAGCACGCGCTCCACCTCGCCGCCAAAGTCGGCGTGCCCCGGGGTGTCGATGATGTTTATCTTATAGCCTTTGTAGTTTATCGAGACGTTTTTTGAGAGGATAGTGATGCCGCGCTCGCGCTCGAGGTCGTTGTTGTCGAGAATGAGTTCACCGGCTGTTTGGTTGTCGCGAAACAGATGCCCGGCGAGCAGCATTTTATCTACGAGTGTAGTCTTGCCGTGGTCAACGTGGGCAATGATTGCGATGTTCCTGATGTTTTGCATAAATACTCTATTGGATATTTTTCAATGTGCAGGCGCTCGTCGTGGTGTTGACGGCTGTCGTTAGGTGGTGCAAAGGTAGCTATTTTTTTTGGTATATCAGGTATGAAGAGCCGATAAAATGCAGCGGCGGTCTTACAGGTGACTTAGTAGATGCGGAAGTTGTAGCCGAGCGCCACCTCGATGGAGTTGTTGCGCGAGGCGCCGAAGGTGTCTGACTTTGACGAGGGCAGAATGTTGCCCAAGCCGAAGTAGTATCGGGCCTCGAGGGTGATGGAGTGGCGCGGCTGCGCAAAGAATTCAAACCCGAGGCCGCCGACGATGCCGTAGTCAAATTTTTTGTTCATCGGCGCGGTGAGCTGATCGGTCTGGCGCGCCGTGAGGGTGCGAAATTGGGGGTCGCTGTAGGGGTCGGTGTAGTCAAAGTTGGCTGAGATAGAGTTGGCTATCATATAGCTGAGTTGGGGCCCGAGGTTGACAAAGCACTTGAAGCGTCGCGGCCCGAAGGTGATTTGTGTGAGCACCGACAGGTTGAGATATGTCAGCGAGCGGGTGTATGACAGCGTGGTCTCCTTGAAGTTTTCGGCCCAGCCGCGTTGAGCCCATCCGAGCTCACCAATGATGCCAAACATTTTTTCCTCGGTGTATTTTATCGAGACGGCGCCTGTTGATGCCATCGCCATCTTCTGCGATACCGAGGGCGAGAATGACACCTTGGAGAGCGCGATGCCGGCGTGTCCGCCCAGCCAGATGTGAGGCTTATAATGCGTCTCGGCGTTGGCGGTAAGTGTCGCCGCGATAAGGGCAACGATGCCGACTATGAGATGATGCAGCGACCGTTTCATGATTAAAGCACTGAGGTGATGACGTTGTCACCGCTGAGGTATGTGATGATATATATGGCGTCGTTGTAGTATCCGGCGTTGGCCTCGCTATTGCCGGCATCGTAGGGCTTGATGTCAAACGCTGATTGCAGGCCTACATGCCGCGCCGGCACTTCCGGGTCAAAGGTGCCTTTGTTGGCTTGAATGTTGCGCAAGATATATGCAGCGGTGTCATAGCCCAGCAAGGCGAAGTTGGGCACGCCATCGAGGGGCGCTACGCCGTAGTGGCGGGTGAAGTCAGACACAAAGGCGGCGCGGTCAGCCGTGGTGGTGTCGTCAAAGAAGCGGCTGTAGATGACGGCGCCTAATTCGTGGAGCATATCGGCGTTGTCACCGCGGAAGGCCGTCCAGTCAGGGTATCCAAACAGGTGCAGGCTCGACGGGTCGGCAAGGGTCTCGCGGTATGAGCGCACGGCGTAGGCAAATTTGCCAAATTCGCTCACCGTGCCGCTCGAGGGTAGTATCACATATTGATTGCCTTCGGCGAGGCCCTCAAGGTCGGAGGTGCGCAGCGAGCCGTCATACGATATCTCGATGGGAGTGATGCCCTCGGCGGTGTAAAGGTTTCTGACATAGGTGGTGAAGGCCTCCTTGTCGTTGTTGCCGCGCGCGTTTGAGATTATCACAGGGGTGCAGCCGCCGAAGGTGCTCATCATGGCGTGGGCGGCCTTGTCGTACATGCGGTCATGGGGCGTGTTGGCCTGGAGCGCTGAGGGCACGGTGACATACGAGGTGTCGCGTATGTTGAAGAGTGTCATGACGTAGGTGCCATTGTCGGCGGCGGTGTGCAGTATAGCCTTAATCTGCGCGGCATCGTCAGGGGCGATGATGACATCGGCATCGGTGATTTCGGGCTTGCGCATGATCTCATTGACCAGGGCGAGGCTGTCGGCAGTGTCATAGACTGACACTTTGATTTTTGTGGCGTTGTTGCGGCTGAGACGGTCGGCAGCGATGAGGAAGCCGCGGTAGAAGTCGAGCTGTCGGCGTGCTGCCTTTGAGGGCGTGGCCTCGTTGAGCATAAATGGCAGCGCTATGGCCACCGAGCCCGAGTCGTTGACATCGGCATCGGCATCATCGGCTACGTCGTCGGCCTCAGCGGTCGCCGGGGTGTCAGCAGTGGCGTCGTCGTCGGCATCAGCTACATGGCTTGGCTTGGCGGTGGCGGAGCTCTTGTGGCCGGTGGCGGCTGTAGGCTGAGCTGCCCGGCCGTTGGGGATTATCAGTATCTGGCCGGTGCGTATGCCTGACTCGGCATCGGGATTGAGGCGCACGATGTCGTCGGGCGACACTCCGTAGGTGTGGCTGATGCCGAAGAGCGTTTCGCCTTTCTTCACTTCGTGGCGCAGCGTGGCTTGAGGTGCCTCGCCATCATCTTCGCCACCGAATTGAGCCACCGGGAAGTAGAGCGTGGCGTCGGCGCGGAGGCCATCGGCCACCGAGGGGTTGCAGCTGATGATCTCATCGCTGCTGATGCCCAGAGTGCGTGATAGAGAGAAGAGAGTGTCGCCTTTCTTCACTGTGTAATAGTAATATGAGGTGCCGTTGATGTGTTTTACCGGCAAGTCGAGAGCCGTGGCGGTGCAGCAAGCCATTGCGGCGATGACGGCTGTCAAAAGGAGTCGAGCAATGTTGAATTTCATGTATGATGTCAATGCTGGTGATATAGGTGAGCGCGAGGCTCACAATATTTTGCCAAAGTTACGCATATTTTTTGAGATAGCGAGCAGCAAACCCCAAGAAAAGCAAAGAAAAGCCTCGCCGAGAGCTCCGAGCCGGCAGAGCCTACCGCGCCGCCGTCGCGTACGCGCCGGGAGGCGATGCCGACTTCAGGCTGAAAGCCGCAGCCACAGCAGCCTGAAGGGCTGTCGCGCATTAGCCGGGGGCTGCGCATAAAGTCTGTAAAGACGCAACCTTGCCCACGATGATGCCCGTCTCAATAGGTTGCTAATCAGAGATATAAGCGCTACTATTGTAGCGCAAGGTGGCGCCTTTAGGCTTTATAATATTATTACTGTCCGCTAAACTATTTTGAAGGCAGATGAAAAATTTGGGCTGGCTC
>JBJEDF010000025.1:0-13152 GCA_051871765.1 Muribaculaceae bacterium
AAAATTCCATCGAAAAATTTCTAAAAAAAATTTTTCGGGGTGAAAGTTGGGCTAACTTTTGTCTTACCGAAATGTTTTAGGGCGAAACCTCCGAAAATACGCAAATTTTTTAGGGCGAAACCTCCGAAAATACGCAAATTTTTTAGGGCAAAACCTCCGAAAATACCGAAATGTTTTAGCCGGCGGGCTCTTGCAGGTGGGCTAATTGGTTCAAAATCAATAGCAACGAACGAGGCCGCCATCGAGCGATGGCAGCCTCGTGATGTGGCGGCTGTATGTGTGTTGCCGGACTATTTTTTATGCTTTGATTCTTTGCCGGAGGAGTAGCCGTAGCCGTAGGTGTCGTTGCGGCGCGAGTAGTAGTAGTGGCCATACTTGCGATAAATGTATGAGCTTGACTTCATATTTACGCCGTTGAGCACAATGTACAAGTTGGTCAGCTTGTGAGAGTTGTAGGCCTTGTGGACTACGCTGAGACAGCGCTTGGTCGAGTAGCTGGCGCGCGTGACAAAGAGCTGTATGTCGGTGTGGGGCAGTATCAAGAAGGTGTCTGACACCATGCCGATAGGTGCAGAGTCCACGATGATATAGTCAAAGTTGGCGCGCAGCTCGGCAAAGAGTCGGTTCATATTGTCGCAGAGCAGCAGCTCATTGGGGTTGGGCGGCACGGGGCCTGCGGGCATGATGTAGAGGTTCTCGTTGATGCTGCTCTGGAAGAGGAGCTCGCTCACGGTGTCGCACTGGCCGGAGAGGTAGGTGGTGACGCCGCGTTTGTTGCTGAGACCGAAGCGGTGTGCGAGCACGGGGCGGCGTATGTCCATACCTACGACCACCACGCGTTTGCCGGTGAGGGCGTAGGTCATAGCGAGGTTGGTGGCGATGAAGGTCTTACCCTCACCCGATATTGACGAGGTGAGCAGTATCACATGGTTGTTGGAGCCGTTGGCGGTAAATCCGATGTTGTTGCGCAGCAGCCTGAAGAGCTCGGCGATAGAGGTGGTGACGCCGGCGCCTACCACGATGTCGTTATCGGTGCTGCTGTCGGCCTTGCATATCTCGCCGATGATGGGGAGCTTGGTCATGCGCTCCAGCTCGGTCTGGTCTTTGAAGATGGGGAAGATCAGGCGCTTGAGCAAGATGATGGCAGCGGGAATAAAGAGGCCTATGAGCAGGGCCACAAAGTATATGATGCTCTTTTTGGGCGCCACCGGGCCGCCACCCACGGGGTTGTCGATGAGGCGCGCCGTGGGCGTTGCGAGGGTCTTCTGCAGCGCTATCTCTTCGCGTTTCTGCAGCAGGTATGTGTAGATGTTGACCTTGACTTGCTGTTCGCGGAATATCTCTTGCAGTCCCTTGTCGATGGGAGGCAGGCTGGAGAGCTGGCCTGAGCTGCGGCGGTCGAGGGTGAGGATGGTGCTGCGGCGTGCATTCAGAGCCGACTTCACCGAGTTGATGTTTTGCAGGATGCGGTTTTTGTCGCGGTTGAGGTCTTCCTGCATGGTCTTGACGAGGGGGTTGTCGGCGGTGGTTCCGTTTTCGAGCTGGCGGTTAAGCTGATCGATTTTCTTATTGTATGCCTCGATGCTGCGGGTGAGGTTTTGGTCGTTTGATACTGACGGGATGCCCTCAAAGGAGTCTGAGTTGGAGACGATATGCTCAATGCTGTTGATGATGCTGCGCTCGGCATCGACCTCGGCGAGCTGGTTCTCGGTGCTGCTCTTTTGGTTGAGGTTCATTTGTGCCTGAGCGTTAAGGTCGGTGATGTTGTTGGCCTGGCGGTAGTCTTGCAGTCTGTTTTCTACGTCTTTGAGCTCATCTGAAATCATCACGAGGCGGTCGAGGATAAATGCCTCGGTCTGCATGGCTGACCGGTTTTTGTCTTCGATGATTTGTCGGTTGTAGAACTCTACCAGCACGTTGAGCACATCTACGCCTTGCTCTATGATGGGGGTGTTGCAGCGCAGGCGTATGATGTTGAACGAGTTTTGGGCGTATTCCAGCGACAGAGCGCCTGAGAGCGAGCCGGCCACGGCTTTGGGGTTGCGTATGGTGATAATCTCGGTGCCGTTGAGCTCTGCCACGGTGGGCGACTTGGTCAGCTGCAGGGTGCCGTTGGATAGCTCTATGCTCAGCGGCAGCTTGGCGTCATTGTATTCTTTGACTTCCTCTACGCCGCCAAACCATGTCTTGGCCACGATGTCGTAGGTGTCGTTGGCTTTGCCGTTATCTATGGTGACGTTGATAGAAGAGCCGAGATTGTTGAGCGACACGGAGTCGAGCTTGGCTACGATGGCGTTGGTGCGATAGATGGGGATGTTGCGGAAGTTGCCCTCCAGGGCGTAGCTGTATGCGAGGCCCAGCGAGTCCACGATGTCGATGACGTTGTTGCGCGACTTGAGTATCTCGAGCTCGGTCTCATCGATGTATTCCTTCATGCCTATGACGGGGTCGTCGGCGCCGAAGCTGACGGCTTTGTTGGCCTTTGCGGTCTCATCGCTGAGGTATATTGAGCCGGTGACTTGATATGTGGGCACGATGGTGCTGATATGGTAGTATGCAACTATCAGACAGATGATTACGCTGATTATGAACCACTTCCAGTTGGCCATAAAGTCGAGTATCAGACCGGTGGTGTCAAAGGTCTCTTCGATGCGATTGTCGGTGTTGCGGTCGTCAAAAACTGAGTCAGTCATTGTATCAAAGATGGTCGGTTATGTGCTTGATGAGGGTGTGGGGCCGGGTGAGTGAGGGGCGGGCGATTACTTGTCGTCGGCGAGGTTGATGATGCCGATAACGAGGCCGGCAAGCGATGACATACCGCCCACTATCGTGATTGTGGCGCCTACTGCTGAGTTGAGTTGCCAAGCGTTTTGCTTGAGTGAGCTGTTGGGCTCCACGTAGATGTAGTCGTTTTGCTGGAGGTTCATATACGGCGAGAGGAGGAAGTTCTTGTCGTGTATGTTGAGGCGGTGCACTTCGCGTGAGCCGTCGGCGTTGGTGCGGTAGAGGAGTATATTTTCGCGGTCGCCTTTTATGTCGAGGTCTCCGGCCATGGCGATAGCCTCAAGGAAGGTCATACGCTCATTTTTTGACTGATACACGCCGGGCTGCTTGACGGCGCCGGCCACGGTGACTCTGAAGTTCATCAGGCGGATATCCACGTTGGGCACCTCGGTGATGTATTTGGGGCTGATGCTATCGCGCAGCGTGGCTATCAGCTCGTCTTTGGTCTTGCCGGCAGCGTGGATTTTGCCTAAGAGGGGGAAGTCGATGTATCCGTCTTTGTCAATGAGGTAATAGTCGGTTGATGACTCCACGCCGGTCTGGTTGGTATTCTGTGTGGTGTTGCGCAGCTGGGCCACCGTGCCTTCTGCGGTGATGTAGCTGCCGCGGTTGAAGGGCACCACGGCGGTCATGTTGGTGGCCGTGATGTAGATATTGAGGAGGTCGCCGGGGCGTAAGATGGGGTCGGCAGCGGCTGATACCTGCGACAGCACTTCCTGCGGAATAACTTCGGCATTTTCAAAGTATGCAACCTTCTTTGGTGAGCTGCACGATGACAGCATCGCAGCGAAAATCAACGCTATGCACGCTGAATAGTATGTAAGTTTCATATCGGTGTAATCGGGTGTGTGGAGTGATACAACGTGGTGTGATAAATTGTGACGCAAAGTTAAAAAAATATACGCAAAAAAGCAAATATAAGTTTTTTAAAGATATGTGCAGGCCCAAATTTTCACCCTGTATCGGCGATGCCGGCGAGCAATGCGCGATCGCTCCCGGCTGACCAATGCTCATTACCCGCGGGAGGCATAAAAATCGAGCATTCCTCAGCCGCTATCGTGAGGATAGCTCGGCTGAGGAATGCTCGTGGTCAGTATCTTTAGCCCGGGGCTCGCGCCGTGGTGGCCGGCCGGGGCGGTGTGATGACTGCGGCGATGGATTTAGGGGATGAGATTGTGTGCGCGGAACACTTTCTGAATTTTCTCCAGCGCGGTGGTCACCTGCTCCTTAGAGTGTGTGGCCATAAGGCTGAAGCGTATGAGGGTGTCTTGCGGCGCTACGGCGGGCGACACCACGGGGTTCACGAAGATGCCCTCTTCGAGAAGGTCGCGCGTGATGGCAAAGGTCTTGAAGTTGTCGCGTATGTACAGCGGTATGATAGGCGTAGATGTGGGGCCTATCTCGCAGCCCATGTTGCGGAAGCCTTCGAGGGCGTAGTTGGTGATTTCCCAGAGGTGCTCTTGGCGCCACGGCTCTTCGATCATGATGTCGATAGCCTTGAGGGCTGCTGCCGTCGAGGCGGGGGTGATGCTCGCCGTGAAGATGTATGAGCGCGAGTGGTGACGCAGGAAGTTGGTAATCTCCTTGTCGGTGGCGATGAAGCCGCCGAGCGAGGCAAACGACTTTGAGAATGTGCCCATGATGAGATCGACATCGTCGGCCACGCCGAAGTGGTGGCAGGTGCCGCGGCCGCCTTCGCCAAACACGCCGATAGAGTGCGCTTCATCGACCATGACGGTGGCATCGTACTTCTTGGCCAGGCGCACTATCTCGGGCAGGTTGGCTACATCGCCTTCCATTGAGAATACGCCGTCGGTGACGATGAGCTTGACTTTGTCGGGGGCGCATTTCTGCAGCTGCTTCTCGAGCGACTCCATATCGTTGTGCTTGTATTTGAGCTGCTGTGAGAACGACAGGCGGCGGCCTTCGATGATAGAGGCGTGGTCTTGCTCATCCCAGATGATATAGTCTTCGCGACCGGTGAGGGTGGAGACAACACCGAGGTTTACGCCAAAGCCCGTAGAGTAAATCATCACGTCTTCCTTGCCTATGTATTCGGCGATGCGCTGCTCGAGCTTCTTGTGCAGGTCAAGAGTGCCGTTGAGAAAGGGTGAGCCGGCGCAACCGGTGCCGTACTTGCGTGTCGCTTCGATAGCGGCTTCTTTGATGCGGGGGTCATTGACAAGGCCGGTGTAGCAGTTTGAGCCGAACATCAGGACCTTGCGTCCGTTGATTATAACTTCGGGGTCTTGCTCCGATGAGATGGCTCTGAAATAGGGATAGACACCGGCCGCTTTAGCTTCTTGTGGCGCTGTGTATTTTGCGAGTTTAGCTTGTAATAGCTTCATTGTATGGTTGCGATTGTGTTACGTTTCAACTATTGGAAATGCCACCAAGGCTTTTCAGACTGCAAATTTAGCAATTATTTCTCAAAAAAGCGTTATTTGTGCATAAAAAAGTTACTCTGCGCCCCCGGGAGGATATGCCGATGACTATGCTGCGGGCCGACGGCGTCTCATCGGCGGCCGCGACGCCATCATTAGTCGTGGGCGAGGAAGTGGCGATACTGCCCTTTCGTGGCGGCGGTGTGAGCGTGGTCTATGGCGTGGTGCGGGCAGATCTGATAGCAGCGCGAGCAGAAGGCGCAGTCATCGCCCCACCGGGGCTTGCCCTCGGCGATGCTGATGTTGGCGGTGGGGCAGCTGCGCGCACACAGCCCGCACCCATTGCAGGCCTCGCCGGCGCTGAAGTCTTTGGGCGACATAAATCGCTTGACGAAGAAGTGGTTGATGACACGAGTCTTAAGCCACGCAAATGCCCCCGGCGTGACCACATCGCCGCCGATATTGTCGGTGATGCGGCGGGCTATCTCGGCCACGGCGGCGGGGGCCGCAGCGAGCTTGGCGTCGCGCACCCGAGGCTTGTCGATGTCAAAACTTTTCATAAACACGTAGGTGTTGGGCATCTGCACCGAGTAGGCCGTAGCGGCCCGCCAGCCGCGGGAGAGTATCGCGTCGCGCCACACCGTGGCGCTTAGCCCTATGTCGTCGCCGCAGGTGGCGCACATATAGTGGAGCGGATGACCCACGAGGCGCACGCGCGCTATGAAGTCGGCCACGATGGGCGGCATACTCCAGGCATAGATGGGAAATACCCATATCAGCCGCCGCTCGGGGCAATGCAGCGTGGAGGCGTGCCGCGTCTTGCACAGGTCGATGACCGTGTCGGTGTCGCCGAGGCTGTGGGCGAGCAGCTGCGCTATGTGGCGGCTGTTGCCGGTGCCTGAGAAGTAGAGTATCATTATTTGCGATGCTTTTTATGGGGGGATGATGGCGCGGT
This sequence comes from Muribaculaceae bacterium, assembly GCA_051871765.1. GTDB lineage: Bacteria > Bacteroidota > Bacteroidia > Bacteroidales > Muribaculaceae > CAG-873. The sequence goes on from JBJEDF010000025.1 coordinate 6,124, forward strand.
GTGCTGCCTGATGCATACCTGCGTGGCTCCGAAGCCGTATTCGCGGAATGAGGCGTCTTGCACATCGTGCCCTTTGTAGCGGTTGTTGAGCTCTTTGGTGATAGCCTGTCGGAGCACGCCTTCGCCCTTGCCGTGGATAAAGATTATCTTGCGGCCGTAGTTGTGAAGGTTTTGGTCCATCACTTCTCTGAACTTGTCAATCTGGCAGTTGAGCATATCGGCGTTGGAGAGGCCGGCGGTGTTGTCGAGGAGCTCGTGGATATGCAAGTCGATGACCAGCGGCTCATCGGCCGAGGCCGAGGCGTGGGGCGCGTGGGGCTGTCGGCGACGCGTGTCGGCGGGCTTGGGCGATGCTGTGTCGGCGGCGCTGACTAAGCGCTGCGGGTCATAGGCGGGGCGCGCTGCCACGTCGTGGCGCGTGATGTCGAGCGTTATCACGGGCGTGTCAAAGTATTCGCTTTTGGCAAAGCAGTGTAGCTTGGCAAACTTCGTGGCGTCGAAACTCAGCTCCACCGACGCCGGCGCTTTGAGCGCAAAGGGCTTGGCAGGCTTGCAAGCTATGTATTGCAGCGCAAAGCGGTCAATGTGAGGGAGGTCTTCGCGCGTGAGCTCAAAGAGAAACTCTTGCATATTAGGCTCAATGACGCCGGCATAGCGCGGTGTCCAGAGGCGGTCGTCGCGCTCGCGCGTGGCCACCATGATGCTGAGCTGATAGTTGGAGTCGTTGACGATGAAGGCATCAAAAGTGGCCTCGGAGAGGCGTCGCAGGTCTGACGGCTCAAACGCCACCACTATGTTGAGCGTGTCGCCGTCGGGGGGCTCTATCGTGGGGATGTCGGCTATCTGCGGCGACGGCTGTTTGGGCATCGACGTGGCAGCCGCCGATTTGGCGGCCGGGGCGGCGTGGTGTGGCTGCGCTGAGGGCGATGCCACCACCACACACTCGCGCAGCATCACCGGTGTCTCAAAGCCATCGCTGTCAGCAACGTAAGCAATGCCGTCGGCAATGCGGGTCACTTGCCCGCCGCCGACGGCGTTGAGAAAGCGCACGGTGTCGCCTACTTTTGCACTCATTATATCAGTGAGTTATGAATTATATCAAATAATTACGCGAGGCAAAAAAGGCCCTGATCAGTTCAGAGCAAAAGCGCTCTTGGTGGCTACCTGCTGGTAAGCGTAGAGCCCGGCTTCGGAGAGCTCGAAGGTAGAAGTGCTGCCGTCGGGCATTGGCAGGGCGATGTGTGTGTCATCGACGAAGGTGAAGAGGCTGTGGGTGTTGCCGTAGATGTCGGTGACTGACCACTCCTGTTTGTCGGCGTTGAAGTCGAGGCGCACCACGCTACCATCGTTCTCTGACTTGATGTTGTAGCCCTTGCCGTCACATTCCACCAAGTATCGGCCGTCTTTGCCGTCGATGACCTTGGTGCCTTTAGCCACAGGGTTGTTGCCGCTCCAGAATTCGATGCTGTTGAGCACGAGGAGGTCGGCCAGCCCTGAGACCTCATATACCGGGAGTATCCAGAAGGCGAAGAACACCAGCTCATTGACAAACTTGCTGCCTACGTGGCGGTTCCACGTCAAGAGCTTGTTGGTGAGTGTGAAGCTGCCGATGCATGATGACAGCATCATTGAGCCGGCGAGGGTGCAGATGACTGCCACCGTGAGAAATGACTTTTTCATAATATATGTGTGTGATGTTGAGTGAATGATTTCTATGATGATTATTTGAGAGTATGGGGCGCAGGCTTAGTATTCAAATGTGCCTTTGTCGCTGATGATGGTGAGGCGATTGGCCGGCGCCTCGGCTACGCGGCCTATGACCTTGGCTTCGATGCCATACTCCGCTGCCGTGGCGATGACCTCATCGGCATGCTCGGGCGCGAGGTAGAATTCGAGGCGATGACCCATGTTGAACACCTTGTACATCTCTTGCCAGTCGGTGCCTGACTCGCGCTGAATGAGGGCAAAGAGCGGCGGCACTTCAAACATATTATCTTTGATAACGTGCTTGTTGTGGACAAAGTTCATGATTTTGGTCTGTGCACCGCCTGAGCAGTGTATCATGCCGTGGACCCGCGGACGCATCTTGTCGAGGATGGCCTTGACGACGGGGGCATAGGTGCGCGTGGGCGAGAGCACCAGCTTGCCCGCATCGAGCGGCGTGCCCGCTACGCCGTCGGTGAGGTGGCATGAGCCGGAATACACCAAGTCGGCGGGGATGGCGCTGTCGTATGTCTCGGGATATTTCTCGGCGAGGTATTTACCGAAGACGTCGTGGCGCGCCGAGGTGAGGCCGTTGCTGCCCATGCCGCCGTTGTATGTGTCTTCGTAGGTGGCTTTGCCGTATGAGGCGAGGCCCACGATGACGTCGCCGGCGGCGATGTTGGCATTGTCGATGACATCGGCGCGGCGCATGCGGCAGGTGACGGTGCTATCTACGATGATGGTGCGCACCAGGTCGCCCACGTCAGCCGTCTCGCCGCCCGTCGAGTAGGCCGTGATGCCGTGGCTGCGCAGGTCGGCAAGCAGCTCTTCGGTGCCGTTGATGATGGCGGATATCACTTCGCCGGGCACCAGGTTTTTGTTGCGCCCGATGGTCGAGGAGACAAGGATATTATCCGTGGCGCCGACACACAGCAGGTCGTCGATATTCATAATCAGCGCATCTTGGGCTATGCCTTTCCATACGCTGAGGTCGCCGGTCTCCCGCCAGTAAGCATAGGCGAGCGACGATTTGGTGCCGGCTCCATCGGCGTGCATAATGTTGCAGTACGCGGGGTCGCCACCCAAGATATCGGGGATTATCTTGCAGAAGGCTCCGGGATATAGGCCCTTGTCAACATTTTTGATAGCCGAGTGGACATCTTCTTTAGAGGCCGACACTCCGCGCAGATTGTAACGCTTGTCTGACATACTATACTATATATAAATAATGAGTAGTTATTTTATTTCGATATTTTCATTTGAGGTCTTGTATCTTGCGTGGGTCGCCCACGAGATACACTATGTCGCCCGGCGCAAAGCGCAGGTCGGGCCCGGAGTCGATAAACACTCCGCCGCGGTCGATGGCTACCACCAGTGTCTCGTAGTTGTGGCGCAGCGACGATGATATAGGCGTGTGGCCTATCAGCGGCGAGTGCTCGCTGAGGATAATGCTGGTGAGCTTGACATCATCGTGCGACGAGGGCGCTGCAAGGTCGTCATCGGGTACCTCTACGGCCGGCAGAAGCCGCTGTAGCTGCTCGTCGGTGCCGATGACGCCGATGACATCGCCGGGGAAGATGCGTGTGCTGCCGTCGGGGATGGGTATGTGCTTGGCGCCGCGTAAGATGGTGACAACGTTGACGCCAAAGTTGCGCCGCAGGTTGCTGTTGGCAAGCCGCTCGCCCACAAATTCGCAGGCGGTGCTCACCGTCATATAGGCTAAGTGCAGGTCGCTGACCACGCTGTTGTTGCGGCCGTTGCGGCGCAGCTCGCGCTCGTTGAGGTTGTCGAGAAACTTGGTCTCTACCGCATTCATTCGCCTACGTATCCGCCGCGAGAATGCCAGCAGCAAGAGTATGGCTACGACCACGGCAACCCACAGAGTGACTCGCGCCGGATAGCGTTGCCACACGGCAAAGATGATGAACGCCAGCGCTATGACCGAGCGGAATATCTGCACCACCAAGCGCGGTATATTGTGTGTCACCTCCACATCGGCTATCTCCTCGGCGGTGGCGGTGGCCGACACAGGCATAATCAATGCCAGCAAGAATGGCGACATGGCCGCGAGGGTGATGCTCACGCCCAGCAGGTTGCTCCACCGGGCCGACAGCGTCATCAGCCACGGCTGCAGGTAGCTCGCGCTGATGATGATAATGCCCATGAGCACGATGGAGTAGAGTATCGTGCGCCACAGATAGCGCTTGAGGATGATGGCCCACGAGCGGCCGTCGGCCTGCTCTTTGTCGGCCTCGGCGCGGTAGCGCGAAATCAGCGACACCAGGCGCTTGGGCAAGTGGCGCTCCAGAGCATCAGCAGCCGGCTGCGACATCTTGATGAAGTAGGGCGTGGCAAAGGTCGTGAGCACCGACACTGCCACCACGATGGGGTAGAGCGTGGCGTCAAGGACACCGAGATTCATGCCGAGCGTGGCGATGATGAACGCAAACTCGCCGATCTGTGTCAGCGAGAAACCCGAGCGCACAGCCACACGGAGCGTCTGACCCGTGACGAGCATACCGAAGGTGCCAAACACTATCATGCCTACAATCACCACCGCTGACAAGATGAGGATGGGCAGCCAGTAGTGAGCGATGACTGCAGGCTGCACCATCATGCCCACGGAGATGAAGAAGACAGCGCCGAACAGGTCTTTCACCGGGCTAACTACATGCTCTATGCGCTCGGCATAGCTCGTGCCCGCTAAGATTGATCCCATGACAAAGGCCCCCAGCGCCAGCGAGAAGCCGCAGAGCACCGAAAACACAGCCATGCCCAGACACAGGCCCATCGACACCACCAGCAGCGTCTCGGCATTGAGGTATCGGCGTATGCGATTGAGACCCGATGGTATGACATATACGCCAACCAAGGTCCATATGATCAGGAAGAACAAGAGCTTGGCCACTGACATCAGCATCTCTGAGCCTTCTACACTGTTGTTCAGGGCTATTGATGAGAGCAGCACCATCATCACCACCGCAAACAGATCCTCTACGATAAGCACGGCCAGCACCTGCGAGGCAAACTTCTGCTGACGCAGGCCCATATCGGTGAAGGCTTTGAGTATGATCGTGGTTGACGACATCGACAGCATGCCCCCAAGAAAGAGGCTGTTGATAGTGTTGAAGTGCATAAGACGCCCCACCACAAAGCCAACACCCATCATGCCGGTGACGATGATCAGCGCCGTGACCACTGCCGAGCCACCGGAGCTCATCAACTTCTTGAAGCTGAACTCCAATCCCAGCGAAAAAAGCAGCACCACGATGCCTATCTCGGCCCAGAAGTCTATGTTCTCTGCCGTGGTGACTGATGGTATGTAGGTAAAGTTGGGGCTCGCGAGAAAGCCGGCCACAATATATCCGAGCACCACGGGTTGCTTGAGCCACTTGAAGACCACGGTGACAATAGCCCCCATCAGGAGGATGAATGCCAGGTCGGTGATTAAGCTTTCGATGCTCATAGCGCTATGATTGGGGTGGGGCGGTGTTGTCTGTGGGGCTCAGAAACTGAGCTGATTGGTGAGGGTGGCGGAGATGGTGGGGTAGAGTTGCTCAAAGCGCCCGAAGAGTCGCAGGTAGTCTATGTTTTCGCGTGCACGAATTACCAGATTGAGACGTGTCTCGCTGTTGACGTAGTCGTATTCGATGTAGAAGTTGTCGAGGCGCACATGCTCGTCGTCAAGAACCTTGCGATATGCCTCGATGTCGCTGAGAATGACGCTCAGACGGATGCGCACGATGCGCGACTCGGCGCCGATGCCGGCCTTGCGCTCGAGGCGCTCTATCTGCACCAATACAAACATAATCAGCGCCGTGGCTGCCACCGATATCCAATATAGACCGGCGCCGACGGCGAGGCCGAGGGTGGCCACCATCCATATCCCGGCAGCGGTGGTCAGGCCCTTGACAGAGCCTTTCATCTGGATGATGGCTCCCGCACCGAGAAAACCGATGCCGCTGAGCACCTGAGCCGCTATGCGCCCCGGGTCGCCGTTTTTCAGCCCAAGGTATTCTTGGGGTATGTAGATTGACAGTATCATGGCCAATGTGGCGCCCATAGCGATGAGGGCAAAGGTGCGCACACCGGCTGACTGCCCCTTGAGCTTGCGTTCGTAGCCTACGATGCTGCCTAAGAGCATACTCAGCACCATACGGTATATAGCCCCGGCGGTGGTGATATCCACCGAGTTGACTGCCTCATAGATTGAGGCGTAGGTGTCAGACACGAAGGCGAGCATCGCAGCAAGAGAGGGGGCGGGGTTACTTAAGCTCGAAGGAGCGTGAGGTGAGTCGGTAGTTGTCGGCAAAGAGCTCCACGGTGTAGGCGCCGGCCGTCAGCGCCGTGTTGACGTCCCAGTAGATGGTGATGCCGCCGATCTCCTCGCCGGCATACTCAATGGTCTTTTTAGCCGAGTAGCCCACGTTGCCACCTTCAAAGGCAAAGGTGCCGCCATTGCCTAAGAGCTGCCCCGAGGGCGAGACGATGCGCAGGTAGATGGTCTTCTCTCCCACAGGCGTGGAGTTGTTTTGCGGGATGGTGAACGTGACCTTGAGCTGCACGGCTTTCTTTACATTTTTCTCTTGCTTGCCTTTCTTGTTGAGCGGGGTGAGGGCCACGCCGGTGACATTGAGCTTCTCGGCGAGGGTCATGCGCTCCGAGAGCACTTCGTTGCGGCGCGAGGTCTCGGCCACTTGGTTGTTGAGCTGCGAGTTTTGCTCTTTGATTTCTTGGTTTTCTGAGCGTAATGCTTCGTTTTCTTTGTTGAGGCGGTCAATCTCCTCCACATAGTGGCGCAGCAAGGCGCGCAGGGTGGAGATTTCGTCTTTGAGCTTAGCTATCTCGGCGGCTGACTTTGACTTTTGGTTTTTCAGCTCCTGCTGCAGCTTCTCCACCTGCAGGCGAGCGGCCTCATATTTCTCTGTGAGCTCACGCTTGACTGAGTCATTCATGATGGCTTGGCGAGAGGTCTCAAATTGGGCAAACTCGTCGTTGAGAGCCTTGTAGTCGGCCTCCAGCTGTTGCTGCTCGTAGTCGAGTTGCAGCTGCTCTTTCTCGGCGATAGCCTCTTCGATGGCTTTGCGGCTGCGTATGTTGTCAATCAGGAGGTATGCGATGGCCGCAACAACGACGGCTCCTACGGCGATGATGATGACCTTGGCTGAGCTCTTCCGCTTAGGCTCTTGTGGGGTGTCGGGCGTGTTGTTGAAGGGCGTGTTATCAGTGCTCATAACTGTATGTTGTTGATAGTATATAATAAATCACGCTACAAAGGTACATAAAAAAAAGATTTTTTTACGCCCGGTGAATAAGAAAAATCAA